>CALUGP010000015.1 GCA_944320195.1 uncultured Prevotella sp. | reverse complement strand
CCCGATTTATGCCTATTGGTTGAAGACTGAGTACTTTATGAGACTATGAATAAGTGTAACCGTACTTGGATTGCCTTCGCCAATAAGAAAAAATACCTTAGGCTTTATTTCTTAAATAAAACTTAATGTTGTATTACTCCATTCTTACCATCCCAGCCAACTGAATGAAATAATCATTTGACCAGATGGCAAGTTCCTTTGGATTGCGCACGAAAGGCAAAACATCTTCTTTCACTTGTTTTATATCAGCTGTAGAGAGACGCTCAATAAGTTTCTCTTTGAATAACTCTGGAGTAATATTCTCATTGTTAAACTGCTTGCACCGTTCTGCCAAATGGGTAAAATCCAACGGAACATTATGGCGTACATACCATTCAAAGTCGTACCAATCACGACCTTTGACTCGATTCTTCCACACACGATAGACCAGTGCGTGCATCTTGCCTGCAAAAAGGTCCGGAAGTGTGAAACAACGGGTCATAAATGAACTGGGTTGAAGCAATAACTTTTGTTCTGTCTTGAAGTTCAACGGCGGACAAGTATCTACTTCAATCTTTATCTTTATTGACTTCTCTGTCTGGAAAGTCACATCATACACATCGGTGTTGTCTTTGAGAAATGCCGATTCGACCTTTCCGAAATTCTTCTTGTCTTTTTTCTTTATTTCAACCTCACGACCCACCATTGCAAAGGCGTCAACGATAGCAGGGAAGTATTTCGTAAAATCGAACTTGTCATCTTGCGTAAGCAATGAAAAATCCATGTCCTCACTGAAACGCTGCAAGCCATGAAAGATTCTCAGGCAGGTTCCGCCATAGAACGCAGCCGACTCAAAGAAGCCTCCGGCATACAGGCCTGCAAGTATCATCTGCTGGTTCACTTCAAAGATGGCGTTTCTTTTATGTTGCTCCGTCGTCAGGTCATAACGGGAGAGCATATTGTCGAATATTTCATTTTTCATCGTCTTAAGAATTTTAGAAGTGTCGAAATTGAATCAGCCTTTTTACCCACCTTGATATAATCTTCAAAGATGGTTGCGTTCATCTTCTGGAACTTATCCATATCCATACGAATATCCTGCTCAAGATATGTCTCTACATCCTTCATATAGCGAAGAATAACTTTTGAGGAATTGGCAATCAAATCACACAAGGCCTTTTCCGGCGATGCAATCAGAAATGCATAGTCACCCTTATCCATACTTTTTACTCCTATCGGAAATGCCTCTCTTGAAATATATTTGTAGTCATAACTGCCGACTGGAGTTTGAAAGCTTCGGGGATGTTTTACTGTCATTGATTGATGAACATATACAGCCTCGGGGATAAGTCCATAATATCGTAGTGCAGTAGACATTGAAATATACGAAGGTGAATAGAGATGATTGGCAATCAGTTCACTCGACAGAGTCTTTCCTGAATGTACGGGGTTGATCACATAAAGTCCACGCTTCAATCTGATGATGATCCCTTGCTTTTCGAGCCAGGTCACTTTCTTGTCAGCAGACTTCAGTTCCGGATACAACGATTCAATGATTGAAGTCGTTATTGGAATAGTCCCTATTTCACTTAATTGTCTATCCATACTGCAAATATAGCAATAATTTGAACAATAAAAGAAATAAAACTTCTTTTTCTGTTCAAATTATTACTACTTGGACAGTCTTAAGAATAGCGACCGCTGCCATATAAGGCTGTTGTTTGTAACAATCACCGAAACACTGACCACACAGCAATTGAACTATCTCAAAGCTCTTATGGCTGATGAAATCTCTTTCCAAGGACCCAATTTATACCTATTGGTTGAAGACTGAATACTTCGCAAAATAATCATAATGTGGCTCTCGGTTTCAGGGCCATTTTTGTACCTTTTCTCACCAAAAATCGGCATTTTTCACAAGTTTTTGTACCTCATATTTTGATATTCAAGAAATTACACTTACTTTTACTTTCCAAAATGGAGATACAAGCCGAGAATGGTGCTAAAAATCACTAACTTACACATTCTCAGATACTTGCCAACCTGCTGGTTGTACCTTTTAGAGTGCTATACTATTGATAATCAACGATGTACACATACTGCATCGGGAAACAGATGCGGCAATCGCCACATATTTCCACATCCTTCCCGAATTTCGAGCAAACAAAAGTTAAATACGTTAAATAAGAGCATTTTGACAAGTGAAGACATTTTGCAAATTTTCCCTTCTACAGTTTAAAACGTAACTCATTGGCTGTCAATAGCAATAATATGCTGCATCGGCAAACAGAGCGGAATTATCACCCAATATTCTTCCAATAATTGCACTACTAACGTTCCATTACCTATGCCACCAAGTTGCCCGCATCTAACAGGTCTTACGTTGATAAACGCCATAGGCCATACCAATCCTTTTGCCATCTCAACCATTGGCTATTTTTCAGGCAAACTAACCTGTCAATGGTTGGCAAAACTTGCGAATAAAGCACCATAATCCGATAATTCACAAAAGTCACTATCCGATCCAACCCTTTATACAGATATTTCAATCGTCCATTTCTCGGTAAAATGCCAATTTGACATACAACCATATTTGCCATAATCAATACTGTCCTAAATTTCCTTTTGAGTGACATAAAACCTGTACATTTTGTTACTCGTTAGCTAAAAACGAGATAAATTCACGCTCCAACGTATACTCGTTATCCATTTATACTCTGCAGCTTACGTATGGGCTTGCCCATTGTCCACCACATTTTATATTGGGATAGCCTAATACCCCACTCGTCTTTCGGCGGTGGAATGCGTGCCATTTCAAACAGCAAGCTGGGCACAGATGGAAAAGCCACACAACTTATTTCATATAATCTCTTGCCTAAGAAACTGTCTATAAATATCGACATTCATAAAAAATATCAATGATACGCATTATTGACAATGCATTTATTCGTATCTTTGCATAGTAAAACGGCGTGCGGCAATCTGTAATAAGACCGTCATTGCGCCGTAATGCATTATTTTGTCGAAGTCAAACATACCTTATGTAATCTGCATGAAAAGTAAGATAATGTTCTTTTTGCTCTCGATTTTTGCCTTGTGCGTTTCAGCGCAAGTCCCTGAGCCTTGTGTATTGAAACGGCATAAGCTATCTGGAACGGAACAACCCCACGACCAGACCCGGTGTCAGAATCATCGTCGTCGTCTTCATCCTCCACTTCTATGCGGATTATGGTTGTTCCGCATTCGCCCGGCGAGACATATTCTATATCTGTCCCTTCAATATCGAAGTCTGACAGCACTGTATACACCTTCAATGTGAAGAATATGGAATGGCCGGTGGTTGAAATGCCGACAATCTCACCTTTCAGATTATTGTACAATATTGGCGCATACCTGTCTTTTTCGTTAAACAATATCGGGTCTCCTACCTTATATGTATGTATCCCCCAGCGTACAGAAGGATTTGGATTGTTGCTTTGCAGGAAACGGTTGATGTTGTTTATTCCATACAAGCCTCCGTAATTCAGGCAAAGTATAATCTCGTCTGATTCTGCCTTGCTGAAAATCGAGCTGTCGAGATTTGCCGAATAATCATTCCTTGTGAGATATTCGAGAACGTCTGGCGACAAGGTCCTGATCTTTTCCCATGTTTTTATCAGTTCGGGGCAAGAAGTCCTGTACGGCTGTGCCAGCTCAACCACGTAACTGCCCTTGAAATGAGAATGCGAGACACTGAACCAGTTTCCAAACCTTATGGACTCTATCTGAAACATGTCACCCACAAGCACTAAAAGACGGAACGAACCTTTCTCCAATATTGCCAACATGTCTTCGTTGCTGACTGTGCTGCATTCGTCAATGAACAATATATCAGCTTCGGCATCACGACCAAGAAAACTTGTGATGGTCATAAAACTTGTGTTTGCAGCGTTCACTTTACGCTTCAGGTTGTCAACCGCCGGATTGGTGTTTGCGATATAAAGCTTGTCCTTGTCACCAAACACATGGGAAACATGATTTATAAGAGTAGACTTGCCCGTGCCTGCAGCGCCAAACACAAATGCGACTTGAGATTCAGAGAACAAGCGCCGTATGGCCATACGCTTCTCTTCACTGTCAACACTTACTCCCGGACTTCCAAGCCATCTATCTGCAATTGCCGGGTAATTGGATATCCATTCCCAGTCTTTTCGCTCAACATCTGCAAGATGCGGTGCACATTCTCTTCGTACTGGCGGATATACAGAAAGTTTTTGAACACTTCTATTCTTGCATGCTGATGCCTGTGATACAGACGGTCGTTATAGCGTTTTGCCAACGACATTACATCATCAAATGCGGCAAGCTCTTCCATGGGAGTGTAAATAGTCCCGTTGTGTTCCGCATTGTTCATCAAACGACGGGCAAGAAATTCCTGCTCGTGCCCAGACATGGGAATTGCGTCAAGCAAGTCAGACAGCAACGGGTTGTGGTTTGCCAATGAAAAGCTGAAAGGCATACGGTCAAAAGGTTTTGCCTTTATGGTAAGATGCAAATCTCCCAACTGACGACATGGCGTCGAGCTATACTGGCTTTTGAGAATCTTGTTGTTCATCTTTAACAGAAGGTAGCGCAGCACAGTGCTTCCCGAACCGTTCTCAGTGACAATGTCCCGGCAACGTTTCAACAACACGCCGATATGCTTTGATTTCCCTCCCCTCTGGATTCCAGACAGAAAGGCCATGAAGCGGTCTTCATCAAAATCGATTATCTCAGTCAACGAGCATCTGTTGTCTGTAAGATAATTCATCAGGTTGTCATACTCTTTTGCATTTGTACGCAAGTTAGGATAATCAATCCCCAACACCTTGCCAAGGTTCTTAAATTCACACGTCCGTATTGAAACCTTCCAGTCCACGATGACCAATATAGGCATTCTAACTCCAAACACGTTGATTTCTGTTGTCGTCAGACGCAGCAAAACGGCATAGTTGGATGTCAGTTCCAATTTTGTAAAGGCTATGAGCCTGTCAAATTTGCTGACCCTTTCATTTGCGAGCGAGAACGTTACCTCATAATAAACGGCACCGTCTACAAACAAAGGCTTGACTTTATAAATATAAAATCGCCTTTCTTCCGTGAAAGCATTTGCAAGGTCAAGATTCACAATCTTGTCGGCAATCGCTCTGTGATAGACAGAAAATGCAGGGTCTGTGTCCAAAGGGAACTTGTCTATGTTGTGCAGGATGTCCATTCCGTACTCAGACTTCATGAAACGCTTGACACGTAACAGATATTCATAATACTTAAGCATCAGGCGCTCTGAGTTTTCAGACTCAAGAGTATAGTGTGACACCGAAACCTGCAACAAGTCATAAAACTGTTTTATGAAACGGAATTTCCCGTTGCCATGAACATACTTCTTCGCCTCTTTGATATTATCATAATACACTTGGGCGATACGTCCGCCGTTTTCTGCGAAAATCTTTACGCAAATATGATCTATCAAGTTGCGCAGTTGGCTCAATATATTCACAGAAAGAAGACCACGGTCAAGCATGTCCGCAGATTCAAGGTTATTGCAGATTGCCGTGTCGCATCTTCTTATCCACTTGTCATATTCTTTTTCCATGCCGCTCATTATTTTCCATTACAATTGCGCATTGAGACATTTGCTTATGCCCCACCGGCTTTCGTGTGCCTCATGGATGCACATAAGACCAATCCTTAAAAGAACACACATAAACTCTGTCTGTGCCCGGCAAAGATATCATAAATCCGTGGAATATCCGCCGAATTTGCAAGAAAGATGGATTGATATTGATAATTTCATCTCATGCAAAGTAGCAAAATGTCACCCGTTGGCACAGATGTCGCCCCACGTCCTCTGCCGGCCACGGCATACAAATGGAACGGCGCGCCGGCATAAAAAATGCCAACGCGCCGTTTCACATGTAAAAAATACTATAAACAGCCAAGCCTGTTTACCGGCTCAGGCTAATCAAAGCCACTTCACATAGCAGAAGTCCTGGCGGTGAGGCAGGTTCTCGCTCTTGGGATACATCCTCACACCGGTCTTGTAGGTGCCGGCTTCAGAAGCCTCGACAGTGGCCTCAAACGTGTAGAGGTTGCCCTCGCGGCCTGTCAGCTTGAACGGGAACACGTTTGATATGCGGTCTTCGCCGTCCTTGTCCGTCATGACGGAAACGAACTCAAGGCCGATGGCGTCGTTCAATCCCTGCTCGTCGATGACGAACTTTATCTTGTACTCCACTCCGGTCTCCATTCCTGTGGCTGGCAGCGTGGTCTCTTTTGACACTACCGAGATTGAGTCCCAACGCTCGGCTACAGTCTCCTTCCACTGGGCGATGTCCTTGGCAAGACGGTTGTCGTTGGCTGAAAGCTTCTTGAAGCGTGCGGCCTCTTTCGTGTAGAACTTGCTGTAGTAGTCGTCGAGCTGGCGCTTCATCGTATAATGAGGCGCGATAGTCGCGATTGAGTTCTTGATAACCTTTATCCAACCTTCGCTGTATCCCTTCTCGTTCTTGTCGTAATACAGGGGTATGATCTCGTTCTCGAGAAGTCCGTATATCGTGGCGGCGTCAAGCTGATCCTGGTAGCCCTGGTTCTTGTACGTACGCTTCTCCGTCAAGGCCCAGCCTGCGCCCTCGCGATAGCCCTCGAGCCACCATCCGTCAAGGACTGACAGGTTGACAACGCCGTTCATCTCAGCTTTCTCGCCAGACGTGCCTGAAGCCTCGAGCGGACGCGTCGGGGTGTTCATCCAGATATCGACACCTGAAACAAGGCGGCGTGCGAGCTGCATATCGTAATCCTCAAGGAAGATGATCTTGCCGAGGAACTCTGGACGCTGGCTTATCTCAAATATTTTCTTGATCAGGCCCTGGCCCGCACCGTCGGCCGGGTGCGCCTTTCCTGCGAAAAGGAACTGCACGGGATGGTCGGGGTTGTTGACAATCTTGGCAAGACGGTCAAGGTCGGTAAACAGCAAGTGAGCGCGCTTGTAGGTGGCGAAGCGGCGGCAGAAGCCTATCATGAGGGCGTTGGGGTTTATCTTCTCGAGCAAAGAGACGACACGTGCCGGGTCGCCCTGGTTTTTCAGCCACGTCTCGCGGAACTTGTCGCGGATATAGTCTGTCAGTTTCTTCTTCAATGCCATGCGCGTGTCCCAGATCACGTCGTCGGGCACGTTGTAAATGGCATGCCAAATGCTTTCGTTGCTCTGGTCGGACATGAAGGAAGCGTCAAAATACTGTGCGTAAAGCTTTCTCCATTCCGTGGCCGCCCACGTTGGGAAGTGAACTCCGTTTGTAACGTAACCTACGTGGTTTTCCTCTGGATAATATCCTTTCCAAATGCCAGAGAACATCTTTTGGCTTACCCAGCCGTGGAGCTTGCTTACGCCGTTGACTTCCTGGCAAGTGTTGCAGGCGAATGTCGACATGCAGAACTTTTCATTGTGGTCGTCGGGATTTGTACGGCCCATGCCGATGAACTCGTCCCAGCTGATGCCGAGTATTGAAGGGTATCCGCCCATGTACTTTCCGAACAGGCCTTCGTCAAAGTAGTCGTGTCCGGCCGGAACGGGAGTGTGCACCGTGTAAAGCGATGACGCGCGCACAAGCTCGAGGGCCTGGTTGAACGTGAGTCCGCCTTGCACGTAGTCGCACAGGCGCTGCAAGTTGCAAAGTGCGGCGTGACCCTCGTTACAATGATAAATGTCTTTCTTTATTCCGAGCTTCTTCAACGCCAGCATTCCTCCTATGCCGAGAAGAATCTCCTGCTTCAGGCGGTTCTCCCAGTCGCCTCCGTAAAGAGAATGGGTTATCGGCTTGTCAAAGTCTGAGTTCATCTCATTGTCCGCATCGAGAAGATACAGCTTTATGCGGCCTACGTTCACACGCCACACATAGGCATGTACCAGATAGTTGACATAGGGAACGTCAACAACCATAGGATTGCCGTCTGCGTCAAGCTGGCGCTCTATGGGCAGCGAGTTGAAATTCTGCGCCTCGTAGTTGGCTATCTGCTGCCCGTCCATGCTCAGTGACTGCTTGAAATATCCGTACCTGTAAAGGAAACCGACACCACACATGTCCACATTGCTGTCTGAGGCTTCCTTCAAATAGTCGCCGGCAAGCATGCCAAGACCGCCGGAATATATCTTGAGCACTTGGTTGATGCCGTACTCCATGCTGAAGTAAGCTACCGACGGGCGCTTCTTGTCGGGCTTCACGTCCATGTACTTGCGGAACTGCGAGTACACTTCCTTCACCTTTTTCATGATGGCCTTGTCGCGCACGATCTCTTCCTTGCGGTCGTAGCTAAGACGCTCGAGCAAAAGCACGGGGCTGTGGCCGACTTCTTCATACAAGTCTTCGTCAAGGCTTCTCCACAGGTCCCTTGCCTCATAGTTCCAAGCCCACCACATGTTGTGAGCAAGCTCGTCCAAACATTTCAGTTGTTCAGGCAATCTTGATTTAACCGTCACCTCTCTCCATTGAGGAGCGTTGACATAATCAGCTTTAATCTTCATAACTTATAATGTTCTATGTTGTCTCTAAAAAAGTCTGTCATTTAACGTTTCCACCACCAAGACAAGCCCCGTCCCGGCGCATCCTCTCCCCGGCGCTCCGCAACGCGAAGTCGTATGCCTGGTAATAGTATTTGATGAAATTACTCCAAAGCGCCTTTCTGGAAAGCTTCTCGGCATTCTCGCGCGAGGTCTTCACCTCTGCCGCAGAGAAGTTGGAAAAGTCCGCCACGGTGTCCTTTATCCTGTCGGCCACTTCAGAATAATTATAGTCTGTACGGTGGATTACCTTTACGCCGTCTTTTATCTCGCCGCAATGCCCTATCTCGGAATTGGCCCACAGGCCGAATCCGGCAAGGTCTGACGTTATGCACGGCACCTTGAACGCTATCGCTTCCAACGGCGTATAGCCCCACGGCTCATAATAAGACGGATATATGCACAAGTCATTGCCAAGCACAAGGTCGTAATACTTGACATTGAACACCCCGTCGTTCCCATTCAGATAACACGGAAGGAATATAAGCTTGACATTGTCTTCCTTACGGTTCTGCATGTCAAGGTATTTCATCATGTCGAGCACGTTGTCATGGCTCATGTTGTGAAGCCAATGCGTTATCATCGGAACGTGCAGCGGAGTATCGTATTTCTGTCCTGACTTAAGGCGGTCGATCAAGTCCTGGCGAGGCTCTCCCACCCACCCCGGGACTTCGATGAAAGCGAGGACCTTCTTGCTCAGGCGGCTGTCGCGCAACAAGCGGTTCATTGCCTCGATGTAAACGTCGACGCCCTTGTTCCTGAACTCATAGCGGCCGCTTGTCGACACTATCAGGGTGTTCTTGTCGTCCATCTCCACTCCAAGCAGCGCGTTGGCCACTTCGAATATGCGCTTGCGCGCCGCCCGGCGCTTGGCTGTGAACTGTGCGCCCTTCGGGACAAAATCGTTCTCAAAACCGTTAGGCAGCACGAAGTCGACCGGCTTGTCGAGCAATTCCTTGCACTCGTTGGCCGTTATCTCGCTCACGGTTGTAAAGCAGTCGACATATCTCGCCGTCTGCTTCTCTATCGAATGCTTGCTCTGCATGTTCAGTTCCCCGGCCATCTGGTCGCCGTTGTAAGCGAACAAGTAGTCATACAAAGGCTTATTGTTGCCGGCAATGCTGCGGCCGATGCTTGTGGCATGGGTCGTAAACAGCGTTGCCACTTGAGGGAGCTTGTTGTTCAGATAGAGCAAGCCAAGGCCCGTCATCCATTCATTGCCATGGTAAACGACCTTCTTCGACTCGTCCAGATAGAAGTTGTAGAAGCTCTCCACAACCTTTGCCGCACCGTATGAGAACATCGACGCCTCGTCGTAGTCGCCGTAAGCATGCAGGCTGTCCACCCCGTAATGCTCCCACAACCACGTGTAAATCTCATTCTTATCCTTATAATACTGGTCAAAGCCGACCAAGACGGTCAAAGGTTCTCCCGGCACATTCCAGCGGCCGATCCTCACAGCAAGCCCGTCTTTGTCGGCGGCATGCGCCCTCCAGTCCTTAAGCAGTTCGTCGTCTTCCTTGAAATAAAGGCTGTTGGCATCGTCCAAATCAGGACCGATGAATATTATCTTGTCCCTAAACGCTTCTTGCAATGTCTTCGCACGCGTCGAAAGCACAGTGTATATGCCTCCAACTTTGTTACATACTTCCCAACTCGATTCAAATATGTAGTCGGGAGCCAATAATCCTCTTGCCATTTATCACTTCTTATAACACGGCTGCAAAGATACAAAATTTTAGCTCATAACAAACCATGCCGGCTACAAAATTTAATAAAATCAGCGCCTTTCTTGACTTATGCAGGCCCGACAGGCATGGTAAAGCATCTTTACAATAGCCGCTGCATGCGGAACGGCAAATGCCCTACTGTAAACAAAGAGGGAACAAGCCTTATTGCAAAAGGCCGTCTTTTACGTTCCCAAAAACGGCCTTTCAACTTGTAAAAGACGCTCTTTTACACGGTAAAAGGCGGCCTTTTGCGACGCACGCTGCCAGTCTTGCGTAAACGGCTGACAATCAGTGCCATCCAAAAAGCGGGCATCCGACGGGGCGGCATGCGGCCAGGCATCAGCGCGAACGGTAACGGCCGCACCTATGCGAGGCTTTGGACATCACTGAAAAAACCGATGGAGACTCGCCACTGGGCCTCCACCAGTTTAAAATCGCAACTAATACGCCATGACGACGGATAAACGCCGCATTGTGTACAAAGCGTTATTTGTCGAGCAATATGTTCATCATCTCGCACGCAGCCTTGGCCACCGAAGTGCCGGGACCGAATATTGCGGCCACGCCCGCCTTGTAAAGGAAGTCGTAGTCCTGCGCCGGAATGACTCCGCCGGCAATCACCATTATATCATCACGGCCGAGCTTTTTAAGCTCTTCTATAAGCTGAGGGATAAGCGTCTTATGGCCGGCGGCCAGAGAACTTGCGCCAACAATGTGCACATCGTTCTCCACGGCCTCGCGCGCAGCCTCGGCCGGCGTCTGGAACAACGGCCCCATGTCCACATCGAAACCGCAGTCGGCATAACCCGTAGCCACAACCTTCGCACCACGGTCGTGTCCGTCCTGTCCCATCTTGGCGATGAAGATGCGCGGACGGCGACCCTCCTTCTTTGCAAACTCTTCCGTCAACTCGCAGGCCTTGTTATAGTCCGCGTCGTTCTTGCTTTCTGATGAATACACGCCTGATATTGTCCTGATTACTGCTTTATAACGGCCTACAACTTTTTCGCAGGCATCACTTATCTCGCCGAGCGTGCAACGCGCCTTGGCACACTCCACGGCAAGTTCGAGAAGATTGCCCTCGCCCGTGCGCACACACTCAGTCAGCGCGTCGAGAGTCTGCTGCGCCTTCGCATTGTCACGCGAGGCGCGGAGCTTGGCCAAGCCTTCCTCCTGCTCCTTGCGCACCGCCGAATTGTCCACCTCAAGGATGTCAATCGGGTCTTCATGATCAAGGCGGTACTTGTTTGTACCCACGATGGTCTGCGCGCCGCTGTCGATGCGGGCCTGGGTGCGGGCCGCAGCTTCCTCGATACGCATCTTGGGTACACCCGTCTCGATGGCCTTCGCCATTCCGCCGAGCTTCTCTATCTCCTGGATGTGCTCCCAAGCCTTGTGAGCCAGCTCGTTTGTCAGGCTCTCAACATAGTATGAGCCTGCCCACGGGTCGATATGTTTGCATATCTTGGTTTCGTTCTGGATGTATATCTGAGTGTTGCGGGCTATGCGTGCCGAGAAGTCGGTAGGCAGGGCGATGGCCTCGTCAAGCGCGTTGGTGTGCAGGCTCTGGGTGTGTCCCAGGGCTGCGGTCATTGCCTCGATGCAGGTGCGTCCAACGTTGTTGAACGGGTCTTGCTCCGTAAGCGACCAGCCTGACGTCTGCGAGTGTGTGCGCAGCATGAGCGACTTCGGGTTCTTGGGATGGAACTGTTCGATTACTTTAGCCCAAAGCATTCTTGCCGCACGCATCTTGGCCACTTCCATAAAATGGTTCATCGAAATGCCCCAGAAGAACGAGAGGCGCGGCGCGAAGGCGTCGATGTCGATGCCAGCGTTCACTCCGGCGCGGACGTACTCCAAGCCGTCGGCTATGGTGTAAGCCAGCTCGATGTCGGCAGTGGCACCGGCTTCCTGCATGTGGTAGCCCGAGATTGATATCGAATTGAATTTAGGCATGAACTTCGAAGTATATGCGAAGATGTCGCTTATGATCCTCATCGAGAATGCGGGCGGATATATGTAGGTGTTGCGCACCATGAACTCCTTTAAGATGTCGTTCTGGATTGTGCCAGCCATTTCTTCGAGTTTGGCTCCCTGCTCAAGTCCGGCAACGATGTAGAAAGCCATGATCGGGAGCACGGCACCGTTCATCGTCATGGAAACCGACATCTTGTTCAAAGGTATTCCGTTGAACAGCACCTTCATGTTCTCCACCGAGCAAATGGAAACACCCGCCTTGCCGACATCTCCTATGACGCGGGCATTGTCCGGGTCATAGCCTCGGTGTGTGGGAAGGTCGAACGCGACAGACAGGCCTTTCTGTCCGCTTGCAAGGTTACGGCGATAGAAAGCGTTGCTCTCCTCGGCCGTAGAGAATCCGGCATACTGGCGGATTGTCCACGGACGGAACGGGTACATCATGCTGTACGGGCCGCGCAGGAACGGCGGCAGACCGGCTGTGTAGTCAAGATGCTCCATGCCCTCGAGGTCTTCCTTTGTATACGCCGGCTTCACCATGATGTGCTCAGGCGTCTTCCAGTCGGGAGCTATGTTGTTGTCTTTCTGCCATTGTGCGCCGTCAGACGCCTTAATGCCGGAAAATATGTTGACTTCGTTGAAATTCTTTCTCATTTTATTCCCAATTTAGCGTTATACTCTTTCAATGTCTCAAGCACGTTGCAGCGCACGTGGATGAAGTTCTCAATGCCTGCGGCCTTGAGGTCTTCCATGCAAGCCGGGGCTCCGGCCACTACAAACATGGCGCGTCCGTCAAGATACTTGAACGCCGGAACGGCATACTCTGCATATTCGTCGTCGCTCGAACAAAGCACCACGATGTCGGCTCCGGCCTTCAGGGCTGCGTCAACACCTTCTTCCACCGTATTGAAACCAAGGTTGTCAACCACCTTGTAACCGGCGCAAGCGAGGAAGTTGCAGCTGAACTGGGCGCGCGCCTGGCGCATGGCCAGATTGCCTATGGTCAGCATGAACGCCACAGGGGCCTTTCCGCTTTCTTCCACCTTGATGCGCAAATCCTCGTAATCGGCAGCGAGACGCGTCGTCTCGATTGCCTTGAACGCAGCCTCGTGCTTGTGGCCTCCGCCGCAATGGCATGTGCATCCGAGCGGCCGCTTGCCTTCTGACTTTTCCGTGAAGTTGGGGAACTGGTTGGTTCCCAGAAGGAACTCCTTGCGCTTTGCGGCCGCCTCGTGGCGCTTTGCGTTCGTGGCGTTGATGTCGTCTTGCACAGTGCCTTTCTTCGCCGCTTCGAGGAAACCGCCTTCGTTCTCCACGTTAAGAAATATCTTCCAGCCCTCGTTGGCGAGCGAAGTGGTAAGCTCTTCGACAAAATAGCTGCCCGCCGCCGGGTCTACCACCTTGTCGAAATGGCTTTCTTCCTTGAGCAGCAGTTGCTGGTTGCGTGCAAGACGCTCGGAAAAGTCGTTTGGCGTCTCATACACGGCATCAAACGGTGTGACAACTATCGAATGCACGCCGGCAAGGGCCGCGCTCATAGATTCCGTCTGGGAGCGCAGCAGGTTGACGTAGCTGTCGAACAAGGTCATATTATATTTAGAGGTGACGGCGTTGACGCACATCATGCACGAAGCGTCATTCTTCGGCCCATACTGCTTCACTATCTCTGCCCAAAGCAGACGGGCGGCGCGGAACTTGGCTATCTCCATGAAGAAGTTTTCGGAAATTCCCATGTTGAAAGTCAGCTTGCTTGCCGCCATGTCGGCGTCGACGCCGGCCTCGGTCAGCATGTTGAGGTATTCGTTGCCCCACGCCATGGCGTAGCCCAGCTCCTGAACTATGTATGCACCGGCATTGTTGAGCGCGACGGCGTTGACCGAAATGCAGCGGAAACGTGGATAGTCCTTCAACGCGTCGACTATCTGCGGCGCGAAAGAGAGCACCGGGGTGACATCGCGCCCCTTCATCACAATCTTCTCCATCGGGTCCCAGTCCAAGGAGCCGCACACCCTGGCCTTGTCGCATCCCTTCTTGTCGAAATATGCGGCAAGCGTGCGCGCGAGGTCGAGAGTGTGGCGCTTGCAGGTGTTGAAGTTCAGCTCTACGGCCTCACAGTCTATCCCGTCAAGCAGCATCTCAATGAAATCCGCGCTTACACAGTCGCCCGGAATCTTGAAGCCTACAGAGTCTACACCCCTGCCAAGTATGTCAAGAGCCTTGGCGTTGGCGGCCTTTGCATCATCGGCCATGATGTCCTGGCGCACATACCAGCAGTTGCAGGCTTTCTTGTTGCCACGCACATATGGGAACTCGCCCGGCAAAGCGTCAGGTGTGTCAAGTTTCAATACGTCCTCCCTGCGGTAGAACGGCGGCACGTCGAAGCCTTCGTTGGTCCGCCAGACAAGACGTTTGTTGAAGTCAGCGCCTTTCAGGTCGACTTGTATCTTGTCAAGCCATTCCTGGCGTGTGGGCGCTTTGAACTCGCTGAAGAGTTTTTCTTTACAGTTTGACATAAAAATCGTTTATAAGTAATTACCTAATATTAAATATGGTCAACTCCAGTTTTACGCGGCAATAGCATGCGTGCAGGCAAGCCTCAAGGCCGTGCGCGTAAGAGCCTGGACATCAGGCAGTTTGCGATTTGCGGCCTTTTGCGCTCCAAAAGACGGCCTTTCACGCTGTAAAAGACGGCCTTTCGCAAGCCGATTGACGGCCTTTCGCACGGCCGTGCGCCAACGGGCGGCTGTTCACCGCATATCTCTTGGCAAAGATAACGCATTTTTCCGACAAGCATAAAAAAAACAAACAGAATTTAATTTTTAACCGTGAAAAATACAAAAAGCACTGAACGCACATTAAAATAATTGCACAAAAATTATCAAATGAGTAAGAATTTAGCTACTTTTGCACCATCTTAAAGAAATATTATGGATTGGCTAATAAATTTGTTCACGGCAACCGACTCTGTGGCGCACATAGCCCTGCTTTACGCTAGCGTCATAGCCGTAGGAGTGTTTTTAGGGAAAATAAAGATCGGTGGGATTTCCCTTGGTGTCACGTTTGTCCTCTTCGCAGGCATAGCCGCAGGCCACTTCGGCTTCACGGCGACGCCCAGCGTGCTTTCGTTCCTGCAAGAGTTCGGACTAATCCTGTTCGTCTTCATGATAGGCTTGCAGGTCGGCCCGGGCTTCTTCGAGAGCTTCAAGCGCGGCGGAGTCACGCTCAACGCCCTGTCGACCACCGTCATCTTGCTGAACATACTCGTAATGTTCGCATGCTACTATATCTTCTTCGACACGTCTGACCCGAAGAACCTTCCAATGATGGTCGGCACGCTGTACGGCGCAGTGACCAACACCCCGGGTCTCGGTGCAGCCAACGAGGCGCTGGCGTCAGTGTTCAAAGACGGGAACGTGCCCCAAATAGCGTCAGGTTACGCGTGCGCCTACCCTCTCGGCGTGCTCGGAATCATCGGAGCCACGATAGCGATAAGGTACATCTGCCACATAAAAGCAGAGAAAGAAGAGGAGAAACTCGACGAAGAGGAGAACGACAACGAAGCTGTAAAGCCACACTTCATGAGCATCACAGTGGAAAACGGATACCTCGAGGGCAAAACCATCGCGCAAGTGCACGAGTTCCTCAACCGCGACTTCGTATGCTCGCGCCTGCTCCATGAAGGCCATGTGGTGACCCCCATGGGCAAAACCGTATTCCACATCGGCGACAAGCTGTTCATCGTGTGCGCCGAAAAAGACGCCGAAGCCATCATAGCCTTCATCGGGCCGGAAGTCGAAATCGACTGGAAAACGCAAGACGAGCCGATGGTCAGCAAGCGAATAGTCGTCACACGTCCGTCAATCAACGGCAAAACACTCGGGCAGATGCACTTCTCACGCGGTTTCGGAGTAAACGTGACCAGAGTTACACGCCACGGCATGGACCTCTTCGCACACTCAAGCCTCTCACTCCAAGTGGGCGACCGCGTGATGGTGGTAGGCCCTGAAGGCGCGGTTAACCGCATGGCCAGCGTGCTCGGCAACTCCGTAAAACGCCTCAACGCGCCCAACATCGCAACAATCTTTGTCGGCATCTTCGTCGGAATACTCTTCGGCAGCATACCAATCGCATGCCCGGGAATCCCCGTTCCTATAAAACTCGGAATCGCCGGAGGACCGCTCATCATCGCAATACTCATCGGACGGTTCGGTTACAAAGTCCATCTGGTAACCTACACCACGACCAGCGCGAACATGATGCTGCGCGAGATAGGCCTGGTGCTCTTCCTTGCAAGCGTCGGAATAAAGGCCGGGGCCGGCTTCCTGGAAACAATCGTGCAGGGCGACGGAATAAAATACGTCTACACAGGCTTCCTGATAACCATCATACCAATCTTCATTGTAGGCATAATCGCACGGCTGAAATACAAGTTCAACTACTTCACGATTATGGGAATGATTGCCGGCACATACACGGATCCGCCAGCATTGGCATACGCCAACTCTGTTTGTTCAAAGGACGCGCCCGCCGTAGGCTACTCCACAGTCTACCCGTTGAGCATGTTCCTTAGAATATTTACGGCGCAAATCATAGTGCTGTTCTTCTGCGGAATGTAGCAAAACAGACATGATGTTGTAGGGTTATAAGGTCATAGGAAACGCGACTTCGTAACCCTACAACTATTAAAAAGACCTCCAGACAACCCACAACAACCTTTAAATCCATAACCTTAAAACCTAAAAACAAGCATCAAGACATGAAAAAAACCGTTTTTCTACTTTTTGCCTTGCTGGCAAGCAGTATAGTCTCGATGTTCGGCCAAGGGGCAAGAAACATCAAGATAAATGAAGTACTCACCAACAACAAGGCCAACCTGCAAGACGAATACGGCAACCGGGGAGCATGGGTGGAACTCACAAACATCGCCTTCTCAACGTATGACGTGCGCGGCATGTACATTACAACAGACCGCCGAGTGCTTGACAAAAGCCTCACAGTTCCCGAACGCACATCAATGATGAGCTGCATCCCCAACGGAGACAGCCGTACATCGATGTCCGCCCGTGAACACATCGTGTTCTTCCTTAACGGCAACCAAGCGCAAGGAACACTGCATCTTGAAGCCAAGGCGGAAAGCGGAGAACCTCTTTGGATAGCCTTGTATGACGGCAACGGCATCGACCTGATAGACTCTGTTTCAGTTCCCGCATTGGCGGTTGACCAGTCTTACGCAAGAATAAAGGACGGAGCGGCACAATGGGAAGTGAAAAGTCCTGACGGCGTTACGCCAGGAATAGAGAACTTTGTGCAAATGAGCGAGACAAAAATAGCAAAAATCAAACGTGAAGACCCTTACGGACTTGGAATCACCGTGCTGTCCATGGGCATTGTGTTTTTCTGCCTTGCACTGCTGTACGTATTCTTCCGCGTGCTTGGACTGTTCATGTCGCATAAGCAAACACTTAAGAAAGCCGGCAAGATACAGCCAATCAAGGCTGCCGTAAAGACTGGAGAAAAGCTCGCCGAGACCGGACATAAGACCAAAGTCATGCTGAAAGACGGCCTGCAAACAGGCGGAATAGACAAGGAAATATACATCGCCGTCATCGCAATGGCCCTGAAACAGTATGAAGACGATGTTCACGACATTGAAAGTAACATAATAACCATAAAACCACACCACACCAACTGGAACATATATCCGGAGGAAACAATCATCCATTAAACGGCCAAGATTCTTAAAACACCAATACATTACAACCATAACCAAATCTAAATAAAAATGAACAAATATCAATATAAAGTACAAGGCGTAGACTACGACGTAGAGATAGTAAACGTCGAAGGGAACATAGCACAGGTAAACGTTAACGGCATACCTTTCGAAGTGGAGCTGAAACAGCCCATCAATCCGGCCACAATGCCGCACAAACCAGTAGTAACACCGCCACAACCGGCAACAACCGCTCCTACAAGCAAGCCCGAAAAGCCTGCGGCCAACATCCCGGCAGGCGGCACAAAGGTCACGGCCCCACTGCCCGGCACCATCACGGATATAAAAGTCAAGGTCGGCGACACTGTAAAAGACGGCGACACTGTTGTAATCCTTGAAGCCATGAAGATGCAAAACAACATCGAGGCCGAATGCAACGGCACGGTTACGGCAATACTTGTAAGCAAAGGTGACACCGTAATGGAAGGCGACGCATTGATAACAATTGGATAAGGTCTTAAGATCATAAGGTTATACGGCCATGAAGCTGCAACAGTATTGGTACATATTGCGGCCTGAACCCTGACATGAAGCAAGCTCATAAAGCCCCGAAGGCGCGACCGTAAAACCTTACAACCATGAAAACCCAATAACCGTAAAAAACAACAAGCTATGGGATTTACAGATTTCATTTCAAGCAACTTCAACGAGTTCCTTACATATACAGGCTTCGCCAACGCCGAGACAGGAAACATCATCATGATAATCGCCGGCGCGTTCTTCATCTGGCTGGCCATAAAGAAAGACTTTGAGCCGTTGCTGCTCGTACCTATCGGACTGGGCATCATCCTCGGCAACATACCGTTCCGCGCCGACGTGGGGCTGGAGATAGGACTCTACGAGGACAACTCAGTGCTCAACATCTTCTACCAAGGCGTGCGCCAAGGGTGGTATCCGCCTCTGGTGTTCCTCGGCATAGGCGCAATGACCGACTTCTCGGCGCTAATCAGCAACCCGAAGCTCATCCTTATTGGAGCCGCGGCACAGTTCGGCATCTTCGGAGCGTACATGATAGCCCTTGCACTTGGCTTCGAGCCGAACCAGGCGGCAGGCATCGCCATCATCGGCGGAGCCGACGGGCCGACGGCCATCTTCCTCTCATCGAAGCTCAGCCCCAACCTGATGGGCGCCATAGCCGTGTGCGCCTACTCTTACATGGCACTCGTACCTATTATCCAGCCGCCGCTGATGCGACTACTCACGACCAAGAAGGAGCGTCTCATCCGCATGAAACCGGCACGCCAGGTGAGCCAGACGGAGCGCATACTCTTCCCCATCATCGGCCTTCTGCTGACAACATTCATCGTGCCTTCGGGCCTGCCGCTGCTCGGCATGCTCTTCTTCGGCAACCTGCTGAAGGAATCCGGCAAGACCACACGCCTCGCCAAGACGGCCGGAAGCGCGCTCAACGACATCGTTGTGATGCTGCTCGGGCTTACTGTAGGCTGCTCAACGCAGGCCAGCGAGTTCCTCACGATGAAGACCATCTACATATTCTTCCTCGGCTTCATGGCCTTCGCCATCGCGACAGCATCCGGCGTACTCTTCGTGAAGTTCATGAACCTGTTTCTGCCGAAGTCGAAAAAGCTCAACCCTCTTATCGGCAACGCCGGCGTAAGCGCAGTCCCAATGAGCGCAAGAATATCCAACAACCTGGGCCTTGAATACGACCGCCACAACTTCCTACTGATGCATGCCATGGGACCAAACGTCGCCGGTGTCATCGGCTCGGCCGTCGCAGCAGGAGCCTTGCTTGGATTCATGTCTTGAACCATTAAGAGTTAGGAATTAAGAAAATGTGTATTTCCGAGAAACATCGGCAGGGGTGGTTTTCTTAATTTTTAACTCTTAATTCCTTAATTCTTAACTTTATTTGTCTATGTTCCCCAAAATCGCGATCATACATCCGGACACCCTGGCGGCAATCGGCCTGAAGCAGATGCTGCAGGAGGTCATGCCCACTATTGATGTCGACACATACCGCAGCGTGAAGGATATGCCGGACGGGCTTGCCGACGGCTACATCCATTACTTCGCCGCGACAAGCGCCGTTGTCAACGATGTGCATTTCTTTACCGAACGGCAACGCAAGACTATCATACTATGCACTTCCGCCCCCGACAACCCTCCTTTCACGGGATTCCACTGCCTGTACACATCTGTGCCTGAAAAGCAGCTTGTAAAGTCGCTTCTGACTTTGGAACAGAGCGCTCACGCCTCAGGGCGGCACCTGCCTAAAATAAGCAGCGGCACACAAGAGAGACAACTCTCTACGCGCGAGATAGAGGTGATGACGCTGATTGTGAAGGGGCACATCAACAAAGAAATTGCCGACCGCCTCAACATATCGCTGGCCACGGTTGTAACACACCGCCACAACATCATGGAAAAACTCGGGCTGAAGAGTGTCTCGGCACTGACAATTTACGCAGTCACACGCGGCTACATAAGCATAAGCGACATATAACAACCGTCTTGTTCCTTCTTTGTGCCCTGCCTTTAACCTGCCAGGCGGAACACACCATGCAATTCATTTCAAGGCGTTAAACCGTACAAATTACAAAAGGCCGTCTTTCGTATTCTGAAAGACGGCCTTTCGCCGTATAAAAGAGCATCTTTTGCAAGCCGAAAGACGGCCTTTCGCAACAAGTCCGGGCCTGCGGCCGTGGACACAATGCCATGGCATAAAAATCGTGGGGCCTTAAAAGCGCTTAAGACCCCACGGCATTTCATTGAAAACATCGTCAACAAACCGTCTCCAGCTTCTTCATTATGGAGAAGATGAACACTGCCGAGATTATGCAAAGTGCGACGAGTATGCCCCAAAGTATCCACAAAGGCAGACCGCCCCAAAGCATTCCGATGATGGAAACGAGATAATTACCGACTGCCGTCGCTGCGAACCAGCCGCCCATCATGAGGCCCTTGTACTTGGGAGGAGCCACCTTCGACACGAACGAGATGCCCATCGGCGAGAGGAACAGCTCTGCAAACGTAAGCACAAGATACGTCCCGATAAGCAGGTTTGGCGTAACCCTGTAATCCGTTGTGGTGGAAGCGAGATCGTCAGGCACAGGCAATCCTATCGAGCCCCATACCATTATCATGAAGCCCACGGCGGCGATGAACATGCCGATGCCTATCTTGCGCGGAGCTGAAGGCTCCTTGCCCTTGTTCGCCAGATAGCTGAATACAGCCATCGAGACCGGTGTCAGCGCAACGACGAAGAACGGGTTGAACTGCTGGAACTTCTGCGGAAGGATGTTGATCACCTCGTCCATGCCATTGTAATTGTTATACAGCAACACCAATGCAGCCAAAGTAACGACAATGGAGATAATCCTGCCTTTTGACTTCTTTGCCTGGAATATGGCGAAAAGGCCGTAAACCATGATTGCAATAAGCACAAGATTCCATACGTCGAAGCCGATACGTGTAAGCCCGGTAGCGGTAGCCGCCGTATAGTCACGGGCGAAGAACGTAAGCGTAAGGCCGTTCTGATGGAACGCCATCCAGAAGAATATCACAACGGCGAACACCAGGCAAAGCGCTATGACGCGCGACTTTGTCTCCGCCGGGGTAAGTTCCTGCACGTGTACAGCCTGCTCGTCTTTGCCGGCATCCTGCTTGGCGTTGTTGTTTACGTCGGCATGTTTAAATGTCTTTCTGCCCAATACGTATATCAGCATGGAAACAATCAGGGACACACATGCCACGGCAAAGCCCATGTGATACGACTCTGAAAGCACATTTATATAGTCGTTGGCAAAACTTGTGAGCGACGCCGCGTCGGCGCCGGCGCCCTGGGACGACGCTAAAGAGACAAACTTTGACATCGCCTCGCCCGAGAGCGTCCCGTCAAGATACTGGTGGGCCAACGCCGGAATGTCGCCGTTGTATATGAAGTTGTGGCTCTTCATGTACCAGTCGGTTATCTCCTCGGCGGCCGTGGGAGCGAAGAGCGCGCCTATGTTTATGGCCATGTAGAATATCGAGAACGCCGTGTCGCGCTTTGCCGCGTACTTCGGGTCGTCGTAAAGGTTGCCCACCATTACCTGCAGGTTTCCCTTGAACAGACCCGTCCCGAGGGCTATCAGGAACAGGGAGCCCACCATGGCCGCAATGCCCAGGGCGTTGTTGCCGGCCGGTATGGCCAGGCAAATATATCCGATAAACATCACCACGATGCCGAGTGTCACCATTTTGCCGAAACCGAACTTGTCAGCCAATACTCCGCCCACGACCGGGAGGAAATAGACCAGCGCCAGGAAACCGGCGAAGATGTTTGACGTCACCGTCGCCGTGAAGCCGAACTTGGCCTGCAGGAACAATGTGAATATCGCCAGCATGGTGTAATAACCGAAGCGCTCGCCCGTATTGGCCAGGGCCAGCGCGTACAAACCTTTAGGTTGTCCTTCAAACATGATAGTATTATTTTAAGTTGTTAATAAGTCAAGCCTGACCCCGATGCGGCGCGGCTCAGCGCCCGTTCTCGCGGTTCTTGGTGCGTATGACGTCGAAGAGGTAGGTCAGCTTCACTACGATGTTGCCGAAGTTGGACTTGCCGAAGTAGTCGCGCTTCGTGTCGCCGTAGATGTTGCCCAGGCCGTAATAGTAGCGCGCCTCCAGCTGGAAGTGGCCCACCTTGGGGTGGGAGTACTCCAGTCCCAGTCCGGCGGCGATGCCGTAGTCGAACTTGTTCTCGACGGCCATCGTGTCCTGCGCCACCACCGAGCTTACGCGGTCGGCGAAGTTGGCGTCCTCCACGTTAAAGTTGGTCTTCGTCGTCTCGCCCAGGCAGAAGCCTATCTGCGGCCCGGCCTGGAAGAAGAACTGGAATCCCTTCTCCTCCCTGCCCCACCCCAGGTGGGCGAACACCGGTATCTGCACGTAGTTCATCGTGCGGCTGTACTCCTCGGGCAGGCCCGTCACCTGGTTCACTACGGGCGCGTCGTTCGCGTCGAGGATGCTCTCCTTCCACCCTATCTGCGCGTAGTTCACCTCGGCCTGCACCGCGCATATCGTGTTAAAGTATTTCTCGCAGACGTAGCGGAAGGAGAATCCGCCCGTCATGCCGCCGTGGAGGCCCTGGTTCACCTTCGGGGTGAAGCCCACGCTGCTCAGCACGTAGCCGCCGTTCACGCCTATGCTCAGGTCGTTGCGGTACTTGCCCACCTGCGCCGAGGCCCCCGTCGCGGCGAGCAACATCATCATAAACAGAATCTTGCGCATACGCTGCCGTTTGGAGATGTCAGAATTTTATTATCGATATGGACTTGTCGCGGTTGTAGTGCACGAACATGAGGCACTCGTTGCGGTATCCGCCGCCGCGCGTCTTGACGAAGCGCAGCGGAGTCTGCAACGCGTCCTTGCGCTCGGCGGAGCCGTCGAAGGCCTTGCTCTTCTCCAGCATGCCGCCTATGAAGAACATGCCGTGGTCGTAGCCCGTCATGGCGAAGCGCGGCAGATAGTCCATCATCGCGTTCTTGAACTCGGCCCTGTACCTGCGCTCGAAGTCGGCCGTCCTCGTGGAATACGCGTTGTAATAGAAGTGCGTGGGCACGTAAGTGTCATACCGGCAGAAGCGGTCAAGGAAGTGGTTGGCATACATCAGCCACTCGGTGTAGCCGAAGAGCGACACCTTCAGCTCGGGGTGCGTGCCCGTGAGTGCGTCGAGCATGTCGAGCACGGTGCCCAGCTCGGGCGAGCGCGCCGTGTTGAGCACCACTATGTTGGGCTTCACCGCGCTGAACGCCCTGGCGAAGCCGCCGCTGCCCTGGCTTATGTTCGTCACGCTGCAGGCCACTCCGCGCTCCTTCAGCCTGCGGCGCAGGCCGAAGGTGAACACGCCCTTGTCGCTCGTCTTGTCGTTGCAGTCCACCACCACCACGTTGTAGTCCCTGAAGCGGTAGGCGAAGTGGTCGGCCGCCCGGCCGTAGAAGTCCCCGGGCGACTGGTACACCTGGAACACGTTAGGGTTTGTGTCAACGTCGCCGCCCGTGATGGAGAACGGAATGACCAGCCTTATGCCGTTGTCCTTGGCGAAGAACGACAGCGGCCCGGCCTGCTTCGAGTACAGCGGGCCGAAGATAACGTCGCAGTCGGCCACGCCCTTCTTCACCAGCGTGCGGTAGATGTCGGCGTCGATGGGCACGTTCCACGCGCTCACGGCCACCGAGCGTCCCTGCCTCTTCAGGTCCTCACAGGCCATGAGCAGTCCGCGGTAATACTCGGCCATGCGCCGCCCGTCGCCGTCGGCGTTGTGCAGGGGCAGCAGCACGCCCACCTTCAGCGCGTCCGCCGGAGCGGCCTGCGCGGCCTTGGGGGCGGCGCCCGCGGGCTTTGCGGCCGGGGCCTGCCCCTCGGCGTAGGGAATGAAGATGTAGTCGCCCTTCCTAAGCTTGTAGCCCGGCTGCCGCATGTCCGGGTTGGCCTTGGCCAGCTCGTCCACGGTCAGCCCGTACCTGCGCGCTATGCCGTAGAGCGTCTCCTTGGCCTCCACCTTGTGCATCTCGCGCCACTGCCCCGTCTGGGCCGCGCCCCTGGCCGTGGCCAGGAGGAGGGCGCACGCCAGCAATATGCTTCTTGACAAATGTATCATCATGTTGCGGTATGTTTGCTTACAGCATGCAAAGATAGTGCATGTCGGGCGAAATGCAAAATAAAAGCGAGCGAAACTGGATTTTTATATGCTACAGAAACGCATGCCCACCAAATGTCATTATGCAACCGCCGCGTACCTTTCACATAGCAAAACGTCAGACTGAAAATGTCCGCGTTTTCAGCATAACCAGACGAGGAAAAGGCAAGAACACGGCACTTTCCATGGATGAAAGCGGCCGACAAAGTTCCAATTAACGGCCTTTTGGCATGCAAAAGACGGCATATTACACCCTCAAAGGCCATCTTTAAACATGTCAAAGGCCGTCTTTGCACACCGTAATGACGGCCTTTACCGCCTACAAAGGCCGTTTTTGCCCCAAGCGCAAGCCGTTGCCATTGCACAGTTTCGCCTCGCATCAGCATAACATTCTGTATCTCAGGCTCATACGTTTGCACACTTTTTCTTGCAATATTTCCGCCCGAGGGCGATAAAATTCAAGACAACGGCCTTCTACAGCGTCAATGAAAATCAGAATGAAAGCAAAAGAGCCATTTCCTGAACAAAACTATCATGACAGATTACATTTACCATGGAATTATTCATTTCAAGGCAATCGCTTCTGGCATATTTTATTACCTTTGCAATATGAAAAGACTGTTTTACGCCATATTCACCATTACCCTGGCCCTGACGGCATGCTCTGACTACAGCCGCCAACGGTCCTTGACAAGACTGGCAGACAGCATTGCCGACACAAATCCTGACAGCGCGCTACGTGTCCTTACATCAGCCGAAAGCCTCTTCGCCAACGCGCCCATACACATACGCTGCCGATACCAACTGGTGAAGGCCAAGGCCATGAACAAGGCATACGTGCCGTTCACTGAAGACAGCACGATGAAGGCCGTAACAAAATATTACGACCGCCACGGCTCGGCCAACGAGCGCATGCAGGCGCATTACCTGCTGGGCTGCGCATACCGCGACATGGACAGCCTGCCCATGGCTCTACAGTGCTACGAGGAAGCTGCCATGGCGGCCGACACTGCCGCCGCAGACTGCGACTACGCCACGCTGAGCCGCATATACGGACAGAGCGCCGAGCTGTTCAGCCGCCTGTGGATGCCACATAATGTATTGAAATCATGCCGGCTAAGCTACAAATACGCCATGGCGGCCAAAGACACGTTGACGGCACTAATGTCATACGGATTCAGTTCTGAAGCCTACAACTTACTAAATGAAACAGACAAAGAAATTGAAATTGATGAAAACACATCAAAACTTCTCAAAAAACATGGATACAATAAAGCATCGGCAACGTCTTTAGGGGCATTGGTAAACACATACTCATGCATAAAAGACTTCCCAAACGCCCGAAGATGCATTGAACGTTACGAAGCTGAATCAGGATACTTCGACAAAGACGGCAACATCGAGAAAGGGCGCGAGATATACTACTATAACAAGGCCGTTTTCTATCTCGGCGTAAACAAAGCCGACTCGGCCTACGCCTGCCTGTGCAAACTGCAACAAGCCCCCAAGCAGACACTCAACATAAGGATAGCCACGGCCCGTGGCCTGTCGCTGCTTTACGACAAACTGGGCAACGCAGACTCAACTGCAAAATACGCGCTGCTAAGCTATGAGTTGGACGACAGCCTGTGCACGCACCTGATGAAGTCGGGCTGCTCAATACAACAGACCCAATACGAGCATAACAGACTGCAAAGCGAAATCAGCCGTAAAGAACAGAAAGCGCAACACGCCACAATCACGGCTTTGGCGGCAGCACTGGGGCTGGTACTCGCCGTATTCACATTCATATTAATAATAAAGAGGAGACACGCCGAGGCTGAGCGTAAACAGCGGCAATACGCACAGGACAACGAAAGGCTCACACAGGCACAAACCACTCTGCAAGCGCTCCTTGCACAAACCGAAGAAGAACGCAACACACTGGCGGAAGAATACCGCAAGACCATAGACGAGCTGACATCAAGGAAAAAACAGACCGATGCCGCCACCGTGGAGGAAAGACTGCGCAACGCGCCAATCACCAAACGCTTCAGGCAGATGGGCGCCACCCCGTCACAACATCCCACAAAAGACGACTGGCACGAGCTGCGCATGATGGTAAATGCGGAGATACCTCAATTCTACTCCACCCTGAACAGCCGCCACACTCTGCGCCCCGACGAATACGACCTGTGCCTGCTTGTCCGCCTTGGACTTAAAACCCTCGAGATGAGCAACCTCATGGGATGCTCACAACAGAACATCTCGGCCATGCGCCGCCGCATGATGCCGAAAGTGCTCGGCCGTGAAGGCTCGCCCAAAGATTTTGACGAGTACGTAAAGAACATCATTGAATGAAAATTCGTCACGTAACATCCTGAAAACAAGAACTTTACGATTTTGTAAATTTTTGTATACAAACAGCCGTTAAAATATTTTCCGCCTTTCTACGAATTGCATACTTTTGCAGAAAACAAAAAACGTATGAAAGCTTTAATCTTTATTTTAATGGCTCTTGCAACTTTTAGTACAGATATAAAAGCGCAAGAAGTTACAGGTTCAGTTGAAGGTGACCAACTACAGTTTCAAATCGGCAAAGTCGGCAATGGTGAGACAAAAGGTACAAACAGGACAATGCCATACATGCCGACGATTTACCAATTAAGCCACACATTATATATAATGAACGGGCTACCGGCATGTACACTGCGCCTTGCTGATGAAAGAACTTCCATCTTTATATGCCCAACAACTTTAGGTGTACTCCGCTTCTTGTCGGAGGGGGTGTCCGGGAAACTGCTTTCGGCAATGACGAGGACGGAGGCTTTCTAGCAAAAAGGACGAGAGTGTTTTTTAAACATTCCCATCTTTTCTAATTTTATTTTACTTATTCATATAATAAGATGGTAAATAAATCAATTATCGCACTTTTATTTATACAAGCACTATCTCTCAGCGTATCAGCACAAACAGCAAACAAAGACAGCATTGCAATAGACAGCATTATGCACAACTTGCCGGAAGTAATGGTAAGCGGTGAACGCCCGATGGTGAAAGTAAATGGCAACGCATTGATTTACGACATAAAAAGAATAACGCGCAACAAGCCTGTAGACAACATATACGAAGCCTTAAAAGAGCTGCCAGGCGTTATTGAAATAGGCGGCAAGTTGACACTTGGTGGCCAAGACGTTACTGTGATAGTTGACGGAAACAAGACAAATCTTACACAAGAGCAACTGGCACAAGCCCTCAGAAGCATACAAACAAACAGATTGGAAAACGTGGAAGTGATGTATAACGCTCCGGCACAATACAATGTACGCGGAGCATGCATCAACATAAACTTCACGCACGAAACAGCGGAACAGCAAAAAATAACCGGCGAAATATACGGAATGTATGACCAAAGCCATGACGCGGCATTCCAAGAACGTGCAAGCATGGTTTACACTGGCAAGAAATTAAGTGTAGACTTCATTTATTCACACAATCACGGAAACTCATTCAACACGATAAACTCTGACTCACACCACAGTCTTAATGACGGGAATACATACAACATAGCCACATACCAACGCGAACATACCCGTGGACACAACCATCAAATCAGGCTGTCATTAGGATATAATTTTACAAAAAGGCACAATGTCAACCTTACATACTATGGAGCTTATGCAACCTCTCATAAAAGACAAAACACCAACGGCTCAATATCCTCTAACTACAAATTAAACTCAGAGCCTTGGACACACGACATATCACTTGACTACAAATTGCCTTCAGATACAAAAATCGGCGTTGAATACACCTATTATGACGCTCCGCAAACGCAATATCAAAACAGCATAATGGGGAGCCACACACTTAACTATACGTCAGACAGCCGTCAGCGTCTTGACATCTGGAACATGTATATAAAACAAGAACATGCATTGAAAAACGGATGGGGACTAAACTATGGAATAAATTACAAAACCAGCAAAGACAACAGCTACCAGGCATACTTTAAGGTTGACAACGAATCTGCCACATTACCCGAAAACACAAATGGACACAAACGTGAGAACATTATCAACATTTTTACAGGACTCAACAAAAATTTCAACAACAAAATCATCATTAATGCCTCGATTGCTGCAGAATACTACAACAACACGTTTTGGAACAAATGGAATTTCCTGCCGGCAATAAACGCCACTCTCATGCCGGCGCAGGCCATATCCTGCAATTCAGCTTCAGCAGCTACAGCACATATCCTGAATACTGGGCCGTTCAAAACTTTACAAGATACAACAACGGTGGTTATGGCGTAATAACAGGCAATCCGGAACTTAAACCCATGCATGAGTATTCCACACAACTTACATATATAATAAAAAACAAATATGTTCTCAGAGGATGGTTCATATATGTAAACTCACCCTTCATGCAAACGCTGTACCAAAACCCGAACGAACTAATAGAAAACATACGAGTACTCAATTTCGACATGCACCAGCAAGCCGGAATTATGGCCTCGTTACCATTAAAGTCTGGCAAGTGGTATGAAGGCAACCTTACAGTGCTAGGCGTATGGCTGCGCCAGAAAGACTCAGACTTCTACGACATACCGTTTGACCGCAATGTCATACATGGAATTTTCTCATTGCATAACAACTTTCACATATCTCGAAAGCCTGAAATTACGCTGTCACTAAACGGCATGATACGTACAAAATCAATCCAGGCAGATTACGATCTGCCTGCATCAGGAAACGTGGATGCCGCCTTGCAGATAAAATTTCTCAAACAAAAACGTGCCATACTTAAAATATTCTGCAATGACATTTTCAAAACGTCACAAATCAGTCCATACATAAACTTCAAAGGGCAATATATTGATATGGACTTGTCTTGTTTCCGCCATTTCGGGGTATCATTCAGTTATGCGTTCGGCAATTACAAGGAAAAGAAATATAAGAAAATAGACACATCCAGATTCTTAAAATAACATTCTACACACTTACCACAAAATGGAAATTGTGAACAAGAGTTTTTGTTTAATGAACATTTGCAGCTCACAACACGTGACTTAAGGCGAAAGAAGTGACAGATTCCATATAAAACAACATACTTATGTTTCAAACTTTCCACGCAAAACGTCATAGCCCAGACGAAGACTGGCGGAGCAAGCCTGACAGGAACACAGGTTGACGCAGACTCCAGCAAACCCGTAAAAGATGGATATGTAAGCCAGACTAGAGGAGACTCTCCCGTTGGCTTTGCCACATCTGGCAAAGACGGAAGCTTCAGCATTAGCGGCTTGCCATACGGAGAATATACCGTAAGCGTAAATGCGCTGTTCTTCAAAGACTTCACCGACACGCTCACAATAAGCAGAAAGGCAAAAGACGTAACCTATGCGTTAAGCCGTGAAGTGAAGGACATCACACTGCAAAAGACTAACAATTCTACCATTACTGGCAAATATTATTGAGATTTATAAAACCATACAAATATCTGCCCAAACGCGATTATGTTGATAATAAAAGAACGATACTCTCAATGAGGATGTACAAAAGCAACAACACATAAATAAGTTCCATACCTCATGCGAAGAAAGTTCAATGCTTAAATTTTATAAACGTGTAAAATGTGTAAAATCGTCATAAACACTTGTGAACATGTAAATTACACGGGTTTTGTGTAAAATGTGTAAAAGTTAAAAGCCTTATTCCTAAATTAAAAAAGTAAGGAATTATATATATTTGCTGCAAAAGAGTAAGAATATATGACAATACATTTACTATTTTTTAAATTTAAAAGTCACGCATCTTGACAACAATATGATTTTTGAATATATCCTACGTTGACAAACGATTGTTCAGCACACAAGGACTTCAGTTAAAATATGTGTAATTAATATCTGCGACTCCTAAACCGCCGAGCTTTACCACGGAAAAACGAAAAGCCGCTTGATGGCCACCTTGCGTAAATGGAGGCAATATTATTAATATGGAGAAAAAAGGCTTTATGGCACTCCCATTAGATGTAATGGATGTGTTGGGAAAAGAGGAAATGCTGTTTGTCAAAGGAAACGAAACAGACATAGTCCTGAAGAAAAAACATGATTTGATATTCGATGACAAAATGTATAATGTTGTCATAAACACAACATTAGACTGAAACCTGAATTGCTGGTATTGTTATGAATATAAAATAAAAGGCAGCCATTTACAGCCCGAAGTTTGCGAAGCCATCAAAAAGAACATCGCCCTCAAATACAAGACTCATCCATTCAAGACACTGAAAATGTCATTTTTTGGAGGTGAACCATTCTTATGTTATAAAGGTGTAAAAGAGTTACTTGACTATTCAAAGGCATTCTGCGAAAATAACGACATTGAATTGATAGCAGATTTTACGACAAACGCAACGCTGGTTTCTTCAAAACGCATCGAATACCTAAAACAGTTCAGATGTCATTTTCAAATAACTTTAGACGGTTGGAAAGAGAACCATAACCGTATAAAAGTAAACAATGGCGCCAAAATTGACGCTTATTCAAAAACCGTAGAAGCATTAAGGCTAATAAATGAGAATATTGAAAACAGATGGATTGCTGTCAGAATAAATTTTGACAACAATACTCTTGAATACATTGACAAGATAATCGACGACATTAACTTTCTTGACCGCTCAAAAACCTATGTCATACTGAAAAAAGTCTGGCAAATGGATACGGACAAAGTCAATAAAAATCTACTTATTGAGGCTATACAAAAATTATTGGACAATAAATTTATTGTAGATTATTATATTATGCCCAAGGGGTGCGTATGCTTTGCCGAACGCGAAAGTCAAGTCTTATTCAATTATGACGGAAAAATATTCAAATGCACCACAATATCATCATTCAATGATGAAAATGCTCTTGGCACACTCAATTTAAGCAATGGAGAAATAACATGGAATAACGATAAGACAAGAAAATGGTATGAGGACATGCAACCTACATATTGCAAAGAATGCAAATGGTTTCCATCCTGTTTGGGCATCTGCAACAAGCAGATAATGGCTCATGCCAATGAAAAAATATGCACTTTCGATGCATTCAATTTGAATGAAAAAGAGTATCTTATGTATCTTTTCAAAGTTCAGCTGTTGCAAAAAGAACTAAATGACGAATTTGGTTTAAAAGACTAAGTGACTTATACTAATACAGCAAAGAGGTATCAATCCAATATATCCATACAACAATGGGAACCAAACATCTGCGATGATGAAACATTCCATATGCATATTGGCATTCACGGCGTTGACACTTTCCACGCAAAACGTCATAGCCCAGACGAAGACTGACGGAGCAAGCCTGACAGGAACACTGGTTGACGCAGACTCCAGCAAACCCGTAAAAGACGGATATGTAAGCCAGACTAGAGGAGACTCTCCCGTTGGCTTTGCCACATCTGGCAAAGACGGAAGCTTCAGCATCAGCGGCTTGCCATACGGAGAATATACCGTAAGCATAAATGCGCTGTTCTTCAAAGACTTCACCGACACGCTCACTATAAATGAGAAGACGAAAAACATAACCTATGCGTTAAGCCGCGAAGTGAAGGACATCACACTGCAAGACGTCACAGTGACGGCAGACCGCAGCCACATAATCGGCCGCACGGCCAACGGGCAAAGGTTTTACCTGTCGGAGAAAGCCAAAAAGCTGCACAACCCGTTCCAAGCACTACAGGAAATACCATTGCTGATATCTGACCCGTCAAGCTCGTCGGTAAAGATGCTTGATGGCAAAACGCCGCTGATACTGATAGACGGCAACCGCATAAATTCAGGGATTGCACCAATCAATCCGGCCGACATAGAATCGATTGAAGTAATCAACGCCGTATCTGCACGCTATCTGCAAGAGGGCATAGGCGGAATAGTGAACATCAAGCTAAAACGGAAAAGCACACCTTACGTATGGCTGGAAGCGGCCACACGCCACGACCTGCCGACCGACCATGGTTTCGGAGTGTTCTATTTTGAAATAGGCAACCGCAAATACAGCCTGTACGGACGCACGGTGTATGACTACACATACCATGACGACACTGAGGCCGACGTGGCACGGCAAAACACCACATACATGCAAAACTTCACACAAGCCGCACGCACCGACAAGCACAGCTGGCTGGGCGAACTGCTTTTCAAGTGGAGCATGACGCCCAAAGACTATTTCGCCGCGCACGGCTATGCCGACATCTCCCGAGACAAGACGCACGGCGAAGGCACAGGCCTGTTCACGCAAGCTGAGGACGAAGCATACGCATTCAGCAGCAACGGAAACGACAAGAGCCTGATTGCCACGACAAGCCTCTATTACAAGCACTCGTTTTCCAGCAGCAACACCCTTGAGGTGCGCCTGGCTTACAACTTCAACCGCGACAATTATTCTGAAACGCGCACCGAACAATACGGCGGCAACACGACAGGCAGAGAAACGCTGTTCAAGAGCCGCCGCCACTCGGGCTCTCTCATGATAGACTATGCGCGCGACTTCAAAAACGGAACCTACATAGCCTTTGGCAGCCACACGTCGCTCAAGCGCGACAACATTGCCAACCGTGCCGCATTATTTTCCCCCGCATTCGTGCACAAGGAGCTTAACCAATACGTATACGGCGACCCGGTACAAAACAAGCTCTCGTTCAACTCGCCAGGGGGAGCATATCCGCGCTGCAAGGGGCTGGGTCTACGGCTCGATGGAGAACGTGCGCATAAGGAAAGAGATGGCGCACACTCGAACGACTATTTCGTCAGGTTCGACAGCGTAATGAATATCCGAAATGGCCGAACTTGACATAAGCCGAAGGCCTCTTCACCTACTCGCCCACTTCTCCATTCCTGTTTTCCAATATGGCCGCCATGTTGTCTTCAGCCCATTGTATAAGCGCATCCAAATGGGGCAGCAGAGACAACGCACGAGCTGTCAGCGCGTATTCCACACGTGGAGGCACCTCGGCGTAGGCCTTGCGGCTCACCAGACCGTCCTCTACCAGCATGCGCAGAGTGTTAGCCAGCATCTTCTGCGATATGTCGGGTATGGCGCGGCGCAGGATGTTAAAGCGCGTCGGCGACGGGCGCATGTGCATAGTATAAATTACCAGCAGGGGCCACTTGCCACTGATGCGCGACAGGACGTGGCGTATAGGGCAGTCGGGAAACATGTATTCGTCAAAACGTTCTTTGTCCATAAACATCTTTAATGCTATCAGTCCACAAAGGTAACCGAAAATCCCGACATTGCCAAAACAATTAAACTTTGTTAATCCACATGGTGGCAATGGCGCGGTATCAGGCATTGGTATCATCCCGGTTACTATCTGACCAAAAGGTGCCTTATTGCAAGGCACGACAAAAAGCTTTACTTTTGCACCGTCATTCAACAACAAACAAAAGGACATTACAATGAAAAAGATTGAAAATGTTGCTTCGGCACAAAACTTCAGCGCGATCAATGTGGGAAAGTTCAACGGACTGTACGACTATGTGATGGAATTGGGATCTGACGCCAAGATGCAAGGCAAGGTGTTCTGCGGCCCGGCCATTGGCGCGACTGGCGGCGAGTTCTCGTTCCAATCATTCATGCCCGGCACGGAGACCGGTTTCCTGCACATGCATAAGAAACACGAAGAGCTGTATTTCTTCCTTTCGGGCGAAGGAGAGTTTCAAGTTGACGGCAAAGTGTTTCCCGTAACCGAAGGTACGGTAGTAAGGGTGGCACCGGCCGGTGAACGGTCAGTGCGCAACAACGGCACGTGCCCACTCGTGATGCTATGCGTGCAATACAAGGCCGGCACGTTTACCGATGAAGACGCTGCCGACGGCATCATTATGGACAAACCGGTCAAATGGTGACAACAAAAATGGAAAGTGAAAAATCCACATGAACGGATATGGATTTTTCACTTTTCACTTTTCTCTTTTGCCTTAAATCATTAATTTTGCAGAATAATTTTTCTGCAGAATGAGAACAGCACTGTTATTGGCCGTGGCAGCCTCGTCGTGCCTGACCGGCGGCAGAGCCGCCGCAGGGGGGCAAGACGGATTGCCGACAATCAATCCCATGGCCGTTTATACTACTGAAAACGGCGGGCAGGAGAGCGACGACTTCTCGGGCGACGCGCCGCTGGCGGCGCGCTTCGAGGCACGCGCCGACGGCACGGCCGGATACGAGGCGGCCTACGAATGGCGCTTCACGCTGGAGGGCGAGGCCGAGCCTTACCTCGTAAGGCATGAGGAGAACACCGGCTACACGTTCACCCGGGCCGGAACGCATCTCATAGAGCTTTACGCCACCTTCGTCAACCGTGGCGACACCATCGCCTACACCGCCGCCTACTGGGCGGAGCGCGGCCCACTGCGCGCCACCGTGAGCGAGAGCCGCCTGGAGATGCCCAACGCCTTCTCGCCAAACGGCGACGGCCTGAACGACGTGTACCGCGCGAAGAGCGGATACAGGTCGATTGTGGAGTTTCACGCCGCAATTTTCAACCGATGGGGGCATAAGCTGTATGAATGGGACGATCCTGCCGGCGGATGGGACGGAACGTCTGGCGGACACGACGTGGCTCAGGGCGTGTACTTCGTGCAGGTAAGAGCCAAGGGGGCCGACGGCAAAACGTACAACATCAGGCGCGACGTGAACCTGCTGCGCGGATACACGGAGAATGAAAAATGAAAAGGGAAAAGGGGAAAAATCAAGAAATATGTCGGAAAACAAGATAAGCGTGCTGGGCGCACGCGTGCACAACCTGAAGAACATCGACGTGGACATACCGCGCGGCAGCCTCACCGTGATAACGGGGCTGAGCGGCTCGGGCAAGTCGTCGCTGGCCTTCGACACGATTTACGCCGAGGGGCAGCGGCGCTACATAGAGACGTTCTCGGCTTACGCGCGCAACTTCCTCGGCGGAATGGAGCGTCCCGACGTCGACAAGATAACGGGCCTGAGCCCCGTGATAAGCATCGAACAGAAGACCACCAACAGGAATCCGCGCTCAACCGTGGGCACCACCACCGAGATATACGACTACCTCCGCCTGCTCTACGCCCGGGCCGGCACGGCCTACAGCTACGCCACGGGCGAGGAGATGGTGAAATACACTGAGGAGGACGTGCTGCGCATGATACACGCGCGCTACAGCGGCAAGCCCATATTCATGCTGGCCCCGCTGGTGCGCAACCGCAAGGGGCACTACCGAGAACTGTTCGAGAGCATGCGCCGTAAGGGATACCTGCACGTGCGTGTTGACGGCGTGGTGGAGGAGATAACGCGCGGAATGAAGACCGACCGCTACAAGAACCACAACATAGAGGTTGTGATAGACAAGCTGCACGTGCAGGACAAAGATGACGAACGCCTGAGAAAAAGCGTGGCCGCCGCCATGAAGCAGGGCGACGGCCTGCTGATGATAATGGAAAAGGACTCGGGAGAGGCGAAGTATTACAGCAAGAGGCTGATGTGCCCGACGACGGGCGTGTCTTACGGCGACCCGGCGCCCAACAAGTTCTCGTTCAACTCGCCCGAGGGGGCGTGTCCGTGCTGCAAAGGACTTGGATATGTCAACCGGATCGACCTTGTGAAGGTGATTCCCGACACGTCGCTCTCCATCCGCAAGGGGGCGATTGTGCCCTTGGGCAAATACAAGAACCAGATGATATTCTGGCAGATAGAAGCCCTGCTCGACAGGCACGGATGCACGCTGGACACGCCAGTGAAAGACATCCCCGAGGAGGCGATGGGCGAGATACTCTACGGCTCGATGGAGAACGTGCGCATAAGGAAGGAGCTGGTGCACACGTCGAGCGACTACTTCGTCGAGTTCGACGGCGTGGTTAAATACCTGCAGAGCGTCATGGACAACGACGACAGCGCAAACGGGCAGAAGTGGGCCGACCAGTTCCTGAGCGTGTGCCAATGCCCCGAGTGCCACGGCCAAAGGCTCAACCGCGAATCCCTGTCATACCGCATCTGGGACAAGAACATATCCGAAGTGGCCTCGATGGACATAGCCGAGCTGAAATCATGGCTGGCCGAGGCGCAGACACATCTGACCGACCGGCAGCGGCGCATTGCCGACGAGATAATAAAGGAGATTGTGACACGCATCGACTTCATGCTTGAAGTAGGACTCGACTACCTCTCGCTCAACCGGCAGTCGGCCACGCTCTCTGGCGGCGAGAGCCAGCGCATCCGCCTAGCCACGCAGATAGGCTCCCAGCTGGTCAACGTGCTCTACATCCTCGACGAGCCGAGTATCGGCCTGCACCAGCGAGACAACGACCGCCTCATCAAGTCGCTCAAGGAGCTGCGCGACCTGGGCAACACCGTCATCGTGGTAGAGCACGACAAGGACATGATGCTCAACGCCGACTACATAGTGGACATAGGCCCCAAGGCCGGACGCAAGGGCGGCGAAGTGGTGTTCCAGGGCACGCCGCAAGACATGCTCAGGACGCACACCGTCACCGCACAATACCTCAACGGCGAAATGAGGATCGAAGTGCCCAAGAAGCGGCGCCAAGGCAACGGCAAGAGCATCACTCTGCGCGGGGCACGGGGCAACAACCTGAAACACGTTGACGTAGAGTTCCCCCTCGGCAAGTTGATTGTAGTTACAGGCGTCAGTGGGTCGGGCAAATCCACCTTGATAAACGAGACCCTCCAGCCCATATTAAGCCACCACTTCTACCGTTCGCTGAAAGAGCCAATGCCGTATGACTCGATTGAAGGCTTGGAATATATCGACAAAGTAGTAAACGTTGACCAAAGTCCGCTCGGGCGCACACCACGCTCCAACCCTGCGACTTACACCGGAGTATTCAGCGACATACGCTCGCTGTTCGTCAACCTGCCCGAAGCCAAGATACGCGGATACAAGCCCGGACGCTTCTCGTTCAACGTCAAGGGCGGACGGTGCGAGACCTGCGGAGGCAACGGATACAAGACCATAGAAATGCGCTTCCTGCCAGACATCATGGTGCCCTGCGAGGCGTGCCACGGCAAACGGTACAACCGCGAGACGCTGGAAGTAAGATACAAGGGCAAAAGCATTGCAGACGTGTTGGACATGACAATCAACCAGGCCGTGGAATTCTTTGAAAACATACCCGACATACTGCGCAAGATAAAGACGATACAAGACGTCGGCCTGGGATACATCAAGCTGGGACAACCCTCGACAACGCTCAGCGGAGGCGAAAGCCAGCGCGTAAAGCTCGCCACAGAACTGAGCAAACGCGACACGGGCAAGACCATGTACATTCTCGACGAGCCGACCACCGGCCTACATTTCGAGGACATACGGATACTGATGAACGTGTTGCAAAAACTTGTAGACCGCGGCAACACCGTGATAATAATAGAACACAACCTCGACGTAATCAAGCTGGCCGACCACATCATAGACATGGGGCCCGAAGGCGGACGCGGAGGCGGACTCGTCCTGTCGACCGGAACCCCAGAAGAAGTGGCCATGAGCGACAAAGGATTCACCCCTGTCTTCCTAAGGAAAGAACTGGGCATTTAAACGAAACGGCGTGAGACGCACATTTGCATCCCACGCCGCTTTTTGCCAGCCAACGTGAAAATCACAACGCATCAGTGGCGAAACGCTCGTCAAAATAACAAAGCGCCGCGCCTATGGCCGTGCAGAACTCGGAATACTCCGGAATGATAAGCTTCACGCCATACAGCTTCTCAATCGGAGGAAACACCATGCGGCACTGCGGAAGCAACGTAAGGTTGCCTATCATCACATACTCGCGGATGTCGCTTCCTATCGACGCAAGCACTGCCGACTGCCCTACAGACTGAAGCACAGTCCATATCAGCCCTATCGCGATGTCCTCACGCGAAGCGTCGCTCTTGGCGTTGCCGAACAGCGAGGCGACAGCCGTCATCGGCAACCCAGGCAACGGCTTGGCGCTTATGTCCCCTATCCTCAGGTTTATTTTCGACACGCTGCCCTGTATCGCCATCTCAGACACGGTCCGTATGTCATCCGTCTTGAGCAACAGCCGCGACAGTCCCTGCAACGTCCCGCCGCCGATGCCGATGCCACCGATATGCTCGATTGTGTCGCCGTCACAACGTATGAGAGACGTGCCCGTGCCCATGCTCACCACTATGATATGGTCCTTGCCCGACACATGGCGCGCACCAAGGCCGTCGGCGACAAACTCGCCAGCCTTGTCCGTAGGCAAGCCGTACACAGGCTTGCCGATATACGCCGAGCCGACGCCAGTAAGCATGACATGCTCCACGTCAGAAAGCTGTATCCTGTTGTCATACAGATACTTGCCGAATGCACCGTAAAGCGACGTCACAGGGTCTGTGGCTTTTATTCGCATCGGCGAGACCACCCTGCCATTGGATATGCCGACAATCTTCGTAGTGCTTATGCCTACGTCTATGCCTATGACTATTCCCATACTTTCCTGATTGTTTTAAAGTTAAGACCGGCTGCAAAGGTAGGCATTATTATCGACAAACACAAAAATAACACTGATTTTACTGAAAAACAAATGAAAAGCCGCAACCTCATATTGCACGAGATTGCGGCTTTATTGCGACGGTACAATCACTAACCGTTCAGTTCTTAACTTTCTCTACAATCGCCTTGAACGCCTCAGGATTGTTTACAGCGAGGTCTGCAAGCACCTTGCGGTTGATCTCGATGCCGGCCTTGTGGAGAGCGCCCATCAACGTAGAGTAGCTCATGTTCTCAAGGCGTGCGGCAGCATTGATACGCTGTATCCACAACGAACGGAACACACGCTTCTTGTTGCGGCGGTCACGGTAAGCGTAAGTCAAACCCTTCTCCCAAGTGTTCTTGGCTACTGTCCAAACATTCTTCCTTGCTCCGAAATATCCACGGGTAAGTTTAAGAATTCTCTTTCTCCTTGCTCTTGAAGCAACGTGATTTACTGATCTTGGCATAGTTTTTTTCCCTTTAATTAATTAGACATAGATTAACGGAGACGGAGCAAGTCTCTCACCTGCTTCATGTTGTCATGGTCAACCAGTGTTGAACCAAGCAAGTTACGCTTCTGTTTCTTTGTTTTCTTAGTCAGGATGTGACTGTGGTAAGCGTGGTGTCTCTTAATCTTACCTGTGCCGGTGAAGCTAAATCTCTTCTTCGCACCGGAATTTGTCTTCTGCTTTGGCATTTTTTTAATTTTTAATTATTGTTATTTACAGCTGTGGCAACGTATATACCAGGACGTTACGCACATATTATTATTTGTCATCTTTTCATTCGGCATCATTGCCCTCGTTGAGCTTCTTCAAAGCGTCTGCACCGTTCTTCGCATTGGCGAACAGACCGCCTCCAGCCGGCATTGCGTCGGCTTCTCCAGCCGCCGACTGCGCCTTGGCCTCGGCCTCACGGCGCTCACGATCCATCTTCTGCTGGCTCTTCTTTGCCACTCCGGCTTTCTTCGGACTCAGGTAAAGAAACATCTTCTTGCCCTCAAGAGCCGGCATCTGCTCCACCTTGCCATATTCCTCCAAGTCGTTGGCAAAGCGCAGCAACAGCACTTCTCCCTGCTCCTTGAACAGGATTGAACGGCCGCGGAAAAACACGAACGCACGCACCTTGTTGCCTTCCTCGAGGAACTCCTTGGCATGCTTCAGCTTGAAATTGTAGTCGTGGTCGTCAGTCTGCGGCCCGAACCTGATTTCCTTAACTTCCTGCTTAACCTGCTTCGCCTTCAGTTCCTTGGCACGCTTTTTCTGCTGGTAAAGGAACTTGCTGTAGTCGATGAGACGGCAAACGGGCGGTTGCGCATTCGGCGATATCTCTACGAGATCCACTCCTTGGCTGCGTGCCATGTCCAATGCCTGGCGTGTTGGTACTACTGTCGAACCGTTATCGCTTACGATGCGGACTTCTTTTACGCGAATCTGCTCATTCACGCGGTAATAATTCTTTTTGTCGTTCTTCATCAACTGTTTTTACGGATGTTTTATGAAAATCGGTTGCAAAGTTACTATAAATCAGCCAACCAACAAAACTTTTACTTAAATAAATTAAGAATTAAGAGTTAAGAATTAAGAAAACATGCTTTACCATAACAAAACAGCACTGCATTATTTCTTAATTCCCAACTCTTAATTCTAAACTCTTGATTCCGAATTAACCAATGGCCTTCAGTTGCTCCGCAACCTCGTCATTGATCTTCTTTGCAAAATCTTCCTTGCTCATTGTGCCCTGGTCGCCCTGGCCCTGCTTCCTTACGGCTACAGAACCGTCGGCCTGCTCCTTCTCGCCTACCACGACCATGTAAGGCACACGTTTCATCTCGTTGTCGCGTATCTTGCGGCCTATCTTCTCGTTGCGGTCGTCAATGATGGCGCGCACACCAACAGTGTCGAAATACTTGGCCAGCTGACGGGCATAGTCGTTGTACTTCTCGCTGATTGGCAGTATTGCCACCTGGTCGGGCGTAAGCCACAATGGGAAGTGGCCTGACGTATGCTCGATGAGCACGGCAGTAAAGCGTTCCAGCGAACCGAACGGTGCACGGTGAATCATCACGGGCGTCTTCTTCGTGTTGTCCTCCGCGGTGTATTCCAGCTTGAAACGCTCAGGCAGGTTGTAGTCCACCTGGATCGTGCCCAACTGCCAGCGGCGGCCGATGGCGTCTTTCACCATGAAGTCAAGCTTGGGGCCGTAGAAGGCAGCCTCGCCATATTCTATCTTGGCGTTCAGTCCTTTCTCCTTGCAAGCGTCGATGATGGCCTGCTCTGACTCCGCCCAAACCTCGTCAGAGCCGATGTACTTCTCGCGGTCGTTGGGGTCACGCAGTGAAATCTGGGCTTCGAAGTCGGTGAAGTTGAATATCGAGAACACCGTGTGGATGATGTCCATCACGTTGAGGAACTCGGCCTTGACCTGGTCGGGACGGCAGAAGATGTGGGCATCGTCCTGGGTGAACGAGCGCACACGCGTAAGTCCGTGCAACTCGCCGCTCTTCTCGTAACGGTAAACCGTGCCGAACTCGGCTATGCGCAGCGGCAGGTCGCGGTATGAGCGCGGTTTCCACGCGAAGACCTCGCAGTGGTGGGGGCAGTTCATCGGCTTCAGCATGTATTCCTCGTCCTCCTCAGGAGTGTGGATTGGCTGGAACGAGTCCTTGCCGTAGTGCGCGTAGTGGCCTGATGTGACATAAAGATTCTTGCTGCCGATGTGCGGCGTGATGACCTCCTTGTATCCGTAACGCTTCTGTATGCGGCGCAGCATGTCCTGCAAGCGCAGGCGCAGCTCGGTGCCGGCGGGCAGCCAGATGGGCAGACCCTTGCCCACGCGCTCTGAGAACATGAACAGCTCCATCTCCTTGCCTATCTTGCGGTGGTCGCGCTTCTTGGCCTCCTCAAGCATTACAAGATACTCGTCGAGCATCTTCTTCTTGGGGAAGGTGATGCCGTAGATGCGCGTCATCTGCTCGCGCTTCGCGTCGCCGCGCCAGAAGGCTCCGGCCACGCTGGTTATCTTGATGGCCTTGATGGCGCCCGTGCTCATTATGTGGGGGCCTTTGCAGAGGTCGGTGAAGTTGCCCTGCGTGTATGTAGTGATTTCGCCGTCGGCCAAATCCTGCTCTATGTGCTCGCACTTGTACTCCTGGCCGTCTGCCTTGAATTCCGCCAGTGCATCGGCCTTTGATATTTCCTTGCGCACCACGGGCTCGTCCTTCGAGGCCAGTTCCTTCATCTTCTGCTCGATTTTGGGGAAGTCGCTTTCCTTTATCACGTCGCCCTCCTTGGGCATCACGTCGTAGAAAAAGCCGTTCTCCACGGCCGGGCCGAAGCCGAACTGTATGCCGGGGTAAAGCTCTTGCAGAGCCTCGGCCAGCAAGTGGGCCGACGTATGCCAGAAGGCGTGCTTGCCCTCCTCGTCTTCCCACTTGTAAAGTTCTATCTTTGCGTCCTCGTTGATGGGGCGGTTAAGCTCCACCGTCTCGCCGTTGACACCACAGGCAAGCACGTTGCGCGCCAACGCCGGCGATATGCTTTCGGCAATCTGAAGTCCCGTCACGCCCTGCTCGTACTCGCGCACAGAACCGTCGGGAAATGTAATTTTAATCATGATATATCCGTTTTTAATCTTTTGGCTGCAAAATTACTGTTTTCTTTTGAATTAAAGAACACCAGACCCGTTTTTTTCGTAAATAACACCAGCGGTGACAATTTGTTCACGACTGTGACATTATGCTTTTCTTTTAACGGCATCCGTGTCATACTGATTTTCATTAACGTCGATATTTGGCGACCTGTGTGTTTTTCCTTATTCCAAGGTGCATTTTCGGCGATTTTTTGTGTGCAATTGTAAGCTGCTGACAATGGCAGCGTTAAGTTGGAAAGAAGGCGGAGTGTGCAATATTTTGCACCATTATTATATGCCAAACGCCGTCAAAACGTGGCGTTTTGACGGCGTTTGGAGGTGTTGTTGACGGCTTTTCGCATGCGAAAAGACCGTCTTTAGCAATGCAAAAGGCCGTTAACAAGGCGACAGTTTGCGGCAAACAAGAATGTCGATGACGGCTTTTTGCCATAAAACGGGATGTCTATCGTAGCCCGTTCTCCTATTTCATGCCTTTTGGCAGACATTCTCAAAGTGACGTTTTGACACATTGTCACATGCTTTCAGTTGCGTTTTGTCATTTGCGATGACAACGTTAAGCAATGCGCCTTAGAGCTTGTCATAGCACGCCTTTCATCGAAAGGGATATGCGGTTGCGCTTGCGGTCAACCTCGACGACGCGAACTTTGACATGCTGGTGCAGCTTTACGACGGCCGCCGGGTCGGACACGTAGCGGTCTGCCAGTTGCGATATGTGTACAAGCCCGTCCTGATGCACGCCTATGTCGACGAAAGCACCGAAGTTGGTGATGTTGGTCACGATGCCCGGCAACACCATACCCTCGCGCAGGTCGTCAACGGTGCGCACGCTGTCGTCGAACGAAAACTCCTCGGCCTGCCCGCGCGGGTCGCGCCCAGGCTTGTCAAGTTCATGCATTATGTCGGTCAAAGTGGGCATGCCCACCGTGCTGCTGATATACCGGCGCAGATCTATGCCCTCGCGCTTTCCTTTGTCGGCTATCAGTTCTGCCACAGTGCAGCCGCAGTCTTTGGCCATTTGCTCCACTATCTTGTAGCTCTCTGGGTGTACGGCGGTGTTGTCCAGCGGATTGGCCGCCCCCTGTATGCGCAAGAAGCCGGCGCACTGCTCGTAGGCGGCGTGGCCGAGGCGCGGCACTTTCAGCAGTTGGCTGCGTCGTGTGAACGCGCCGTTGGCCTTGCGGTAGTCAACGATGTTCTGCGCCAGCACGGGGCCTAATCCGCTAACGTAAGTCAGCAGGTGCTTGCTGGCCGTGTTCAGGTTGACACCCACGGAGTTGACACAGCTCTCAACGGTCATGTCAAGGCTGCGCTTCAGCTTCGTTTGGTCAACGTCGTGCTGGTATTGCCCCACGCCGATGCTCTTGGGGTCGAGCTTCACGAGTTCGGCCAGCGGGTCCATAAGCCGCCGCCCAATGCTCACCGCCCCACGCACGGTGACATCCTTGTCGGGGAACTCCTCGCGCGCGATTTTTGACGCAGAATACACCGACGCACCGTCTTCGCTCACCACAAACACGGGAACGGGCTTGCCGTCTGCCTGTTTCAGCGCGAGCCGCTTGACGAAGGCTTCTGTCTCGCGGCTGGCCGTTCCGTTGCCTATCGCTATCGCTTCGATGCCATATTCAGAGACCATCTCATTTACAAGCGTAGCCGCATCGGCTTTATGCGGCGACTTTGCCGCCCGTAGGCAGAAGTCAGGAAATACCGCCTCATGGCATAACAGATTGCCTTGGGCATCAAGGCAGGCCACCTTGCAGCCAGTGCGGAAGCCCGGGTCGATGGCCATGACACGCTTTTGACCCAATGGAGCGGCAAGCAGCAGTTGCCTGAGGTTGTCGGCAAACACCCTTATGGCTTCGTCGTCGGCACGTTCTTTGGCCGCCGAAGCAAACTCGGTCTCTATCGACGGCTTAAGCAACCGCTTGTAAGCGTCAGCCACAGCTTCGCCAACCAGTTCGGAGCAACGTCCTCGCCCCCTGACGTATTGACTCTTGAGCCTATCCGCACATCCTTCATCGTCAGGCGAAATGCTCACACGTAACACGCCTTCGGCCTCGCCGCGGCGCATGGCGAGCATCCTGTGCGACGAGCATCTGCGCAGCGGTTCGGAGAAGTCGAAATAGTCTGAGTATTTTGCAGCCTCGTCGGTCTCGGCCTTGGCCTTCACCACTTTCGATGTTATCACAGCCTCGCGCCTGAACGCCGAGCGGACGGTCTGACGGGCATGCTCGTCCTCGTTCACGTTTTCGGCTATGATGTCTTGCGCCCCCTTGACGGCCTCATCTACATTTTTCACATCTCCTATGACGAATCGCCTTGCCGCATTTTCAGGATCTTGCCCGCGTTGCAGCATGATTATCGCAGCCAACGGCTCCAGTCCCCGTTCCCTCGCCACCTGCGCCCGTGTGCGCCGTTTCGGTTTGTATGGCAGGTAGATGTCCTCCAATCCGGCCGCGTCCCAGCACTCTTCTATACGCTTGGACAGTTCGGGTGTCATCTTTCCCTGTTCTTCTATAGTCTTGGTTATGGTCTCCTTGCGCTTGGACATGTCGCTTAGGCGACCGCAAAGTTCGCTGATGCCGGCGATTTGCACCTCGTCAAGGCCGCCGGTCAGTTCCTTCCTGTAGCGACTGATGAACGGAATCGTGCATCCTGAGCTTAGCAACTGGAGCGTGTTCTCCACACCACGCTGAGGCAGGTTAAGTGCTTTTGATATTCTTTCGGTAAACTGGTTCATTGCTGTTTCTTTGTTTATTTCGCTGCAAAAATACGCTTTTTAGGGCAAAGCGGTTAATGGTTGATTAAAAAAGAAGCATGCGTGAAGCACTGTGGTCTTTATGAAATTAGAATCCGGATGAAACGTTACAAAAAACAAGAGGCCGCCTAACATTAAGGCAACCTCTTGTTTTTATAGTGAAAATACTGCTTCTTATTTGTATTCGCTCCACGCCTTTATGTCAATGTCGTCAAGCTTTACACGACAGAAAGCATTGATAAAGGCCGAGGCAAGACGGCTGTTTGTAATGAGCGGCACGTTGAGGTCAATGGCGGCCCTACGTATCTTGTAGCCGTTTGAAAGCTCGCTGACAGTGAGATCCTTGGGAATGTTTACCACAAGGTCTATCTCGTGGCGGTGCAGCATGTCTATGGCCTGCGGATGCTTGTCGGAATCAGAAGGCCAGTAAACCATAGTATTCTCCACCCCGTTCTCCGTCAAGAACTTTGAAGAACCCACCGTGGCGTATATCTTGTAACCATTCTTGACAAGCTGGCGCGCAGCGTCGAGCGTCTCGGCTTTCTGCTTGGGACCGCCAGTGGAGAGCAATATGTTCTTCTCTGGTATGCGCTGTCCAACGGAAAGCATGCTCTTGAGGAGAGCGGTGTTGGTGTCATCACCAAGACAACCCACCTCGCCGGTAGAGGCCATGTCGACTCCGAGCACGGGGTCGGCCTTTTGCAGACGGTTGAAAGAGAACTGGCTGGCCTTTATACCAACATAGTCAAGGTCGAAGAGATCCTTGTCGGGACGTTCAACCGGCAAGCCAAGCATCACCTTGGTGGCAAGCTCAATAAGGTTTATCTTAAGCACCTTGCTGACAAACGGGAACGAACGCGAGGCACGCAGATTGCACTCGATGACTTTAATGTCGTTGTCTCGCGCAAGGAACTGTATGTTGAACGGACCGCAGATGTGAAGCTCTTGGGCTATCTTGCGGCTGACACGCTTGATGCGGCGTATGGTCTCGCAATAAAGCTTTTGCGGAGGGAACTGTATGGTCGCGTCGCCAGAATGCACACCGGCAAACTCGATGTGCTCGCTTATGGCATAGGCTATTATCTCACCGTCGCGTGCCACGGCGTCCATCTCCACCTCCTTGGCATGCTCGATGAACTGGCTGACCACAACGGGATGATCCTCAGACACATTGGCAGCCAACTTCAAGAAGCGCTCAAGCTCGTCGTTATTAGAGCAAACGTTCATCGCCGCACCAGAGAGAACATATGACGGACGGACGAGAACGGGGAAGCCAACGCGGTCGATGAACCGCTGTATGTCGTCCATTGAGGTCAACGCGCTCCATTCGGGCTGGTCTATGCCGTTGCGGCCGAGCATCGACGAGAACTTGGCGCGGTCCTCGGCATTGTCAATGTCTTTGGCCGATGTGCCGAGAATCGGCACGTTCTGCGCATCAAGACGCATGGCAAGATTGTTGGGTATCTGTCCGCCAGTAGACACTATCACGCCGTGAGGGCACTCAAGGTCGATAATGTCCATGACGCGCTCAAAGGTAAGCTCGTCGAAATAGAGGCGGTCGCACATGTCGTAGTCTGTAGACACGGTCTCGGGGTTGTAGTTTATCATGACAGAGCGCCATCCCTGCTTGCGGATTGTGTCAAGGGCCTGCACGCCACACCAGTCAAACTCCACGGAGCTGCCTATGCGGTATGCGCCTGAACCGAGCACGATGATGGAACGCTTGTCGCGCTCAAAGGCAATGTCGCTCTTCACGCCGGCATAAGTCACATACAAGTAGTTTGTCTGCGCCGGATACTCAGCCGCCAGAGTGTCAATCTGCTTGACAACGGGCAGTATGCCGTAAGTCTTGCGCAACTGGCGGATGACGAGTCCGGCCTTCGTCATATTGCCCAACTCGTTCTCAAGTCCTACAGCACGCGCTATCTGGAAATCGGTAAAGCCGTAAACCTTGGCTGTTCGCAGCAGTTCCTTGTCAAGCACATTGACGCTTTTGCAACGCTTAAGTGCTTCGTCAATGTCGATGATGTGCTGCAACTTGTAGAGGAACCACTTGTCAATCTTTGTCAACTCATGGATCTGGTCTATAGTATATCCGCGGTGCATTGCCTTCGAGATGACAAACACACGATTGTCTGTAGGATCACGCAGAGCCTCGTCAAGGTCGGCTATCTCTAGTTCCTTGTTCTCCACAAAACCGTGCATGCCCTGCCCTATCATGCGCAGGCCCTTCTGTATGGCCTCCTCGAAGTTGCGGCCTATGGCCATAACCTCGCCTACGGACTTCATCGACGAGCCCAGTTCTCGGTCAACGCCACGGAACTTGCTAAGATCCCAACGTGGAATTTTACAAACTACATAGTCCAATGCGGGTTCGAAGAAAGCGCTTGTGGTCTTCGTGACAGAGTTTTTCAACTCAAACAGGCCATAGCCCAATCCCAGCTTGGCGGCAACGAACGCAAGCGGATAGCCCGTGGCCTTTGACGCAAGAGCCGAACTGCGGCTCAAGCGTGCATTGACCTCAATGACGCGGTAGTCCTCGCTCTTGGGGTCGAAAGCATACTGCACGTTACACTCACCAACGATTCCGATGTGGCGTATTATCTTGATAGACAATGCACGGAGTTTATGATACTCGCTGTTGGTAAGTGTCTGGGACGGAGCGATGACTATGCTTTCGCCGGTATGGATGCCGAGAGGGTCGAAGTTCTCCATGTTGCAGACCGTTATACAGTTGTCATAACGGTCGCGCACTACTTCATATTCTATCTCCTTCCAGCCTTTAAGGCTCTTCTCGACGAGTACCTGAGGCGAAAAAGAGAACGCCTTTTCAGCCAGACGGTCAAGCTCCTCCTCGTTGTCGCAAAAGCCACTACCCAAGCCTCCCAGTGCATAGGCGGCACGGATGATGACAGGATAGCCCAGTTCGGCCGCAGCTTTTCGCGCTTGCTCAATGTTCTCGCAAGCCTCGCTCTTGATGGTCTTCACGTCTATCTCGTTCAGACGCTCGACAAAAAGCTCGCGGTCTTCAGTATCCATGATGGCCTGTACCGGAGTGCCAAGCACACGGACTCCATACTTTTCAAGAACTCCGCTCTTGTAAAGCTCCACGCCACAGTTTAGCGCGGTTTGTCCTCCAAATGACAGAAGAATACCGTCCGGACGCTCCTTCTCAATCACACGCTCTACAAAATACGGTTGAACCGGAAGGAAATATATCTGGTCTGCCACACCTTCAGAGGTCTGCACCGTAGCGATGTTGGGATTGATGAGCACCGTCTCAACACCCTCTTCCCTCAAAGCCTTCAATGCCTGCGAACCGGAATAGTCGAATTCGCCGGCCTCACCAATCTTCAATGCTCCCGAACCGAGAAGCAACACTTTCTTTATATCGTTGTATTTCATTTCGATAAAATTAGAAGGTTTCTTTTATTGTATTTACACAGGCACCGCTTATTTCAGCGTATCCACGAACTTGTCAAACATGAATTCCGTATCCACTGGGCCCGAGCAAGCCTCGGGATGGAACTGACTGGAGAACCAAGGATTCACCTTATGACGTATCCCCTCGTTGCTGCCATCATTCATGTTCACGAACAATTCTTCCCAATCACTGCCAAGAGTTGAACCGTCAACGGCATAACCATGATTCTGGCTGGTTACATAACAATGCTCGGTGCCAACGAGACGCACCGGCTGATTGTGGGAACGGTGGCCGTACTTCAACTTGTAGATCTTGGCTCCGCCGGCCTTGGCCAACAGTTGGTTGCCCATGCATATTCCACATATGGGTTTGGCGGAAATGTTCATCTGCTTGCGTATCACATTCACTGCGTCTTCACACATGTCAGGGTCGCCGGGGCCATTGGCAAGGAACAATCCGTCAAAGTCCATGCCTGTATAGTCATAATTCCATGGCACACGTATCACCTCCACACCACGACGCACCAGACACCTTATTATATTATTCTTAACACCACAGTCAACAAGCACGACCTTCTTTCCTGCGCCTTCATTATAACGGATTATCTGCTTACAGCTTACCTGGTCGACAAAGTTCACACCTTCATAATCGGCAGTAGGAATGTTGTCCGGCTCGTCGTCAAACAATATCTTGCCCATCATGACTCCATGTTCACGCAACACCTTTGTAAGCTCACGCGTATCAATGCCCGTCACTCCCGGGACATGCTCACGCTTTAACCATTCGGCCAAACTCTCCACCGCATTCCAGTGACAATAGCACTCACTGTAATCGGCCACGATTATTGCCGACGCATATATCTTGTCACTTTCCATGAACGTGGCAATACCGTCAGGCTCAACCGTAAACGGCGGCACTCCATAATTACCGACAAGCGGATATGTCAGCACCATAAGCTGACCGGCATAAGACGGGTCGGTAAGGCTTTCTGGGTAACCCATCATAGCCGTATTGAACACAACCTCGCCCGCCACCGGACAATCATATCCGAATGACTTTCCATAGAACTTTGTTCCATCTTCAAGTACTAAAGTTACGTTTCTCATTTTCTGTCGTGCTTAATGTATAATATTTTATGAAAAGCCAAAAGACATTCGTCTAAAAGCCAGGTTATCTATAAAAAAGCCCATGGACGGCACAAGTGCCTGCCGTGGGCCATTCTTCCACTAAAACTTCTGCTCAAACTGATAAACATTTTCCACATACCTGATAAATGCCTGATTGACAAGCTTCACACCACCAGGCGTAGGATAATTACCCGTAAAATACCAATCGCCCTTATGATTTGGTATGGCCTCATGCAAGCCTTCGATAGACTGGAAAACTAGTTCCACCGGCGTAGCCATACCGTCAGGACGGAGCATCTCTATTATCTTCTTGTTGATTTCGTCAACCGTAAACGGCTTATATATGTCGCGGACACAGTTTTTCATCTCGCCCTTAGGCTTTTTCAACTCTTCCTTGCACTTATTGTAAGTATCCTCGATAAGCTGGTACATTCCCCTATCCTTCAACAATTCGATGGTGGCACGGAACACGCAAAACTCTTCCAAACTTGGCATGTCTATTCCATAATAGTCTGGGTAACGTATCTGCGGCGAACTGCTCACTATCACGATTTTCTTAGGATGCAAGCGGTCAAGTATCTTCAATATGCTCTCTTTCAACGTTGTGCCACGCACAATGCTGTCATCAATTATTACAAGATTGTCCTCATAAGGAACAAGCGACTCGTAGGTAACGTCGTATACATGCGATGCCAAGTCGTTACGAGAAGCACCTTCCGTAATGAACGTGCGCAGCTTGATGTCTTTCCATGCCACCTTCTCGCTCCTTACATACTGATGAAGCAAATGTTCCAATTCATCATAAGAAGGCTTGTGGTCCATGTCCATTATCAGCTTTATCTTCTGCTCATTAATGTAACGCTTGAATCCGCCAAGCATCCCATAAAATGCGACTTCGGCCGTGTTGGGGATAAACGAGAACACGGTGTGCTCCGTGTCATAACCTACGGCCTTAAGAATCGAGCCTGTAAGCTGCTCGCCCAACTTCTTCCGCTCCTTATAAATATCCCTGTCAGAACCACGGCTGAAGTATATACGCTCGAAAGAGCACTTGCAATCACCGCGCTGTTCAAGTATCCTTTCTACGAAAGTATCACAATTCTTCTTGACAATCAAGGCACAACCGGGCTCAAGCTCGTTAATGTCGTCACATTCCAATCCAAACGTTGTCTGCAATACTGGACGCTCGCTGGCAACAACCACAATCTCGTCGTTCTTATACCAAAAGGCGGGACGAATACCCCACGGGTCACGCATTGAAAACATCTCACCACTGCCCGTAATTCCACACATGACATATCCGCCGTCGAAATCAGACATCGTAGACTTCAGCACATTGCTCATCTTTATATTGTCTTCGATGTAACGGGTGATATCCTGATCTTTCAAACCTTTTTCCTTACCTTCAATAAAATTGCGCTCCACCTCACGGTCAAGCCTATGGCCCATGAATTCCAGAGTGATATAGCTGTCACTGTAAATTCTCGGCGACTGCCCCTGTCTAACAAGCTTGTCGAATATCTCATCAATATTCGTCATATTAAAATTGCCGCACAAACACAGATTCTTCGCCCTCCAGTTATTCCTTCGTAAAAACGGATGCACATATGAAAGTCCGCTCTTGCCTGTAGTGGAATAACGCAAATGACCCATATACAATTCTCCGGCAAAAGGCAAGTTCTTTTTGGCAAAATCCACGTCTGACAATTGTTTCTGTGTCAGGTTCCTGAATTTTTTTTGTACATTGCCAAATATCTCTGTTATTGCGTTGGAACCTTCCGCACGCTCCCTGAACATATACTCAGAACCTGGGACTGCGTCAAGATTGACACAAGCCATACCTGCTCCTTCTTGTCCTCTGTTGTGCTGTTTCTCCATCATGAGATAGAGCTTGTTCAGCCCAAACATCCATGTTCCATACTTCTGCTGATAGTATTCCAATGGTTTAAGCAATCTCACCATTGCAATTCCACATTCATGCTTCAACGGTTCCATTTATTATAATATTGTTAAAAAATCAACAAACATGTAAAAGTCATTCACTATAGCACACAGAACATCAATTATGGTTTTGAAAGCATAAGTCATTCCACTGTAACCGACTTTGCCAAATTTCTTGGCTGATCAACATCCTTACCCTTACATACGGCAATATGATAAGCAAGCAACTGTAATGGAATAGTCGCCAACAAAGGTTCAAGACACTCATGTGTGTCTGGCAGCTCTATTACTTCATCAACGATTTTACTTATTGTCTCATCGCCATTTGTGACCAATGCAATAACCTTACCTTTACGCGCCTTTATCTCTTGTATATTACTCAAAACTTTTTCATACATTGAATTACGCGTCGCTATGACCACTACAGGCATATCCGAGTCAATAAGCGCAATTGGGCCGTGCTTCATCTCCGCGGCGGGATACCCTTCGGCGTGTATATAGCTTATTTCCTTCAACTTCAATGCTCCTTCCAAAGCGACTGGATAATTGTAACCACGGCCCAAATACAAAAAGTTTTTCGCATAAGTAAATATGCGGCTCAATGAGGCAATGCCGTCATTCAAAGCAAGGGTCTCCTCCATTTTCTTCGGAATACAGCTTAACTCCCTTACGATACTATAATAAGCCGAATCGTCCACGGTTCCTTTTGCCTTGCCCAAAGCCAATGCCAACATTGTCAACACTGTAACCTGACCGGTAAAAGCTTTTGTCGACGCCACACCTATTTCAGGACCGACATGAATGTAAGACCCTGTATTCGTTGCTCTTGGTATGCTTGCGCCTATAACGTTGCATATTCCAAAAATAAAAGCACCGCACTGTTTAGCCAACTTTACCGCTGCCAATGTGTCAGCCGTCTCGCCACTTTGAGATATCGCTATAACAACATCGTCACATGTGACAACCGGATGCCTGTATCTGAACTCGCTCGCATATTCAACCTCAACAGGAATCCTGCACAGATTCTCGATGATTTGCTTTCCTATGAGTCCGGCATGCCATGAAGTGCCACATCCTACAATGATTATCCGTTTGGCGGAAAGCAGTTGTTCCTTATAATCTATTACTGCACTCAAGGTGACATTCGTAGCCTCAACATTAATACGCCCACGCATGCAATTGGTTAGGCACTCAGGCTGTTCGAAAATCTCCTTAAGCATAAAATGAGGATAACCGCCTTTTTCTATCTGCCCAAGATCCAAGTCTACGGTCTGTACCTTGGGAAACAGCTCACGATTCAATATACTCACAACCTTCAGGTCTTCACCTTTATTCATGACGGCGATACTTCCGTCGTCAAGATATACGACCTTGTCCGTATATTCAATTATGGGACTCGCATCAGACGCCAAAAAAAACTCGTTGCCTCCAACGCCTATAACCAACGGACTCTGCCTGCATGCTGCAATGATTTGGGTCGGTTCCCGCTTGTCAAGTAAGGCCACTGCATATGCGCCAATGACCTCATGTAAAGCCAACTGCACCGAAGTGAGCAAATCAAGATTCTTCTTCGTCTGGACGTATTCAATCAGCTGCACAAGCACTTCCGTATCAGTGTCAGAACGGAACTTCAGTCCCTTTGCCTGCAGTTTTTTTTTCAAGTCGGCATAATTCTCTATTATGCCATTATGTATTATTGCAAGATTTTTAGATTCAGAATAATGTGGATGGGCATTTACCGAGGACGGTTCACCGTGTGTAGCCCAACGTGTATGAGCAATGCCAACAAATCCAGACACATCCTTGTCATGACAATATGCATCCAGATCTGCCACCTTGCCCTTCGTCTTATACACATTCAAGCCACCGTCAGAATTCAGCAGCGCCATTCCGGCACTGTCATATCCACGATACTCAAGCCTGCCTAAGCCCTTAATCAATATGGGATATGCATCCCTTCCTCCTATATAGCCGACAATTCCACACATAAAAAGACCGTCATCTTATAACATTTACCACCAACGATGCAACCGAAGTTACCACACTCAATACAGAGAACCATATGGTAACGCTCGAACCTATGGCTGAATTCTGAGCCTGCACCTTGTTCGGCTCGACATACACATAGTCGTTTTGCTGAAGGTAGTAGTATGGAGAATTAACCAAATTTGCGTCGTTAAGGTTAAGCCGATGAAAAGTCTTCATTCCTGTTGAGTCCTCACGTATTAGCAACACATTCTCACGTCTACCGTAAATCGTAAGATCACCGGCCCTAGCCAAAGCCTCTATCACGCTTATTTTCTCTTGATCCACGGTGTACACGCCAGGCGATTTGACCTCTCCGCCGACTGCGACTTTGAAACTCGCCATCTTCACGGTCACGATCGGATTCTCCGTCTTCGACATATAAGGAAGTATTTTCTCGCGAATATAATTCTCACATTCACGTTTCGTCATACCTCCAACCCTCAGTTGCCCCACAACGGGGAAGTTTATGAAACCGGCATTATCCACCAGATAAGTCTGCAGAGACCCTGCCCCTGTATACAACGTACCAGTAGAATTCAATGTGTTGGTTACTGACAAGTTAAAAGGCATTGCTGCCTTCGGATCCGTCGTACTTACCGTTATGGTAAGCAAGTCTTTTGGCATTATCCTCGCGTCAAACAACCCTTTAGAAGCATCAGTGTTCACTGAATCGGCATTCTGGAAATACGCGATGTGCTTGCTGCTGCCACAACTCCAAAAAAACAGGCAAATAGCAGCAAACAATACCAAGTTTAGTATTTTCTTCATAAATGCAAGTGTTGTAATGAAATCGTAAAACTTTGCAAAAATACGTCTAATTTCCGAGACTTACAAATATTTCAGAAATTAATGCCTCAAAAAAGCCTCCCTCGCCGGGTTAAGCACGGCAAGAGAGGCTCTCATTTTCTTACGCCTAGAACTTAAAGTAATTCTTCGCATTGTAATAGCTGATGTCTTCCACCATCCTGTACAAAGCTTCCTTGTCGTCGGGCAGAAGTCCTTTTTCCACATCGTTGCCAAGCAAGTTGCAAAGCAGGCGGCGGAAATACTCGTGACGCGGATAAGACAGGAACGAACGGCTGTCTGTCAGCATTCCGACAAAGCGGCTCAGCAATCCGAGCACTGACAACGCATTCATCTGCCGGGTCATTCCGTCCAGCTGGTCGTTGAACCACCATCCGCTTCCGAACTGGATCTTGCCCGGGCAAGAACCGTCCTGGAAGTTGCCGAGCATGGTCGCTATCACCTCGTTGGCGCACGGATTCAACGTATATAATATGGTACGCGTGAGTTTGCCTTCCGCATTCAGATGGTCAAGGAAATGGCTCATGGCCTTTGCCGTATTAAACTCGCCGATAGAGTCGAAACCGGTGTCAGGGCCAAGCTTCTTGAACATAAGGCTGTTGTTGTCGCGTATGGCGCCATAATGATACTGCTGCGTCCAGTCGCTTTCATAGTCCATTTCTGCAAATACGGTCAACATGCAGTGCTTGAACTGGCGTATTTCCAATTCAGACAAATCTTGTCCACGCATGGCCTTCTCGAAAATAGTCTCGATTTGGCTTTCTGTATAAGGTTCATCGTAAAACTCCTCAATTCCATGGTCTGACAGACGGCAGCCGTTCTCATTGAAGAAGTCATGACGCTTTTGCAATGCGTCCACCAAGTTTTGGAACTTGGATATTGTGACTCCTGCCACTTCGCCCAACTTCGTAACATATTCCGAAAAGTTCTTGGCATTGTCAACAGCCATGGCCTTGTCAGGGCGCCACGCAGGTATCATCTTTATCTCAAAACCGCTTTCCCTCGTCTGCTTATGATATCTCAAGTCGTCAATCGGGTCATCGGTCGTGCATACACATTCTACATTGTAGCGGCGCATGAATCCACGGGCGGTGTATCCCGGCTGCTGCAGTTTCTCGTTACACTCGTCATATATTTCACGTGCTGTCTTCGGGCTAAGCAGTTTGTCTATGCCAAAGGCCGTTTTCAGCTCAAGGTGCGTCCAATGGTAAAGAGGGTTGCGGAATGTATAAGGAACCGTCTCGGCCCATTTCTCAAACTTTTCCCAGTCACTGGTCTCTGTTCCCGTGCAATATTTCTCATCCACACCATTGGTGCGCATCGCACGCCACTTGTAATGGTCTCCTCCCAGCCAAAGCTCCGTGATGCTCTTGAACTTGTGGTCGTTGGCAACCATTTCCGGTATCAGATGGCAATGATAGTCGATAATCGGCATTTTTGCCGCATGGTTATGAAATAGATCCTGTGCAGTAGCAGTTTCCAGCAGGAAGTTTTCATCCATAAATTTTTTCATGTCTTTGTCTTTTTTTAATAGTTAATTATAATCTGTAGTTCATTCTTTTTATTTATGCAAATATACTGCATTTTTTTTGATTTCAGATTAAATTAAGCTATATTTGCACAAAATAAAATACATAAACCATGCCCACTTTTGTCAATCACACATCTAACAGGCATAAGACTAACCGTGTATTGCTTATATATACAGGCGGAACAATTGGTATGGGCAAAAACCCGGCAACCGGAGTGCTGGAGCCTTTGGACCTGAACCATCTGGTAAGCTGCATGCCAGAATTTGACATGCTGAAAACAGGAATCGACACGTACCAGTTCACACAGCCCATTGATTCGAGCGACATGTCGCCAAGGCTGTGGTCGCAACTGGTAAGAATCATAGCCGAAAGATATGAACTATATGACGGTTTCGTCATACTGCACGGCACTGACACCATGGCTTATACGGCTTCCGCCCTTTCGTTCATGCTTGAGAATCTCACCAAGCCAGTGATCCTTACAGGAAGCCAACTGCCAATAAACCAATTACGCACAGACGGCAAGGAAAACCTGATAACAAGTATCGAAATAGCCTCGGCCGTGCACGATGACGGAACGGCGATTGTGCCGGAAGTATGCATTTATTTCAGTGGGAAACTGCTTAGAGGCAACAGGTCGACAAAAAGCAATGCCGACGGCTTCAACGCCTTCGAGTCGTTCAACTTTCCACACCTCGCCGAGGCGGGCGTGAACATAATATACCATGAGGAACACATACTGAAACCAGACTTCAACAAGCCGATGATTCCGCATACGGCCATCGACCCCAATGTCGTAGTGTTCTCACTGTTCCCCGGCCTTCAGGAAAACATTATAAGGCATGTGCTCGACGCTCCGGAGTTGCGCTCAATAGTGATGCGCAGTTTCGGCAGCGGCAACGCACCCAAGAAAACATGGCTTACAAGAATCTTGCAGCAGGCAAGCCGTCGAGGAGTCACCATCGTGAACATAAGCCAGTGCCTTGCAGGAACGGTAGAAATGAACAGATATGACACAGGATACCGACTTAAAAGCACCGGCGTCATAAGCGGACACGACAGCACTGTGGAATGCGCCGTCACCAAGCTGATGTGCCTGCAAGGCAATTATACCGACAATAAAATTGTAAGAAACTTCATGAACCGGTCAATTTGTGGAGAAATAACAATTTAATCATAAAAAAACACAACAGAATTGGCTCATTCAATATTATTGCCTATCTTTGCACAAATAAGCTTGCCGCACTCGGTTGCCGGAAATATTTTCCACACAACCGTTTGCATACGGCAAGACACAATCCTTTTTTCAGGAAACAAGCAATTTTCATTTTTTACAAATCAAACATTTAAAGAAAGGTATAACATTATGGAACTGAAAGGAACAAAAACCGAAAAGAACCTGCAAGAGGCTTTTGCAGGCGAGTCACAGGCACGCAACAAGTACACTTACTTTGCATCAAAGGCAAGAAAAGAAGGCTACGAACAGATAGCTGACATCTTTGAAGAGACTGCACGCAACGAGAAAGAGCATGCTAAACTGTGGTTCAAATATCTTGAGGGCGGCGACATAAAGGACACAGCCAGCAACCTCGAGGCGGCCGCTGCAGGCGAGAACTACGAATGGACTGACATGTACGACCGCATGGCAAAAGAAGCAGAAGAGGAAGGCTTCAAGGAAATCGCAGCCAAGTTCCGCATGGTAGGCGCAATCGAGAAGGCTCACGAAGAGCGTTACCGCAAGCTCCTCGGCAACGTAAAGGAGGAAAAAGTATTCTCAAAAGACGGTGACTGCATCTGGCAGTGCGCCAACTGCGGCCACATCGTCATCGGCAAGAAGGCCCCGAAGATCTGCCCCGTTTGCAACCATCCGCAGAGCTTCTTCCAGATCAAGGCTGAGAATTATTAATCAATAGGCACATCAGTAACAACCTGCTGAAACACAAACCAAGGCGGCGTGACGCGATGTCACGCCGCCTTTTTTGTTATATATGACTTCAAAAGGCTGTCTTCCAACGTCGTGAGTTCGGTATAAGAAAACATCCTTTGTAGGGACATAATTCATTATGTCTGCACGTTCAGAAAGAACATTTTTGGGCAATATTATATAATACGCCTCTTCGCGGCGTGCGGACATAATGAATTATGTCCCTACAATGGCTATTTCGCTACTTGTAAAAAACTGCTGTTATACCGAACTCGTGTAGTCTTTCACCTTGCCCAAGGCGGCATTTTCACGGCACAAATCTTGGCAATATGATTATATATCCGTTCACTTCTGTATCTCCCCGTTGATGCGTCTCCTCACCACCGACCAGGCTTTCTGGAACAAGGCCGATTGCTCCATCGTGCCGGTCATCTCGCGGAAGCGGCACATGGGTACAGTGAATGTCAGCTCTTCCTTCGGTATGAGCGGACGGGCCGAGGGGTCAAGCATCCCGATGAAGCACCGGCGGCCACCTTCGGCATTCTCCTTCACGGCGAAGGTGACGATGCTGCAACAGCCCGAAGAGAAGCGTACGCTGACGGCATCGTCGCTGTTGTTGTCATAGAAAGCCCATGAGCACAGGCCTGAAAGCACGTCGGGCGTGGCGAAGAATAGCACACCCTCCACCCCGTCAAGGCTTTCCAAAGTGTCAATGCGCATAAAGTTGAGATACGGCTTCTCCGTCAGGCGTATGCCCAGACGGTCTATATACTCAATGACCTGCTCCTTGGTCTGCTTGTAATGCTCCACTTCCGAGACAAAGCCCGGCACGCGCCAGGGCATCGGGGCGAAGGCTGTATAAAGGCTTCCGCCGCCGCAAAGCACATTGTCGGCCGACAGAGTAAGCGGCTGCCCGTCGCAAACCTTGCGTATCGCGCCAACCATGCAGCGCGGAATTTTCCTCACTTCCGTAGCTGCCTTATAGCTGTAACCGAAGGCTACGGGCAGGGGCACGCTCTCGCCGAACGCCTCTCTGTATTTGGTTATGAAATCTTTTACTGTCATAGTCACGTCGTTTAAGTCTGTCACAAATGTCACAATATCAGATGTACCCTACCCTTCACGCGCCTTGCACGTGAGCTTTTAGGGGAACATCTGCAAATATACAGGTTTTCTCCAACAAACAATCATGCCGTTGAACATCTTTAACTAATGTACGCAAAAGCACTGCCCGTTAACAGCAATATAAACCGTCGCTTTGCGAAATACGGCAAACGAGCCTGCCAAAGGCCGTCTTTGAGGAGACGAAAGGCCGTCTTTCGCAGGCTAGAAGACGGTCTTTTGGAACGGCATTATCAACCAACTGATTATCAACAAGTTACAAACGCCAAAACAAGAGCCGTCCAAACGGGTGGTTTGGACGGCTGAAACGCCCCGTTTGGACGGCCTTTACTGGGCGTATGGACAGCTCTTACTATATGTTTCTATGGCTTTTGCAATTACCGAAAGCCGAGATTAACGTCGAGTTCGGTATAAAGATAATATGATAATAATCTAACTTCTATCAGTCTGTGGGTATCTGTCATTCCGCGCTCCGACGCGGAATCCAGTGTAAGCAGCCAAGTCTTTTCCATGTTTGTGCCTGGATTCCGCGTCGGAGCGCGGAATGACAGATACCCACAGACTGTTTGGAACAAAAAAAAGGCAAGTATTCTTCCATCTGGGGGATTATTTCTTATACCGAAATCACGTAACATTAATGGAATTTACTATGACAAAACGCCTCATCGCCATTTGCCGATTTTTCATTCTTCATTATTCATTTTTCATTCATTTCAGTTCTTTATTATGCCCGTGTCGCCGCCGCGCTTCACGGCATTGCGGCTTACGGCCTTGCGCTCACGCCCCTTCGAGAGCCGCCACGAGAGGCTGAAGGTGAGCATGTTGCCCATGTCTCCGCTGTACATGCGCAGCGTTTTGTGCACATAGCGGTTAAGCAGTTCGGAGTGGTTGGGCTCAACGCGGTTCTGGAAACAGTGCTGCCAATAGAGCGAAACGTTGAAATTGCCGAGGCGGTAGGCTGCCGTAAGATACCAAGCATACGTGCCTATGCCCTTAGTCTCGCCCTCGAGGAAGCTCCAGCCGTTGTCCACATGAGCCGACAGAGACAGGCGACCGAGGTATGCGTCGGCACCGGCGCCCCAGTTGAAGGCGGAGTAATGGTGTGTGTAATCGTCGCCGTAATTGAAGCAGCGGTAGAGTCCGCCCCTTAGTGTAAACGACAATTTGCCGGGCAGAAGGTCGTAACGGGTGTAGTTGTCAACGTAGAACATGCTTATGCGCCGCTGGTTTGCGCGCGAGAACAGGAAGTATGCGCCGCCGTCGTCTGTGGTGACGCGCTCTATTTTCTGCATCCATGTGTTGAGGTGAGAGCGGTAATGCGTTGATACAGAAGTGTATAGCGACGGCAACTGAAGCGACGCGGTAAGCGTTTGCTCAACAACCCGGTTGGGACGGATGGCCGGGTTGCCGACTGTAAATTCCAGCGCGTTGTTCCTCACCACGGCATCGCCGAGGTAGGCAAGGCGCGGCGCCTCCTGCCTCATTTGCAGGTTGTAGTTCAGCCGGAACGGCCGCCACGGCGACCAGGAGAGCTGCATCTCGGGCCGCAACAGCCAATAGCCGTAACGCTCCGCGCCCTGACGGTAGTGCAGGTAGCTGATGCCCGTGCCGGCTGTATATGACAGGCCGGCCAGCTGTCCCTTAACCTGCGCGAAGGCGTAGAGGCTCTGCGTGAGTATGTTGTTGTCCGCATCAGTGTCTCCGCGGTAGGTTATGCCGGTATGGTTATGGTCGAACGTCAGCCCGGCCGACAGGGTGAAGGGGCGCAGGCGGTTCTCGTATATGGCCTCGGCGAAGAGCGTGCGCACCTTGCTGTGCGACGTATAGGCGTATGGCGACGTGCCGCCGTAGGCATAATCGTAGGATGACAGGGTGTAGTTTCCGTTCGCATTGACGGTAAGGCTCTGGCGTTTCGTCAGGTTATAGTTGAAATGCATGTCGGCCAGGGCGGTCTTCGTGTCGTCGGTTGAGCCTATTGAAAACGCCTCGCTCGTGCCGCCCTGCGTTTCCGTGCGCGTCCTCGTGTCGCGCGGTATGCGTGAGAGCGTGCCGCCGATGGTGGCTTGCAGGGTGTAGCGCGACGTGTCGGCAAGGCTGTATTGCAGCTGCAGGTCGTGCGACAGGCTACGTCTGCGCCAGTCGTCATCCGTGCGCTGCATTGTATAAGTGGAATTATCGGGCATCAGGTAGTCGGCCTTCTCCTCGTATTCCAGCTTCTTCATGTCGGCGAAACCGAACGAATAGTGTACGCCCAGCTCGCTTTTCCCATGGTTCAGCTTGGCAAACGCCTCGCCGTTGGTGCGCTCCGAGGTGAGCGTCTGCATCAGTTCCGCGCCGACGGTGTAGCCAAATTCGGGCTTACTTGTAACGATGTTGACCACAAAGGTGACGCCTTGGCCGTAGCGCACGCCCGGGTTTTGGATGAAGTCAACCGACTTGACGGTCTTTGGGTCGAGCGCGGTCAGGTCGTGCCTGTCGGCCACAATGTCGTTGATGCGCACCTGGAGCTGCCCCATGTTGGGCGGCACGGTGATGCTCTTAGCCACCTCGTCCACCGTGACATACGGTAAGGCGAGGCGCGAAAGCAGGCCGTAGCCGGTGGTGGAAGCCTCTTTCTGCTCCTGCGTTGGCAGCAGGCGGAGGGTGTTGTCGCGGTTCATTACGCGCTCGCCCTTCACCACCACTTCCTTCAACGACACCGTGTCGTTTACCGCCTTACCGTCATTGCCCTTGTCAACATTGGTCTGCGCCATTACGGATAATGGCAGAATGATGTACAATGAAAATAAAAACAGTCTCTTCATCTTTTGCTTTTTCGTGCAAAAGTAAGAGACTGTTATGTGTAATCAACAAAACTATTGCTGACAACTTCCTGACATTTGGCTGACATCTGCCGTCAGCCTGTACGCCCGTCCGCGCTCTGACTCAATCCTGATGCCGGTATTCGGCTCTATGACTTGTTTCAATCGGCGGATTAAGGTGTAAAGAGTCTCGCTGGCATCAGGCTTGCCCGGCCACAGCGCGGAGCAGATTTCGTCTTTCGACAGCTTGTGTCCGTCGGCGCGGAAGAACATCCGCATCAACTCGTGCTGCATCGGGGTGAAACGCATCTCTTCGTTTCCCGCATCGTAAAAGGCGTTGAACGAGTCGTCGAAACGCAATCCGCCGATTGTTATTCCGTATGCTTTCGTCATGCGGTTTTCGCCATGTCTCCGCACATAAAGCATTGACCATGCGCCCCAAAGCATGGCAGCCATCATCAGGCCGACGGGCAGACGCTGGTCTGACAAGCCCAACACGGTTGCAAATGAGCAGTCGGCAGTGCCGCGGAAAGCCACCTCCACATCGTCAGACTGCGCCATACCGGGCTTCAAGAGTACGGTGTCGCCGCTCACTCCGGCCGCATCGTTCCACTCGAACGCCCCCTTTCCGCCCTGCGGAACTACGACGAACGAGACGTAAGACATGCCGCGAAGTTCGGGTATAGACAGGCTTTCGGTGAAACAGTCGTCACGGATGAGCATCGCCACAACGTCCGCAGACCCGGCCTGCAGTTGCCGGCAGACGCGGACAGTGTCCGCCGTCACCCACTCCTCTCCCTTTTCAGCCAGCGCGCGGACGAGCGCACGGTTAAGGTCTGACGCTATCCTGCCCTTGGCCTCTATGTAACTGCCCGTACCGGAAATGACCGACGAGGCCAGCAACGCTGCGAAAACGATAATCGAGAAATATGCCTTCATATGAGCAATTGAATCTGTTAAGGATTACAAAGATAACGTTTTCCAGCAAAACACACCATAAACCAGGCTTAAAACATGCAAAAACAATAATCCCCGACAGCACAGCGTGCCGTCGGGGACGTGTATAATAAACTTGCTTTACAGGGCAAAAATTACTCTGCTACGGGAGCTTCCTCTGTCTTGGGAGCCTCTTCTGCAACAGAAGCCTCAACCGGAGCTTCCTCCGCCTTGGGTGCTTCCTCCGCCGTCTCGGCGCCTTCAGCCACAACCTTCACGGGCACTTCAACGAGCACATCCTTGTGGAAATGAACGGTAGCGACATAGTCGCCCACCTTCTTGGCATCGTGCATGGTGACTATCTTGCGGTCGATGTCGAAGCCCTTGGCCTGCAACTCAGCAGCAACGGTAGCGGCTGTAACGGCTCCGTAAGCGACGCCGTTTGCGCTGACCTTGACAGCTATCGTGAGAGCCACGTCCTTCAGAGCCTCACCCTTCTTCTCGGCCTCAGCCTTGATGGCGGCAAGCTTGTTGGCCTGCTGGCGCAGAGTCTCGGCAAGCTGCTTCTTGGCAGACTCGGAGGCGATTACGCCCTTGCCGGTAGGAATGAGGTAGTTACGGCCGTAGCCAGACTTTACGTTAACTATATCGTTCTTGAATCCCAAGCCGATGATGTCTTCTTTAAGTATAATTTCCATACGTGTCTCCTCCTTTATTATTTCAACAAGTCTGCAACATAAGGAAGCAACGCTATCTGGCGTGCGCGCTTAACGGCCTGAGCCACGCGGCGCTGATACTTAAGAGACGTTCCGGTAATGCGGCGGGGCAGGATTTTGCCCTGCTCGTTCAAGAACTTCTTAAGGAACTCAGGGTCCTTATAGTCAATGTACTTTATGCCGCTCTTCTTGAAACGGCAGTATTTCTTCCTCTTCGTGTCAACCGAAGGAGGGGTCAAATATCTGATTTCTGATTCCTGTGCCATGATTAAGCCTCCTCTTTTTTAGCTAATTTGTTTCTTCTCTTCTCGGCGTACTGTACGGCGTACTTGTCGAGCTTCACGGTCATGAAACGGATGACCTTCTCGTCGCGGCGGTATCCTGTCTCAAGCGTCTTGATAACTTCAGGCTCAGCCTTGAACTCGATCAGGCAGTAGAAACCTGTCGACTTCTTCTGGATAGCGTAAGCCATCTTCTTCAATCCCCAGGTCTCTTCGTTCAAGATTTCCGCACCCTTGTCGGTAAGCAGGCCCTTGAATTTTGCGACCGTTTCCTTCATCTGTTCATCAGACAAAACGGGAGTCAAAATGAAAACGGTTTCGTATTGATTCATACTACTTAA
>CALUGP010000014.1 GCA_944320195.1 uncultured Prevotella sp. | reverse complement strand
TGTCCATCTGGGAGAAATTAAAGGATTTCTCATTGCCATACAACACTGGGAAATCCTAATGACCGATTTGGGTTTAAAGACCTTGGGTGTTTTCTGGATTCCGCGTCGGAGCGCGGAATGACAATTACCGAGAGCCCCACTTATAGTTGGCTGCATATGCATGCCAGTTTTACATGTCATACACCAGAACTGCGGATGCCCTCTTTTGGAAAACCGTCAGTGACGCGCTTCTTCGCAATGCGGTTCCGGAGGCGGTGGCGTTTTGTGTCTTCACGTTGTTTTTTCACTCCAAGCGTATTGCTTAATGATTAAATTTAGTATCTTTGCATGCGGATAATCAGTAATGCTATGAATAAGATTTCAGACATCACCCACATTCACCTGAAACTTAAGAGGCAGGGGCTTAAAGACATGCTTTTCCTCTGCATCGGCGTGTTGATGTACTCGTTCGGATACACGGCGTTCATCCTGCCAGACCAAATCGTCATGGGCGGAGCCTCTGGTATAGCCGCCCTGCTGTTCTACGGGTTCAAGATACCGCCCGCATTGTCCATCTGGGGCATCAACATAATCATGGTAATCATTGCTTACCGCACGCTGAGCAAGCAGTTCACCGTGCGCACCATCATCGGCGTTACCATACTTTCGGCCATGATCGGGGCGCTGCAGCCCGTGTTTGAGGCGTACCCCATGGTCACGGCCGGCGAGGACAAGTTCATGCATCTGCTCATAGGAGGCGCGCTGAGCGGCGCCGGCCTCGGCGTGGTCTTTGCGCACAACGGGTCAACCGGAGGTACGGACATAATCATTGCGATGCTGAACAAGTATTTTCATATGAACTTCGGACGCGCCATTCAGCTTATCGACACATGCATCATCGCCTCGTCCTATCTTTTGTTCCACAGCATGGAGCCGATTGTCTACGGCATAGCTTTCACCCTGATTTACAGCTACGTGTGCGATTATGTGGTCAACGGCTCGCGCCAGACGATGCAGTTTATCATCATTTCGAAGAAATACGAGCAGATTGCCGACATGATAAACCATAAGATTCACCGCGGAGTAACGGTAATACCGGGCAAAGGCTGGTACTCAAAGCATGACGTAGACATACTCATTGTGCTTGCACGCAAGTATGAGTCACACGGAATCTTGGCCACAATCAAGATTATTGACCCTGAGGCGATAGTGTCGCAGACGTTCTGCCACGGAGTCTTCGGAGAAGGCTTTGACAAGCTGAACGTGAGAAACTGATGTTTCAAGAAGTTAAAGGAGTTGGGGAAGTTGGCTGGTGTTAACTTCCCCAACTCCTTTAACTTCTTGAAAAAAGATTAAATCGTTTTGCCGTTTTTGGTTATTTGCCTACCTTTGTAGAACGGTATGCGCGTATCTGTTCGTAGCCGTGCGCATGCCGGACGCATCTCAAAAGACTTGGCAACATGAAAAAAAATGTATTCTTTTTACTTGCAGCCTTGCTGCTTATACCTGTTACGATGATGGCCGACGGATATGAACAACTGTGGAAAAAGGTGGAGGAAGCGGCAAAGAAAGACTTGCCGCGGACGCAAATAGAACATCTGCAAGCCATATCGGCCAAGGCCGAAAAAGAGAAAAACTACGGCCAGATGCTCAAGGCCGGGTGGCAGGAGATGTACACATGGGGTAAAATCTCGCAGGATTCGCTCGCTCCGCAGATGAAGCGGCTGGAGCGGAAAGCCGCCGCCTTCGAGCAGACCGACCCGGCACTGGCTGCCGTATGCTATGCCGCGCTCGGCAAGACGTGCACACAAAGATGGATGCGCGGCACAGAGATGGATACTCTCGCGCGTACATATTATGATAAGGCGATGGCCGATCCGGCCATGCTTGCTGCCAAGAAGGCCGGCGACTATAGCCCGTTCGCCGTGGAAGGTCGCGACGCCGCCCTCTTCGGCGGCGACCTGCTGAGCCTCGTCGGCTACACCGCCGGGGCGTACAAGGCCATGCACGACTATTACGTTACAACCCCTAACCGCACCGCCGTGCTGCTTACCGCCCTTGACATGGTGAAGCAACAGGCCCGTGAAAGCGGCGACTCATACATGTGTCGGCAGGAAGGCTCGCGCTACGCGGCCTCGCTCGATTCGCTCATTCGTCTCTACGGCGACCTTGACGCGTGCGCGGAGGTAGCCATGGAGAAGTATGTCTTTTATGAAGGTTGCCAGGATGTGACGGTGGAACAGTGCGTCAACTTCATCAACGAGAGCCTCGCCCGCTGGGGCGAATGGCCGCGCATGGACAGGCTGCGCAACGCCATGAAGCTGCTGACAAACCCCATGTTCCGCGCCACTTTGGAGCGTAACGTGGTGCTGCCGTCAAAGCCTTTCACCGTGAAACTTGACGTGCGCAACATCAACAGGCTTGCCGTCGTACTGACGCGGCTCAACACCGACGGCAGTGAAAAGCGCACGCCGCAGAACAGCAAAGACCTGAAAGCCTTGAAGGCGTTGGCCGTAAGCGGTACGGAAAAGGCCATTACGCGCAACTATACGGCGCATGAGGCTTATGAAAACGTAACTGACTCCATCGTGGTTGACGGCCTTCCCGTAGGCGTTTACCTGCTAAAAGTGCTGGCGGACAACAAGAGCATGAAGCCCGACTACCGTCTGCTATACGTCACCGACATGTACATAGCCCACCAGAAACTGCCCGGCAACAAGCTGCGCGTGGCCGCATTGAGCAGCACCACGGGGCAGCCCGTACCCGGAGCGAAGCTTTACATCGGCAAGTATAACGGCAAGGAGCGCATCGTAACGTGCGACAGTGACGGCGAGGCGGTGCTTGACTATGTTGACATGAACAACGAGCGCATACGCGCATGCACCGATACGGACAACGCCATGCCGCCCATGAGCGCGTACAACAACTTCCATAAGTATGACGTTGACCACGACCGCACAGAGGCTTCGCTCTTTGCCGACCGTAAGATATACCGCCCCGGGCAGACCGTCCACGTGGCGGCGATAGTCTGCAAGGTGGAAGGACTGACGAAGAAGGCCGTCAGTGGGAAGCAGATAAAGCTGACTTTGCGCGACGCAAACTACAAAGTGGTGGACGAAAAGACCGTCACCACCGACGCTTATGGCACTGCATCTACTGACTTCATGCTGCCGCAAGGCGGACTTACGGGCAGCTTCACCGTCCGTACTGACACCGAGCTGGGCGGTGTTGTGTCGTTCCGCGTGGAGGAATACAAGCGTCCTACGTTCGAGGTTGAGTTCGACAAGGTGAATGAGGAGTACGCCGACGGCGACACGCTGACAGTCACCGGCCGTGCAAAGGCCTATTCGGGCGTGGCCGTGCAGGGCGCGAAAGTGAAGTACACCGTGCGCCGCAAGCAGGCTCTGTGGTGGCGTTTCAACTACGTGGGAATATACCTTAACGAGGCCGACAACACTGTATTGGCCGAAGGAGAGGCTGTTACCGACGGCAACGGAGAGTTCAAGATAAAGATGCCAATGCTGTTGCCTGTATGGGAAGAAGGCTGCGGTGTCACTCTTGACGTGTACAAGCGCATGGCTCGTTTCTACAACATCATAGCCGAGGCTGACGTTACCGATGTTGCCGGTGAGAGCCACGAGGGGCAGCTGTCGTTGCCTCTTGGCAGCAAGTCGACGGCCTTTGGCTGCGACGTTCCCGAACAGACGCTGCGTGACAGCCTGAAGACTGTTACCTTCACGCTGCGCAACTCCGCCGGAAACGACATCCCCGGCGACGTGACTTACACTGTAAGCGGCGTTGACGGAACGTTTACAGCCAAGGCGAACACCGCCACCGACATCACGTGGAACACCGCGGTGCAGCTCAAGTCGGGCAAACATACGCTCACGGCTATATGCGGCAACGACACCATACGCCGCGACTTCACCGTGTTCAGCTATGAAGATACCGTGCCGTGCGTCGAGACTCCCGATTGGTTCTATATCTCCAGCGACGAGTTTCCGCGTGACGGAAGTCCCGTTTACATGCAGTTCGGCTCGTCGGATGCCGACGTTCACGTGCTCTACACCGTCATTTCTGGCAACAAACTGCTTAAAAGCGGCACGTTGGAGCTTGACGGCGAGGTGGCAACACGCAAGCTGACGTACAAGGAAGAGTATGGTGACGGCCTGCGAATAAACTTGATTTGGGTGAAGGACGGCGAGGCTTACAGTCACAATGTGGGCATACGCAGGCCGCTGCCCGACAAGCGTCTCATCGTGAAGTGGGGCACTTTCCGCGACCGCTTGACGCCGGGACAGCAGGAAGAGTGGACGCTCAACATAACGAAACCTGACGGAACGCCGGCCGATGCACAGCTTCTCGCCACGATGTACGACTATTCTCTCGACCAGTTGGCACCATTCTCATGGTCGTTCCCGTCGTATATGTCAGTTCTGTTGCCTTACGCTTCTTGGTCAGTTCCCAGTTATTACAGCATTGTTCTCTACAGAAGCATGGATCTGAAGCTGGCCAACGTGCCTTCGCTCGACTTCGGTTATCTCGCCATTACACCCGGAATCAACATCACAAATGGCAACATGCTTGTCGCCGTTGAAGAGGTTTCCACTGGTTCAACGAGGGGTCTAATGATTAGGGGTGCTGTAAAAGGCGCAATGGTAAGAAGTTCAGCACCTGTCATGAGTAAACATTCAGCTACGGAAAGCAAGACTACTATTGGGGCGTTCGATGTTGAATCAAGCGATGAAATGGGAGGGGAAATGTTGAAGTTGAGTGAGAATGAGGTTGTAAGCGATGACGCAGTGGATGCCGGTGTGCAGCTGCGTGAGAACTTGAACGAGACCGCTTTCTTCTATCCTGCTCTCCAAACGGACAGCACGGGCAACGTTTCGGTGAAGTTCACCCTACCCGAAAGTGTGACGACATGGCGCTTTATGGGGCTTGCACACGACAAGGACATGAACAACGGAATGCTCTACGGCAAGGTCGTTGCCAGCAAGAAGGTGATGGTGCAGCCGAACATGCCGCGCTTTGTGCGCGTCGGCGACCAGGCGACAATCGTTGCGCGAATATCCAACACGTCAGAGAACGCCGTCAAGGGAACGGCCATAATGCAGATGGTTGACCCCGAAACGGAGAAGGTTGTGCTGGAAGTGAAGCAGAAGTTCGAGGTAAATGCCGACTCCACCTGCAGCGTATCATTCAACTACCGGCCTGATGCAAACCGTTCGTTGCTCGTCTGCCGCATCTTCGCCGAGGGCAAAGACTTCAGCGACGGGGAGCAACATTATCTGCCAATCCTGCCCGACGCGGAGCTTGTAACCAATACCGTGCCTTTCACACAGCACGAGCCGGGCGTGAAGACCATAGACCTTGAGCAGCTGTTCCCCGACGGCGGTCGCGACGAAAAGCTCATCATAGAGTACACCAACAACCCGGCTTGGCTTACAATCCAGGCCTTACCTTATATAAACAACGCGCGCGAGGACAACGCCATAAGCCTTGCCACGGCTTATTACGCCAACAGCATAAGCGCATACATAATGCAACAGTCGCCGCGCATACGCTCCGTCTTCGAGCAATGGAAGCGCGAGGCAGGACAGGAGAGCCTTAACAGCAGCCTTGAAAAGAACCAGGAGCTGAAGAACATTGTGCTTGACGAGACTCCGTGGGTGGCAGACGCCGACCGCGAGAGCGACCAGAAGCAGATGCTGGCAAACTATTTCGACAGTTCAACACTTGCAAACAACCTCTCGACAACGCTCGAAAAGCTGCGCAAGCTGCAGAGCACGGAGGACGGTTCGTGGTGCTGGTGGCCGGGAATGAAGTTCGGTTCTTTTTCGGTTACGGCAACAGTGGCGGAGACGCTTGTGCGCCTTGACAAGATGACGGGCAAGCAGAAGGACACCAAGAAGATGCTCGACGCCGCGATGAAGTTCCTTGGCAACAGGGTAGTCGAGGGATACGAGGAAATAAGGAAGAACAAAGACCGTGGCGTTACGCCATACGTCTTCGTGAACAACGCCGTGCATTATCTGTACATCAACGCTTTGGACGGCAGGCAGCTTTCGTCGAAGGAAAGCGAGGCGGCCGACTATATTCTGGAAAGTCTGAAGAAGAATAACACTGCATTGAATCTGTATTACAAGGCACTGATGGCCGTTGTGCTGGCGAAGCGCGGCGAAACGGCGCTCGCCGGTGAGTACATCAAGAGCCTTGACGAGTACACCGTGGAGACGGAAGAGATGGGACGTTACTATGATTCGCCGCGCACCGGCTACAGCTGGTTCGACTATGGCATACCCACACAGGTCGCGGCCATCGAGGCTATGAAGCTGGTCGACGCGCAAGGCTACGCCAAGAGCATAGAGGGAATGAAGCGTTGGCTGCTCATGCAGAAGCGTGTGCAGGGATGGGACACGCCAATGAACAGCGTGAACGCCGTTTACGCGTTCCTCAACGGAAACATGGCGGCACTTGAAAGTAAGACCGAAACCACGCTCGCCATCGACGGCAAAACGCTCGAAATGCCGCAGGCTACGGCCGGACTTGGCTACGTCAAAACGACTGAAAAATATGAAGGCGGTAACGCATTGACTGTCAATAAGTTGTCAAAGGGCACTTCTTGGGGTGCAATTTACGGCCAATCGCTCTGCAAAACGCCATCAATTGAAAGCCAATCTACGGCCTTTCGCATTACGAGGGAAATCCTCGACGCTGACGGCAAGCCCGCAACAGCGCTGAAGGTGGGCGACCGTGTTATCGTGCGCATCACCATACAGGCCGACCGCGACTATGATTATGTGCAAATAAAAGACAAGCGCGCGGCCTGCATGGAGCCAGTGCGGCAACTTAGCGGATACCGCTCAGGATACTATTGCGCGCCGAAGGACAATGCCGCCAATTATTATTTCGACCGCATGGGCAAGGGCAAGCACGTCATAGAGACTGAATATTATATCGACCGCGCAGGCCTATACGAAACCGGCACATGCACAGCCCAATGCGCATACGCGCCTGAATATTCGGCAAGAGCCGCCTCACAGACGGTTGAAGTGAAGTAAAACAACATAAAGTAAATGATGAATAAGAAAACAATACTGGCTTTCGTGTTGGCCGCCGTGTCACTGGACATGTCGGCTCAGCGCATCTCGGCCAAGCAGGAAGTTATTGATTGCGGCAGCGTGTTGTATGAAACTCCGGTCACGGCCAAGTTTGAGCTCCGCAACAAAGGCAGCGAATTGGTTATAGACACGGTGCGTACAAGTTGCGATTGCGTGGTGGCCAAATATCCCGAAGGCACCATCGCCAAGGGTGACAACTTCACGGTGGAGGTGACGTTCGACTCCCGTCAGCTGGGACATTTCTACAAGGAAGCCGCCATTTACAGCAACGCGTCAGACAAGCCGTTCTATCTCACGATGAAAGGAGTTGTGGTCGACCATCTTGCCGACTATTCCGGCGTGTACGACTATACGCTGGGCAGCGTGCGCACGGACAAGAACAACATAGAGTTTGATGACGTAAACCTCGGCGAAACACCAGTCGAGAAGATTCATATCGTCAACAGCGGCAGTGAGAGTGTCACTCCGGTGGTGATGCACTTGCCTAATTATCTTACCGCGTCAGTTTCGCCCACTACCATCGCTCCAGGACATACCGGTGTTGCAACGATAACACTTAACTCTGCGAAGCTGCGCAGCTACGGACTTACCCAGTCGTCGGTTTACCTCGGAATGTTCCCGGGCGACAAGGTGAGCGATGACAAGGAGATATCCGTTTCGGCCGTGCTCCTGCCTGAATTCAGGAACATGTCTGAGACGCAGAGGCGCAACGCGCCGGTCATGAAAATGTCGGCAGAGACTCTTGAACTTGGCTCTTTTGATGACAAGGACGAAAAGAGTGGCACAATAATGATTGAGAACCAGGGGCGCAGCAGGCTCGTTATCAGTTCGATGCAGATGTTTACGACAGGTCTGAAGGTGCGTCTTAACAAGTCAAGGCTTGACCCCGGCGAGTCGGCCAAGCTTAAAATCACGGCTTATAAGAAGCAACTGAAAAACGCAAGGAGCCGTCCCCGTGTGCTGATGATTACCAACGACCCGAACAAATCGAAGGTTGTGATACATGTGAATGTCAAGTAAACATGGCCGTAAAGAGGTGCTTTGTCACTTCACTTACGCCGTGAGCGATGGCAACTTAGATTCCTTTAATTACGAAACCATTATGGAACATCCTGAAAACAACAAAGAATACAAGGGCCTGACGGTAAATGCCGGAGTGGAGCAGCCGTCAATTGTCAATCCGTATTTGAAGCGTGGACGCTTCAAGAGGCATGAGATGTCGGTCGGAGACATGGTTGAAGGCATACTGAAAGGCAATGTCACGGTGCTTAGCCAGGCCGTTACGTTGATAGAAAGTGTCAATCCCGATCATTACGCCAAGGCTCAGGAGGTCATCGAGAAATGTCTGCCACACAGCGGAAAGTCGCTCCGCATCGGCATAAGCGGTGTGCCAGGAGCGGGCAAGAGCACGTCGATAGACCAGTTCGGGCTGCACGTTCTTGACCGCACGGGCGGCAAACTGGCCGTCCTGGCGATAGATCCAAGCTCCGAACGGTCCAAGGGAAGCATCCTTGGAGACAAGACGCGCATGGAGAAGTTGTCGGTTCGCCAGGATGCGTTTATCCGTCCCAGTCCCACTGCCGGGTCGCTTGGCGGCGTGGCGCGGAAGACCCGTGAGACGATAATCTTGTGTGAGGCGGCCGGTTACGACAAGATATTTGTCGAGACTGTAGGCGTGGGACAGAGCGAAACAGCATGCCACTCAATGGTTGACTTCTTCCTGCTTATCCAGCTGGCTGGCACCGGTGACGAGCTGCAAGGCATCAAGCGCGGCATCATGGAGATATCAGACGGCATCGTGATAAACAAGTGTGACGGCGAGAACGTGGAGAAGTGCCGCCTGGCCGCACGCAATTTCCGCAACGCGTTGCACTTTTTCCCTGCGCCGGAGAGCGGCTGGCAGCCCAAGGTGTTGTGCTACAGCGGCTTTTATGGCACAGGAGTCAAGGAGATATGGGACATGGTTTACGAGTATTTTGACTTCGTGAAAGGCAACGGCTACTTTTTCAGAAGGCGTAACGAGCAGAGCAAATACTGGATGTATGAGACAATCAACGAGCACCTGCGTGACCATTTCTACAATGATCCGGCCATACAACAGCGTCTGAAAGATGCCGAATTTTCAGTCCTGGAAGGCCGGCGTACCAGTTTTGCTGCGGCAAGCGGGCTTCTGGATGAGTATTTCAAGAACATGAATTCATAGCGTTTTGATATGCCATGGAAGTTGAAGCAAGACTTGAATAATGTTTGTTTGGCTGCAATATTGCAGCCGGTGGCTTTGGCTTTCATGGCTTCTTTCGTTTCTTTAAATTCCAAAGGGTAATGCAGATAGAGATAGACAGCGGCAGCGGCTTTTGCTTTGGAGTGACCACGGCGATACGAAAGGCCGAGGAAGAACTGTCCGCGGGGAAGACGCTTTACTGCCTCGGCGACATAGTTCACAATGGGATGGAGTGTGAGAGGCTGCGCCGCATGGGGCTTGTCACCATCAACCATGATGAGATGGAGCGGCTGCATGATGTGAAGGTGCTGCTCCGCGCCCACGGCGAACCGCCCGAAACGTATGCCTTGGCGCGGCGTAACAACATTGAGATTATCGATGCCACGTGCCCGGTTGTGCTGCAGTTGCAGCGCAGGATTAAGCGCAGGTATGACGAAAACAGGGATGCCCAGATTGTAATTTTCGGCAAGCCGGGGCATGCCGAGGTGCTCGGCCTGGTGGGGCAGACGGCCGGCAAGGCCGTGGTTGTGGCCGACCTTGACGGCGTGAAGCGGCTTGACTTCACGCGCGACATATATCTATACTCGCAAACAACCAAGTCTCTTGACGAGTTTCACCGCATAATAGACTATATCCAGGCGCATATTGCTCCGGGTGCGACGTTCCGCAGCTTTGACACCATTTGCCGCCAGGTGGCCAACCGCATGCCGGCCATCAGTGCCTTCGCCATGCGCCACGACCTTATTCTGTTCGTATGCGGGCGCAAGAGCAGCAACGGGCGCGTGCTGTTCAACGAATGTCGCAGTGTGAACGGCAACAGCCATCTGATAGAAGGGCCTGAGGAGATCGACTCCGAATGGCTCGCCGGGGTTGAGACCGTGGGCATCTGTGGAGCCACGAGCACGCCCAAATGGCTCATGGAGCAGTGCCGCGACTGGATAATCGGTAAGGTGAGAGAGTGAGGTCCTCATTCTCTCACTTTCTTAACGTTTCCCTTACAATATGCTTTATCGCGGCTATCGGGTGGTATATCAGCATGCGCGGCCCTGAGAAGCGCATTATTTCTCTCATCTTTGCGCGCATGTCCTTGCGGTAGCAGTGCACGGTGCAGAGCCTGCATGTTGGCTTGCTGTCGCCGAAGCGGCATCTTGACAGGCGCTCGTCGGCATACTCCGCCATGGCCTTGCATTCGTCGCAAAGCCGCTTGTTTCCCTCTTTCCGTCTGCAATACAGGCGTATCATGAGTCTTACCGTGCGGCGTTCGTCGTCGATTCTTGACATTGTTCCAGGTTGCTTTTGGGCTTGTTTGTCTTTATTTTGGATTTTGTGGCGTTTGCATTTGCCGTTGCAAATGTAGTGAATAATGGTGTCTTTACGGCACGTTTGGAGCATTTTGGAGCTATATTTACGCCAATGCATTGTATCGGGCGGCATCGGTCTTTCTGCGGTTTGCCGCAAATCGCACGCTGAAAGGCCGTTAATCGCACGCTGAAAGGCCGCCTTTTGGAAGCTAAAAGACGGCCTTTTGCAATGTGCCTGACTGTCAGGCGTTTGGCGTATGTCGTCAGAACACCGGCAGGACTGACAGCTGGCGTACAAGTGTCTGTGCCAGGCGCAGCTGCCCTTTGTCGCCGGGATGTAGCAGGTCGGTATTCTTGTCGTGGAAGAATTGCTGTTGGGCGGTCACCATGGGGTTGATGCCGCTCAGTGAGTTAAGGTCGATTACCGGTATGCCCCACACGTTGCCAGCCTCCTTTATGGCCTCGACATAAGCGTCGAAGTATTCTCCGCACAGGTTCTGCCAGCTCTCGTCGGGCTGTATGTTTGTTTCGCCGAACGTGGCCGCGGCCCGGTGTATAGGCGTGAGCAGCACCGTCTGCTTGTCGGGGAAGAGCGTTTTCAGCTTCATTATGGCTATGTTGATGCGTCCCTTCAGCGTCGAGGCGTCTACTGAATAGGCACGCCGCTTGCGCGTGTATGTCTTTTTCTCGCCGTGCACGGCGGCCGTCACGGTGTCTTCCGTCTCGTCATACCACCGCCCGATAGGCACTCCGGCGTTGAAGTCGTTGGTCCCGATGAACACTATCACGGCGTCTACGCTGTCGCCGTGTTCGCTTGCCAGCAGTCCGGCCTGCCGCGGCACGTCGTCCCACTGCCTGCCGCTCTTTCCGTAAACGTAAGGCTCTATGGCGAGCATCTGCTGCAGGTAGTGCCAGTATTTGCGCGGAATGTCGGCCTGGTTGTTCTTCGGGTCGGTCATGGAGTCGCCTATGAAGCCCACCCGTTTGCCTTGCCATGGGTGGCAGGCGGCCTGCGCCTGCGCCGCCTGGCGTGTTGTCGCAGCCTCGTGACGGCCGTCTTGTGCGGCCACGTTGGCAAAAGTCAGCACGGCCAGCAGTAATGTGATAGTCTTGCAATGCATGTCAGATTGGTTTTTAAGAGTTATGGTCGAAAAGTTCAGTTGACAGGTATCTCTCGCCCGTGTCGGGCAGTATGGTCACTATGCGCCTGCCTTTGTTCTCAGGTCGAATGGCTATTCTTATTGACGCCGCAACCGCCGCGCCCGCCGATATGCCCGCCAGCAGTCCCTCGTTTACGGCCAGCTGCCGTGCCGCCAGCATGGCCTCGTCGTCGGTCACGGTGACAATCTCGTCGACAACTGACGCGTCGTAGGTCTTCGGGACGAAGTTAGCGCCTATTCCCTGTATCTTGTGCGGCCCTGACTTGCCCGTTGAAAGCAGCGGCGACGATGCCGGCTCGACAGCCACAACGCGTGTGGCGCCGCTGTGTTCCTTGAGCCTTCGGCCCGTGCCAGACACTGTTCCGCCCGTTCCCACGCATGCCACGAAAATGTCTACCATGCCGCCAGTCTGCTCGATAATCTCCCTCCCGGTGGTCATGTAGTGGCAAAGCGGATTGGCCGGGTTGTCAAACTGCCCCAGCGTAACAGCTCCTTTGATTGACGTGCGCAGGCGTTCTGCCTCGGCTACTGCGCCCGCCATGCCTTCGGCGGCTGGCGTAAGGCGCACTTCCGCGCCGTAAGCCGCGAGCAGCTTGCGCCTTTCTATGCTCATGGTTTCGGGCATGGTGAGTATCAGGCGGTAGCCTTTCACGGCCGCGACGAGCGCCAGCCCGATGCCGGTGTTGCCGCTTGTAGGCTCAATGATGGCGGCTCCGGGTGAGAGGACACCTCTCTTCTCGGCGTCTTCAATCATCGCCCGGGCCACCCGGTCTTTGACGCTTCCGCCCGGATTGAGCATCTCTGCCTTTGCCATTATCGGCGTTTCAAGTCCGTAAAGGCTTGACGTGCGGCTTAGCTCTATGAGCGGAGTGCCGCCTATTTGTGGTAAGACGTTGTCTGTATAATTCATGACTCACAATTCGTTGTTCACATATTCATGGTTCGTAATCCGCAAATCCGCGATTCTTAGTTCGTAAATTAAGGGTTCGTAATTCACAATTGCCTGCCGGCATCGGTGGCTTTCATTTTCCGCTTGCCGCTTTTTCGCTTTCCATGTCGCGCCTTGACTTCGACTTGGTGACCATCCACACGCCTGCGCATACCAGTATCACGGCCGCCGCCTGGGCCGGCTTGAACACGCCGATGCCCGTCAGCACGCTGACCGTAACCGACACGACGGGCTGCACATAGTTGTAGATGCTGACCACGGTGGGCCTCAATGTGTGCTGGCCCACCATCATGAGGATGTAGCTTACGTATGTGCCGAAGAAGACGACGAAGCCTGTTTCCATCCATGTGCGCACGGAGATGGACGCGTAGTCGATGCCAGACACGTCTTGAAACGTGAACGGAAGGATGATTATCGTTGCGTAAGTGAACATCCACTTGTTCACGGTTATCACCGAGTAGCGGCGTATCAGCTTGCTGAAGAGCGACAGGTAAAGTGCGAACGACAGCTGGGCGCCGAGGCAGAGCAGGTCGCCGCGGATGTCGCCAACCTTTGAGCTTGCCGCCGTGGCGCTCGTTACGATAAGTATCACGGCGCCCGCGCAGCCCAAGGCCACGCCTCCGGCCTTCTTGCCCGTTATGGGTTCCTTCAGTATGAAGAAAGCCAGTATCATGGCAAAGATGGGCATCGAGGTTGTGACGATGCTTGCATTGATTGGCGATGTGACGCTAAGGCCCATCGTGTAGCAGCATTGGTTAGTCACGAGTCCAAGCACGGCGGCTCCTATGAGCAGCAGCAAGTCCTTGCGCGGAACGTGCTCTTTCTTGGTGAACAGTGACGTTAGCCAGAACAGCGCCGCGCCGCCCGTTACGCGGAACGTCACCATCTCTATGCCCGTAAAGCCGTGGGTCATGGCGTCTTTGCCAAGAGGAGCCATCAGACCCCAGAACGCGCATGCGAAGAACAGGCAGATGTGGGCTATGAGCGGCTGGTTTTTGCTTTTGTACAACATGGTGGTTTGTTTTTTGTGCAAAGGTAATGCAAAATTCCGGTTGGGCGAAGTAAAAGGAATATAGTTTTTCCTTTTATGGGCGCGTGTGATTTGTCCAAGCCGGGCGTAATGCGGAATAAAAGGTCGTGAGACGGCATTTTGTTTTCATTCCCGAGGCGTGGCCAGTCCGGTCCGACGGCGGTGCGCGGCCTGTCCCGCGGCCGGCCTGCAAGCATCGGGCGGCATTCCTTGTGCAGAAATGCCGCCCGGCGCTTATGTGCGAAGTAACAGGTTGGAGTTGTGCTATGGGTCAATAGTAATGCTCCTGGTAAACTTCGAAGTACATCTTGCCGTCGTCTGACGAGAATGAAATCTTGTCTTCACGGGCCAGCCAGCCCACGGCCATGGCTAGTTCGGCAGGCTCGAGGCCTGTGGAGCGCACAAGTTCGTCCCATGAAAGGCGGCGGTTTTCCAGTGTGCGCCACACTTTTCCGGCATTCTCTCCGATAACAGTCTTGTTTACTTCCATAGTTTTAATTTTTAATTAAAGTGGTTAGACGTTTAACATGTATATGATTTTCCACACCTACAAAATAACAAAATAAAATTTGAATAGCCGCTAAAAAGTGAAGAAATTTTGGCGACATTTACATTTTCATACAATGTTTTGGTTAAAAAAGGACATTTGCCGGCACGGCGGTATGCGGCAAACCGGGTTGCGAAAGGCCGTCTTTCGCACGCTGAAAGGCCGTCTTTCAGACGGTAAAAGACGGCCTTTTGTATTGTAATTAAAGACATGTGAAAAAGTTTCTGATCGTCGCCGGCGCGGCGGCGTGGCGGGTGTAGTGTAAGCAAAACGGCGCATGGAGGTTGCAGTTTTTCGGCGTGCCTCCATGTCGCGGCAACCGTGGCGCACTGTCATCGTGTGAGCGAGAACTTCAGGCTGAGGCCGAAGTCCTGGGTCGTTGTGGGGTAGCTGCTCGACGAGAGCAGCGGAGTGTTGGTCTGGCGGTCGTAATAGAAGCTCATCGTGAGCAGCCGCGACAGGGTGTAGTCGGCCGAGAACGACAGCTTGAAGGCCGTGTTGCCGCTGCTGGCCGAACTGGTCATCGAGGCTATGTCGCGGCATATCGACGCCTGGCGGCGGTAAGACAGGTCGAGACGCAGGTTGAGGTCTGTGTTGAATCCGTCTCCGCGCGATGCCGAAGCTGATGCCTGCCTGTTCTCGGCTGACGCGTTCCTGCCGCTTGGACGCGCCCGGCGGCGACGGTCGCCGCCGAATAGCTTGAAGTTGTTTATCTTGTAGCTCATGCCCACAACGAGGTCGTTGCTTACTGCTTCGTTTATCTGTACGCTGGTCATGCTGAGGCTCAGTACGCGCGTCTTGCGGTATTCCAGTTTGCAGGTAAGGTTGTTGTTGAAGGTCATGTCCACGCCTATGAGCGGCGAGAAGGCCTCGTTTATGCTCACGGTGCTTACGTTGAACATGCTGCCCGGCACGGGGTTGCCCGTCGTAGCGTCGCTGACGAAGCCCAGGCCGTTCATGTATTCTTGGAACGTTGAGTAAGAGCTGTATGAGCCTACGGCGTAGATGCTCTTGTAAGAGTGGTTCACGTTGAAGCTCTTGAACACGTCCCTGAACCACGGCAGCTGCACCAGTCCGCTGTAGCGCATCGTCCAGTTGGGCAGCAGGCGCGCCAGGGTGGGGAAGATGGAGAGCGACTTTCCGCCCATGCTCGTGTATGTGGAGAGGAAGGCCGGCACCATCACGTCCGCGCTGTACTTGCTCACGGTGCCGTTGGCCGGGTCGAAGGGTTTGCCGGCCAGTGCCGTGCCGGCAGGGTAGGTGGCGCCGGCATATTGCGCCTCGACGCGCTCTCGGAAGCCGTCGAGCGAGCGGCAGAACTTCTCGAAAGTCTTTGAGCGGTAGCCGTTGGCGGCGTCGCCCATGCCATCGAACGCGCTGCCCAGGCTTATCGTGGTCATGGTGAGCGTGCCGCTCTGCGTCGTGGGGCGGCCCTGGTACATGTACTGTATGCTCTTCGACTTTGTTTCCGTGCGGCTTGCGTTGAGGTCTATCTTCAGGTTTTTCACCGGTTCGAGCGTCATGCGCAGCTGAAAGTCCTCGGTAAGGCTGGTCGTTGCCGGCGTGGCCACGCTGTCGGCCATGAGCAGCCAGCCGCGGTCGACGGCCTTGTCGATGTAGCCGTCGTCGGCCAGGCCGAACGCGAAGCCCAGTCCCGGAGCCATTATGTCGCCGCTGCGCTGGCCGAACATGTCGCCCACTTCAGGCATGAAGCCAGGCAGGTACATGCTGTACTGGTTGCGGTAAGACAGGCTCACGTTGCGCACCAGCATCAGTCCGCGCGCCACGCACTGCGCCGCCTTGTACCACTTGGTGTCTTCCAGCGGAGCCTTCGGCGTGACGGTGAGCTTCAGCGTGGTGGCCGTGTCCACCTTGTTGGTGATGCGAATGCGGTTGTCGTCCACCTTCTTGTATTTCAGGCGGAACGTCTTGCCGTCCTTGGTTTTGGCGGTCACCGTTAGCCGGCGGCTCTTCTTGCCGTGGGAAACGAGCAGCGTGGTGTCGGGCTTGAGCACTATCTCCTTCTCGAAGCTGCGCTTGTTCTTTGGCAATATCTTTTTCTCCTTTTCGCTGTCCTTGTCGTTCTTGCTTCCGTTCCTTGCCGTCCGTGCGTTTTGCCGGTTGCGGTTGCCGCGGCTGTTGCGGCTCTGCCGGCGTGCCGTCTTGTTGAAGCGGTCGTTGGTCTTCTTGAGGAACGGAATGTGGTTGTACAGCCGCTCAAGGTTGAACGTCCCGTTAACGTTGAGCATTCTGTTCATCGTGACCGAATTGCCCAGCGACGTTCCGTCCTCGAGTTCCGTTCCGCGTGCCCAGTTGTAGGTGGTGTTGTAGTTGCCGTCGGCGTTCACCCAGTCGAATATCGGTATGAGGTTGAGCGGCAGCTGGTAAGACGCGGTGAACGTCTGGTTGTAGTCCAGCGGCCGGCCGAAGTCCTTTATGCTGGTCCACACGGAGTCTTTCCACGCCGAGTAGCGGTCGGGGTATAGGTCTTTGTTCACCGGCGTGTACGGTGTTTCTATCTCGGCGTTGGTCGCGCTGCTGAAGTTCATGTGCAGGTTTTTGGTCAGATCCCATCGCACGGAGAACGACCTGTTCCACAGGAACTGCTCGCTGAACGTCAGCGGAAGCATGTTTCCCTCCGTGCTTTCCATGTCGCGCTCCTGCAGTTCGTAGTAGTTGCGCGTCATTTCCGTGTCAAACGTGATGTTCTGCGGCATCCAGTTCAGGCCGAAGCGCTTTAGTATGTCAAACCATTTGCTCTTGTTCTTGATTAGCTTTTTGAACGGTTCAAAAGGCTTGTACACGGGCGTATAGCTGTAGTTCAACGCTCCGCGCCAGTTGTCTTCGCGCTCATACACGGTGGTTTCTCCGCTTGAATAGCTGTGGTTGTGGCTGTAGCTGAACGAGAAGTTGGCAGGGTCGTAAGGCATCGGGTGCCGCTTTGTCTGTATTCCTACGCGCACGTTTGAGAGCGAGAAGTTGGTGTTTGTCGTCTTCGTCACGGCTATGCGCTCCACCGAGTCGCGCTCGTGCGTGTCGCCCATGGCATCGAGCGACTCGTCAAGAAGCAGGTCGGTGTCGAGCGGATTGTATTTGGGGCGCGTCTCCTCTTTGGTTATCGAGTAATAAAGCGGAGCTGTGACTTTTGCCTTGTCTGGGAAGAAGCGGCCAAGCTCGACGTTCGCCGTGAAGCTGTAAGTCTTGTAGTCGTCCTGCGAGCGTTCGGCCACGCCGTCCTCTATGCCGCCGAATCCGTCGGTCACAATCTTGCCCGTGGCGTTCAGCGAGCCGATGTCAGACAGTTGGACGTTCAGCGCACCCTGCGCGGCCCAGCCCCCGGTGTTGTTGTATTCCTTTAGTCTCAGCTCGTTGACCCACACCTCTCCCGACTTTATTTCGCCCGAAAGGTTGCGCACTCCGATCATCATCGTCTTCACTTCGCCTAGCGAAGGGTTGCCCACAATGCTTATCTTGTTGTTGGGCTTGTCGTCGTCATAGGCCGTATAAACAGTGTTGAACGATGCGATGCCTTGCGACTTGGCCATGTTGCGGGCTTTCTTTATGTCGGTGAAAATGCTCAACGGAATGTCAAGCATGTTTTCCTCGGGCCACACGGTGCGTGCGTCCTCCAGCGAAAAGCGTCCGTATGTCCCCGGTGCGGTGAGTTTCAAGGGTATCTCGTATTCGTAGTAGTTGTTGCGGTAGTCGCTCCCCAGGCGGATGAACACAGCCAACTGGTTGTCCGCAAGGTTGGTGGTGTTCTGCTCGAAGGCGTTTGCATGCACGAACATTTCCAGTCTTTTGTATTGGCGCAGGTCGAGAGTTGTGTTCTTGTAGACGGCTTTTGCCTCGTTGGTGGAGAAGTTGTTGACCGTAAAACTCAGCGCTTGCTCGTTCTCTTCGGCCAGCTGTGGTTGCGTTGGGTCTTGCTCGCGGGTGATGCCCGGCGGCAGAATGTAGTTTACAGGAGTCTTGTCGTTGTTCTCTTCTATGTTCACCGCGCTTACGGCCATGCTCCCGCTTTCGTTCGAAGTGTTGCCAAGCGGCTGCTCGTACATGCGCCATTCGCCGCGCACAAGGTCTAATGTGGCGAAGCGAAGGACTATTGGTTTCTTGAAATTTGTCAGGAACATGCGCATGAAACGTATCGAAGAGAAGTCGCTTATCGAGCCAATGCGCTCTTCGAAATCGTCCAAAGGTATGCGGAATTGGTACCATGTGGCGTGTCCTTCGTCTCCGTTGCGCAGCGTCGGAGATGTTTCGCGTTTGTCGACGATGAAGTTTTGCCCCACGACGAAGTCTTCGGGGCGCATGGATATGCGGTATTGGTAGTAGTTCTCGTACTCGTTCAGGGTGTAATCCTGGTTGATGTCCTCGACATCGGGCGTTGTCTTGTATGACGTGTCATAGCTTTCCGTGCGGTCGTTGCTGTCAGGCGAGTTGCCTTGGGGATTGTTTATGCGCTTGTATCGGCGCAGAATCGGTGCCTCGATGCGGTCGAAGTCAGAGCCGCGGAAGTAGTGGTAATTATCGTTCGCGGGGTCGTTCATTATGGAGTCGAGTTGTGTCGGTGACACACGTCCTTGTATATTGGCGAGGAACTCCTGGTAAGGGCCGAACTCTCTTTCCTCCGCATCGGTCAAGCCGTTGTATCCTACGTCTTGCAGTTCACGTGAACCGTCGGTTGTGGCGAAGGCGTATGTCACGGTGGCTTGTGTCGGGATTTTGCCCCATTGGGTTGTGGTGAAGCTCTGAGACCCGTCCACCGGCATGCCGCTTTCGTAAAATTTGCGTCCGTCTCGCAGTATGTCTTCGCTCACTTCGCCAAGGTTTATGTACAAGTCGCCGCCGTATTGGTTGGCGTCTGGCTGTCCGTTGGAGTAGATGAACGGGTCGAGCAGCCAGAATTCGATGTACTCTATGTTGGCCGTTTCGAAGTCGCTCGTGTCAAGTTTTCTCATCATTCCGCCCCAGCGTTGTTGCGGGTTGGGCAGCGTTCCGTCGTAGTTGAGACCCGGATCGAAGTTGTACGGGCCGCGTTCGTCGGGATAATAAGCGAGGTTCAGAATCGGAATGGTGGACGTTACGCTGTTGTAAGAGTTGTTTCCACGATTCGGAAACAGCTCGCGTGTGTTCACTTCGCGCACATAATAGTTGCTAAGCTGGTCAAGGTCGCTCTTTATGTGTGAAGGGGTCAGCGACGAACTGCGGCGCGTGAAGAGTGGGTCTATCGTGTACCAGGCAAGCAGAGCGCGGTTATATCCGCTCTGCAGGGTGGTCTTGTCGCTTTGTTCTGGGAACATGGAGGGCACGCTTGAAAGGATCCAAGACGTGGGAGTGGACACGTCGATGGCGTTTTTCGTGTTCTCGAAATCGTCGATGTAAGAGGCGTTGTCCTGCACTCCGCCGGCTTGTCCGGCTATGAGCTGGGCGAACTCGCCGGTAAACGAGATTTGCGAAGGCTGCGTACAATGGAGGAACGGCAGCTTGTCGAGCATGTTGGTGAGCCACTGGCTCTCGTGTTTCCAGTTTATGTTAAGTCCCCAGAGGGTGTTGTTGAGCGGCTCGGAGCCCATTGACACCTTTGTCGTCAGTGCCTGTTCAGACAGATGCTGTATCGTTCCGCTAAGCTGGAAGTTCTTTGAGAAGTCGTATTGCCAGTTCAGTCCGAAGAAAGTCTTGCGCTCCTGGACGTAGTCAGTGTTGCTTTCAAACGACGCGTTCACGGCCGTTCCGGCGTCGATGATGCTTTGGTTGAGTATGGTAACTTCTCCGGATGAGTAGTCAACGGTATAGTCAGACCCTTCGGTAAGCGTCACTCCGCCGGCCGTTACGACCACAGAGCCTTGCGGAATGTTGTATGCGCCGAGCGATATGACGTTGGCCAACGTGCCGCGTAACTGCCCGCTGATCTGGTATTTGTTCTTTTCGGCAATCTGCTTGGCTATGGTCTTGGTCGAGTCGTACAGTTCCGTGTAGCTGTAACGGCTCGCGATGTCGGCCGCAACGCCGCGGTTTGTCAGCGCCTTGTACATGTATTCGCCGAAGGGTTCTACCTTCGGGAAGAACACACGGCCGTTACTTACCGTGTATCCGTCAACGTAGTCGAAGTAGCCGTTGCTGTTCGCCTTGTTGTTATTGTCCAGACGGTCGGCTCCGAGCAGGCGTATTATGGGCTGGTCTTTGACCTGTTGCTCGGGTATATAAGATAGGTAGACGCCCGTTGTGTCGCTTTGGTATTTCACGTCGAGGCGGAACTTGTCTTTCTCTACCGACGATGCAAGGTAGTAAACGTTCTTCATCATCAGGTCCCAGTTGCCCTGCTGTGGGTTGTTGCTTGTGTTCTTGAGCGACTTTACGAACAGAGCCTGGCTTACGTCCTGTATGTCAGAGGCGAACTCGCCTACCTGGTAGGTCATTCCGCCGTATGTATATTCATAGGCTACGGCTATTACCTGGTCTGTCTGAAGAGACGTTCTGAGCGACACGTATCCCAAGGCTGTGTTCACGGTGTACTCCGAACTGTTGAGCAGGCGTGCGCTTTCGAGCTTCTCGTAGTCAACTCCGCCGACGAATCCGGGCACGGCGTCGAGCACGGACGATGTTTGGTTGATGTCGCGTGCCGCCGCATAAGAGGTCACCATGGTGTTATATTCGCTGTTGGCGGCGTTCGACGGCACGGGCTGTCCCGTCACTCCCCACATGGGGTTGCTCACGGTCTGGTTTTCGCCGAGGTCTGTCAGGGCCACGATGTCGCGCGAGTTGGTGGTGTTGCCGCTCTTGTTGGTGACCCATATCTCCACGCGGTTGATGGTGATTCCGGTCGTTATGTTGGGCAGACGGGACATGCCGTCGTCATACCTGTCGCGGAAATAGCGCGAGAGGAAGAAGTGGCGGTTCTCCTCATAGTCGGTAACGTCGAACTCAAAGGGCGTGAGCTGTGTGCCACCTTTCGACGAGACGCTCCTCGACGACGACTTTTTTTGCGACACAACAGTCTGCAGCGACAGCTTGCCGAACTGCAAGTCGGTGCGTATGCCGAACAGAGACGACGCTCCGCTGACCAACGACGAGTTGCTGGGAAACGACACGTTGCCGCCTTCCACCAGCTTTATTATCTCGTCCTCCTTGCCTTCGTATTTCAGTTTCAGGTTCTGCGAGTCGAAGTCGAACGTCGCGTCGGTGTTGTAATTAAGGTTCATGTCAACCTTGTCGCCCACCTTTCCGTTCACGCTCAGGTTTATTTTTTCGTCGAAGTCCATCGTGGTGGTCTTGCGGTTGCGTATCGGCAGCGACGGGTTGTCTATGTTCTTGAGCGTGGCTCCGAACTTGAGTTCGGCCGTTCCCTGCGTCTTTATGCGCACGCCTCCCGGTCCGAATATCTTTTCGGCTGGCCCAAGGTCGAAGTGCATGTCGGCAAACGAGAACTTGTCTTTGCCTCCTTCCTTTATCAGTGTGTCGTTTTTCTGGCGGAAGAAGCGGTCAAACTCCTTTTTTCCGCTCCACTTTCGGTATTCCTGCGGCGTCATCATGATGGGGGTGGAGAGGTATCCGCCGCCCATCTTGGAGCCGATGAAGTATCGGTTGAGCGAGTCGTCGTATTCAACTTCCTGCTTTATGTTGTCAGGCAGCGACAAGTCTGCCGCGTATTTGTCAAGGTCTTGGTCGGTGATTGGCGTGGTGCGCTGTATTTTCCAGCGCGGATGCAGCAGCGAGTCGGGTATGGTGTCGTCCTCGACGATAATCGTCGGACTGACTATCGTCACCCTGCGTGTCGAGTCGTTGCGTGGTGTCTGCCCGGTGCCGGCCTGTGTCGGGCGCGTGCGCCGCGTCCTGTCGTTCTGCGGATAAGGCACGGTCAGTGCATAGCTTGCCGCGCTGACGGCAAGCAGAACAAGCAGCAGTCCGTATATGTTTCTCTTTATCCGCAATGCGTATGGAGTAAAATTTCAAATGGAAAATCGAAAGTGAAAAACGAAAAATCCAGATGCCTTGTGGATGGTAATGGATTTTTCACTTTTCGTTTTTCACTTTTCACTTATTTTATCTGCTTCAACGCGAGCTTCACCACCTGCTCCACGGGTAGCGACGGCTGCTCTTTCAGGATGGCGACAACCACTTTTGCCGACGGTGCCGGAGCGAAGCCGAGCATGGTGAGCGCGCCCACGGCCTCGTCTTTCACCTCCTTGTCCACCTGCGCCTGCGGTTCGCCTGCCTGTGCCGGCTGCTCGCCCGTGATGCCCAGGGCGGCGATCTTGTCCTTCAGGTCCACTATGATGCGCTGCGCCGTGCGCAGGCCTATGCCCTTTACGGTTTTCAGCATCTTCTCGTTTCCGGCCGAGATGACGCCGCACAGTTCGGCAGGCGTCATTTCGGAGAGTATCATCCTTGCCGTGTTGGCGCCCACTCCAGACACCGTGATGAGCAGCAGGAACATCTCCCTTTCCTGTTTCGAGGCGAAGCCGTACAGCGTGTAGGCGTCTTCGCGTATGGATTCGAAGGCATACAGGCGCGCTTCCTTCTTGCCCTGTATGGCCGTGTATGTGTTCAGCGTGATGTTAAGTCCGTAGCCAATCCCGGCCGTCTCGATGACGGCGTATGCCGGAGTGAGTTCGGCGAGTTCGCCCTTTACGTATTCTATCATTTTAAAATAAGAATTGATTGTCCATGAATTAAGAACGCGCCACGCCTTGTTTTATTGCACGTTGCCAGGCTTTTTAGGAAGTGTTGTTGCCGGCGGAGCATGGATGCGGCCTGAAACGGTGTTGAAATCCTGCTCCCTTCAGCCGTGCCGTGCCGGCAGGCTGAAGGGGGAAACATTTGAGGATAGTAAGAACTTTGGTTTGTATATGTAAATTATGTTGGTTCTGATTAATGGGACGGTTGTGCCGGTTGGCATGCTACAACCTCTGTATGCGTCCTCGGCGACGCGGCAATTTGGTGGATGAATGGCATTACGCTGCAAATTTATATAAAACCTTTAAAATTACCCCCCCCCGAAAGTTAAAATGAGTTAAACCGCAAATTGCGCCGCAAACTTTCCACCGATGTGATTTGAATGTTGTAAACTTACGGTTTAAAAGACCGTCAACATCGTTGCGAAAGGCCGTCTTTCGCATGCCAAAAGGCGGCCTTTCGCTGACTGATTGGCCGTCTTTTGCAAAACTGGAAGCGTGTGGTTTCAATTTGCAGGATAACCGCTCGTAAAACTAACAGATTGTAATTTTCGTGCATTTTTTACATTTCTTATCCGGCATACATGAATGATTTTTTTATTAACATATTAACTTTGCACCGTTGAAAGTGAAAATACACTCAAAATTTACGCAGACATGAAGAAAATAAGAGCAGCCGTAGTAGGATACGGCAACATCGGAAAATTCGCCATCGAGGCGCTCGAGGCCGCTCCCGACTTCGAGATAGCGGGTGTGGTAAGGCGCAACGGAGCCGAGAACAAGCCCGCCGAACTGGCCGGGTATGACGTAGTGAAGGACATTACCGAGCTGAAAGACGTGGACGTGGCCATACTCGCCACCCCGACACGCAGCTGCGAGGAGTACGCAACGAAGATTCTGCCGCTGGGCATCAACACCGTTGACAGCTTCGACATACACGGAAACATCGCCGCATACCGCGCCAACCTCATGAAGATATGCAAGGAGCACGGACGCGTGGCGGTAATCGCCGCAGGATGGGATCCGGGGTCAGACAGCGTGGTGCGCACCCTTCTGGAGAGCCTCGCGCCCAAAGGCATCACTTATACTAACTTCGGCCCCGGCATGAGCATGGGCCACTCGGTGTGCGTGCGCTCTAAGAAGGGCGTGAAAGACGCGCTCTCGCTGACTGTTCCCAAGGGCGAGGGCATACACCGCCGCATGGTTTACGTTGAGCTGGAAGACGGAGCCAGCCTTGACGAAGTGACCAAGGCTGTGAAGGAAGACCCCTATTTCGCCAGCGACGAGACTTATGTCATCCAGGTGCCCAGCGTGGACGCCGTGAAGGACATGGGCCACGGAGTCAACCTTGTGCGCAAGGGCGTGAGCGGAAAGACGCAGAACCAGCGCTTCGAGTTCGACATGAGCATCAACAACCCGGCCCTCACGGCCCAGGTTTTGGTCAACGTGGCCCGCGCGTCAATGCGCCAGCAGCCCGGCTGCTACACCATGATAGAGTTGCCTGTGGTTGACCTTCTGCCCGGCGACAGGGACGAGTGGGTGGCTCATTTGGTGTGAGGAAATTAAGAATTAAGAGTTAAGGATTAAGAAAAACACCATTGCCGGATGAATAATGCACATCCCGGCAATGGTGTTTTTCTTAATCCTTAACTCTTAATTCTTAATTCAATTGTCCGGCAGGAACAGCGGGTCTTCCGGCATCACCATGACAGGCTTCTGCTCGTATTGCTTCAGCGTCTTGGCCGGAACATACTTCTTGTCGACCACGAGGCGGAACATGTACTCGTTGAACCAGTCGTTTGTCATTATCAGGCAGCCCTTCTGGCCGTAGTCCGCGCCCCAGCTGTTCTCCACCTTCCACATCACCGGCTTGCCGTCTTTGTCCAGGTCTACCGCCGTGAGGGTCATGGCGTGGGTGGAACCGCTGTCGTATGTCATGATGCGTTGCGCCTTGTCCATGGAGAACTCCGTGCCGAAGAGCGAGCCGTAGTCGTAGTTCTCAAGGTCGCAATAGCCGCGCTTGTTGTCCAGGAACTTGCCGACGTCGTAAGAACTGTACATCTTGCGCCCGTCCTTCAGCGACGCTATGGCCAGCCGGGAGATGTCTTCCATGGGCAGGTTCAGGTATTTCCAGTTTGTGCCGTCATACGTGTGTCGGTCGTATTCCACCTCGTATGTCTTGTAATACTCGCGGCGCGGGTCGTTCATCACCATTATGAACGAGCCCGTTACGGGCTTGTCGCCAAGAATTTCGGCGGCAAACGTCATGGGGGTGTATGTCTTGGGCTCGGTCACGGTGCGTCCCTGCTTGTTCTTGAAGGCGTAAGTGAACTCCGTGGGCGGCTCGCCCATGGTGAGCGCCAGCATGCGGTATATGGTTGAAAGCATGCGTGTCTTTTCATCCTTTATGTCGGCTTTGCTCTTTCCTTCGGCCACCATGTCGCGCAGTTTGAGGCCCTGTTCGCGCAGCTTGGACTTCATCAGACTTGTCGCTTTCGACGTGTTTTCGGCCGAGAAGGTCTCTGGCATCACTTCTGAAGGCATCAGCCCGTATTTCGCCACCAGGTCGGCCACGCCGCAATATGTGCCCCCGTCGCTGAGCGGACTCTTGAAGAAGAAGCGCACGCGCTCGTCGTCAATGGGCTTGTCGGCACAGTCTATTACGCCCTGCAGGAAAAGGTTGGCCTTCTCCAGCTGGTCGTAGAAGAACAGGTAGTCGTGTGAGAGGTTCACGGTGAGCGAGTCTGTGCGCTGCGTGAACGCCGAGCGCAGCACGTTGAAGCCGCTGAACATCCAGCAACGGCCGCTCTGCTTCTGGTCGGTGATGCTTTGTGTGGGCGTCTCTATGCTGAAATACGTGTCGATGGCGCCCTTGTTGGCATGGTTTGCTGCCAGTGCGTTGATGCTGTTTGCTGCCAGTGCGTTGAACAGGGCGCGGTCGGCCGGGGTGCGCTGTTGCGTCTGCCTGATTTCGCGGAGCATGTCTTTCGATATGCCTCCGTCGGCTGTCTGGGCGTGGCTTGGCAGCGATAAAGCCGCCACCATCAGGCCCGAAAGAAAGAAAGTCTTTGTCATGTTCATTTCATTTAGGTTTGATATTTGGTTACAAAGATAATGCAAGTTGAGTGCAATGCAAAATAAAAGGGAGAGAAACGACCTTTTATTTTCATTGCCGAGACGCAGCTTGTCTTATCCAAAGATAATGCAAGTTGAGTGCAATGCAAAATAAAAGGGAGAGAAACGACCTTTTATTTTCATTGCCTGGACGCTCAACCGCAGCATGCTTTGCGGCTGTCAGGAATGCGGCGTGCCGCAACGCGTTTTGCCGTCTTTCGGGTTCATCCGCAAACCTTTTGGATGGACATGTGGCTCTATTAAATGCGACACACAATTTCATTTACAAATACATCCTGCCATAATCCAGGCAGTCGGTAACTGTCATTCCGCGCTCCGACGCGGAATCCAGAGAACATCCTATACATCAAACAGCATATGCGGTATTTACTGGATTCCGCGTCGGAGCGCGGAATGACAGTTACCGACAGCCTGGATTAAGGTTGGATGTTGTTATTAATAGAACTTATATTTAATCCAAAAGGTTTGCGGATGAACCCAAGAGGCCGTCTTTTGGCTTCTCAAAGGCCGTCTTTTGCCGTGCAATTCATGGCCTTTTGGAAGCTGAAATGCCGTCTTTTGCAAAGTGCCTGACAGTCAGGCGGTTGGCGGCATGCCGTCTTGAAGGGTTTGCCAGGACGTGAAGCGCCGTGCCGAGCGGCTGGCCAGGCGATTCGGGCAAGGCGCTGAGGCTGCGGCTGAGGCCCGTTTTGGGAGCGCAAGGTTTGGTCTTTCCTGCATTTTTATTTTGTACTTTCCGGTAATTGCATTACCTTTGCATTTATATAAAATAATGTAATGACAGCTGATAACAAAGATTTCGCCATTCTTAATACCATAAAATACCCTGCCGACCTGAGGAAGTTGAAAGTGGAACAGCTCCCGCGGCTGTGCCGCGAGCTGCGCGACGACATACTGAAGGAACTCTCCGTGAACCCGGGGCACATGGCTTCGAGCATGGGGACGATTGAGCTTACCGTGGCGTTGCACTATGTCTACGACACTCCCGGCGACCGGCTGGTGTGGGACGTGGGGCACCAGGCTTACGGACACAAGATACTCACGGGGCGCAAAGACCGCTTCTGCACCAACCGCAAGCTGCACGGACTGATGCCGTTCCCGTCGCCCCTGGAGAGTGAGTACGACTCGTTCGTGTGCGGGCATGCGTCAAACTCCATATCGGCCGCCCTCGGCATGGCCGTGGCCGCAAAGAAAACCGGACACGGCGAAAGGCACATTGTTGCCATAATAGGCGACGGGGCCATGAGCGGCGGGCTGGCCTTCGAGGGGCTTAACAACGTGTCGACCACGCCGAACGACATGCTCATCGTGCTCAACGACAACAACATGAGCATTGACCGCAGCGTGGGCGGACTGAAGCAGGCCCTGCTGCGCCTGAACACCAACGAGACTTACAACCGCATGAGGTTCAAGGCCTCGCGCTGGCTCAACTCCAAAGGCTATCTCAACGAAGACCGGCGCAAGGGCATAATCCGCCTGAACAACGCGCTGAAGTCGGCCATAAGCCATCAGCAAAACATATTCGAGGGACTCAACATAAGGTATTTCGGCCCGTTCGACGGGCACAACGTCGTTGAGCTTGTGCGCATATTGAGGCAGCTCAAGGACATGAAAGGGCCCAAGCTGCTACATCTGCACACTGTGAAAGGCCACGGATACGCCCCCGCGGAGAAAGATCCCACGGTGTGGCATGCGCCCGGACGCTTCGACATAGACGCCGAGGAACGCATCGTTGCCGACGAGACGGGCGCGCCGCCGAAGTTCCAGGACGTGTTCGGCGAGACCCTGCTTGAGCTGGCCAAGGCCAATGAGCGCATCGTTGGGGTGACCCCGGCCATGCCTACGGGATGCTCGATGAACATCATGATGAAGGCCATGCCCGACAGGGTGTTCGACGTGGGCATAGCCGAAGGCCACGCCGTGACCTTCTCCGCCGGCATGGCCAAGGACGGGTTGATGCCGTTCTGCAACATCTACAGCTCGTTCGCGCAGCGCGCCTACGACAACATAATACACGACGTGGCCATACTGCGGCTGCCCGTGGTGCTCTGTCTTGACCGCGCCGGACTGGTGGGCGAGGACGGCGCCACCCATCACGGGGCGTTCGACATTGTCGCCCTGCGCCCCATACCCAACCTTACCATCGCCTCGCCGATGGACGAGCACGAGCTGCGCAACCTCATGTACACGGCCCAGCTGGACGGCAAGGGTCCGTTCGTGATACGCTATCCCCGCGGACACGGCGTGCTGACAGACTGGCGCAATGCGTTCGAGGAAATTCCCGTAGGCACAGGCCGCCGCCTGAAAGACGGCAAGGACATGGCCGTGCTTACCGTAGGGCCGATAGGAAACGAGGCCGCCAAGGCCGTAGCCGAGTTTGAAGCGGGGAACGGCGGAGCAGAGGTGGCCCATTATGACATGCGCTTCATCAAGCCGATGGACGAACGCCTGCTTGAAGAGATAGGCCGGCGGTATGACAGGATAATAACCGTGGAGGACGGCGTGCGCGCCGGAGGATTCGGCTCGGCGGTGCTTGAATGGATGGAAGACCATGGGTTCAGCCCACGGATAAAACGCCTCGGATTGCCTGACCGTTTTGTCGAGCACGGCACGGTGGCGCAACTGCAACGAATCACCGGCATTGACAAAGAATCCATAATGCGCGCAATCAATGACTTTGCGGCAAAGTGAAACACAACATATAATTAAAAGATGAAAATCATCATTGCTGGAGCTTATGCCATAGGCACGCACCTTGCCAAGCTGTTGGCACGCAACGACCAGGACATCGTCCTGATAGATGAAGACGAGGAGAGGCTCAACAACATAAGCAGCGACTACGACCTGATGACCGTGCACGCGTCGCCCTCAAGCATAAAGGCACTCAAGAACGCCGGTGTCGGCAACGCCGACCTGTACATCGGAGTGACTCCCGACGAGAACATGAACATGAACAGCTGCATCCTGGCCAAGGCATTGGGAGCGAAAAAGACCGTGGCCAAGGTGAACAACTACGAGTTCATGAATCCAGAACTGAAGGTAATCTTCGACAATGTGGGCATCGACTCGCTCATATATCCGGAAAACCTGGCCGCGCAAGACATAGTAAACGGATTGAAGATGAGCTGGGTGCGCCAACGCTGGGACGTACACAACGGTGCGCTGATAATGCTTGGCATAAAGCTGAGGGAGACGTGCGAGATATTGAACGAGCCTCTGAAAGACTTGTGCAAGCCTGAATCTCCATACCATATAGTGGCAGTCAAGCGCGGCGACGAGACCATAATACCGCGCGGCGACGATGTATTGAAGATGTACGACATGGCATACTTCATGACAACGCGCAACTACATACCTTATATAAGGAAGATTGTTGGCAAGGAACATTACGTCGATGTGAAGAACGTAATGGTGATGGGTGGAGGCAATACGGCCGTAAGGGCCGTGCAGATGATGCCGGAATACATGAACGTAAAGATATTCGAGTCTGACGAGAAGCGTTGCGAGCAGATCAACGAGCTGATAGACACGGACAAGGCGATGGTCATAAACGGCGACGGACGCGACATATCGTTGCTCGTCGAGGAAGGAGTCAAGAACACGCAGGCGTTCGTGTCGCTTACAGGAAACGCCGAGACAAACATCCTTGCGTGCCTTACGGCGAAGAGGCTTGGCGTCCGCAAGACCATAGCCATGGTTGAAAACATCGACTATGTGAAGATGGCCGAGAGCCTGGACATAGGCACCATAATAAACAAAAAGGCCATTGCGGCGAGCCACATATACCAGATGATGCTCGACTCAGACGTAAAGAACACCAGGTTCCTTATGACCGCAAATGCCGATGTGGCAGAGTTTACGGCGCAGGAAGGCTCGAAGGTCACCAAGAAAAAGGTGTTTGAACTGGGGCTTCCGCATGGAACCACTATAGGAGGACTGGTGCGTGGCGGCGAAGGACACCTTGTTTCTGGTGGTTCGCAGATAGAAGCCGGCGACATAGTCGTGGTGTTCTGCCACAATGTGAACATGTCCAAGATAGAAAAATATTTCATTTAAGGGCGGCTATGATAAACTTCAAACTCGTTTACAAAGTCATAGGCTCTCTGCTTTTCATCGAGGCGATAATGATGTTGTCGTGTCTTCTCGTTTCGGTTTATTACCGGGAGGACGACATTCCGGCGTTCCTTACCACCATAGCCATAACCGTGCTGGCCGCAATCGGCCTTAAATATAAGGGTTATCAGGCAGAAAACAGCATGGGACGGCGTGAGGCTTACCTCCTTGTCACGCTTATCTGGGTGATTTTCAGCGCGCTTGGGGCGTTGCCGTTCGTAATCAGCGGTTACCTTACAAGTTTCACAGATGCGTTCTTCGAGACGATGTCGGGCTTCACTACGACCGGCGCAACAATAATAGACGATGTGGAGGCCTTGCCCCACGGACTGTTGTTCTGGCGTTCGCTGACCCACTGGATTGGCGGTCTTGGCATCATGTTCTTCACAATTGCCATACTGCCGTCGCTCGTCGGAGGTAGCGTCAAGGTGTTCTCCGCCGAGGCCACAGGCCCCATAAAGAGCAAGATGCATCCAAGATTGAGTACCACGGCGAAATGGATTTGGGCCATATACCTTATTCTTACGGCTGCTTGCGTGGCGTGTTTTTGTCTTTTCGGGATGGGCTTCTTCGACAGTTTGAACTATTCAATGTCGATTACGGCTACCGGCGGATTTGCCACTCACAATTCAAGCATGGCTTATTTTGACTCTGCCGCGATAGATTATACGGCGGCCGTGTTTATGATTTTGTCGGGAATCAACTTCTCTTTGCTTTACCTGTTGATGTTCAAAGGCAAGCTGAAGAGCTTTGTGAAGGATTCGGAACTGCGTTTTTACCTTACAGTGATATCAGTTGCCACCTTGTTCATTACATATATGCTGGCCACGCGTAACGGCATTTCGACGGCAGATTCGTTCAGATATGCATTGTTCCAGGTGTCTTCGTTTATCTCTACAACAGGATTGTTCAACACAGATGCTGCCTTTTGGCCGCACATGACATGGTTTGCGTTGACCGTGTGCATGGTGTTCGGATCGTGTGCTGGCAGCACAAGTGGCGGCATAAAATGTGTAAGGGGGGCGATGCTGGTAAGGATCATACGTAATGAATTCAAACATATACTGCACCCAAGGGCTGTCATTCCTGTAAGGCTCAACGGCGCGATAATTCCCGGTTCGGCGCAATCCACGTTGCTGGTGTTCCTCGCCCTGTACGGGGTTTCATGCCTTGTGGCGTTTTTCTGTTTCCAGATGATGGGCATAGAGAGCACCAATGCCATAACAATAGCCATCAGCAGCGCGAGCAACGTGGGGCCGGCGCTTGGTGCAGACATCGGCCCTACGATGTCATGGAGCAGCCTTCCTGACGCGGCTAAGTGGATTTGTTCGGCGCTGATGCTGATGGGGCGTTTGGAGTTCTTGAGCGTTTTGGTGTTGTTCACGCCTGCGTTCTGGAAAGAAAACTGAGTCGCATGGCACTTATGTAAGTATTTTTCGTATGAAAGGAAAAGTGTAAGATGGAACCGATAAAATTCAAACCAATCTTGAAGGATACGCTGTGGGGCGGTGAAAAGCTTGTCAAGTTCAAGGGAATCAGCGGCCACGACGGCGAGCAGATAGGCGAGAGCTGGGAGTTGTCTGATGTCGCAGGGAAAGAAAGTGTTGCCGCCAACGGCCCGTATGAGGGGCGGAAACTGAACGAAATAGTGGCGGAAATGCAGGACTCTCTTGTCGGTACAGATAATTACAAACGGTTTGGCGACGATTTTCCGTTGCTCATCAAGTTCATAGACGCCAAGCGGGATTTGTCCATCCAAGTGCATCCTGACGACGAGAAGGCGCATAAATACGGGCTGAAGAACGGCAAGACGGAAATGTGGTATGTAATGGATTCCGACCCGGGGGCGTCGCTTCGGTGCGGATTGAAGAGGAAAATTACGCCTGGGAGGTACAAGGAGATGGTTGCCGACGGCACCATTTGCGATGCGATTGCCGAATATCCGGTGAAAGAGGGCGACTGTTTCTTCATTCCGTCGGGCCGTATACACAGCATTGGCGAAGGATGTTTGTTGGCCGAGATACAACAGACGTCAGAGGCTACGTTCCGTATTTTCGACTTCAACCGTCGCGACAAGGACGGCAACTTGCGTGAGCTGCACACGGAGAAGGCGGCCGAGTGCATAGACTACAACGTGCTGCCTGATTATCGGACAGACTATGTACCTGCAAAGAACACGGGCGTGCAGCTGATAAGCTGTCCTTTTTTCAACACGGCCGTGTATGACCTTGACGAGCCGATGACGCTTGACTACAGCTGCCTTGACAGCTTTGTCGTTATCATAGGCATAACCGGCGAGGCGCGGTTTACCGACAATGAGGGTAACGCAATCACTTTGCGTGGAGGCGAGACGATGCTTGTCCCTGCGACAACAAACAGCCTTCATGTCGAAGGCAAGGTGAAATTCCTGGGGACTTACGTGTGATATGATTAAGATTTAGGAGTTAAGGATTAAGAAAATGTGTCTTTGTTAGTAAGCAATGGTGGTTTTCTTGGTTCTTTACTCCTGATTGTTGATTCCCAATATTCTTTCCACGTCGCGGCGCATCTGCGTGAATTGGGGCGACGCTGTATAGCCCGTGTTTTTCTTCAGCATCTGCACTATGTCCTGTACTGAGTGCGAATAGCATGACAATTCGTTGCGCATCTGTGTCTGGTGGACGGCCTGGCGGCGTATTTCCGCCTCGCGTTCGCGTATCAGTATGCCGCAGACCTTGTTCAGCAGCGGTGTTATTATCTTGTCGAAAAGATGGTGTCCTTGAATGTAGAGATATGTCTGTTCGGGATTGACTCCAAGCCGCATTAGCTCGTAAGACAGCTTCTGGTAGCTTTGTTTGGCGTCAGGATGCTGGCGGCGCAGGTAGTTGACTTTGCGCATTACCTTGTTCCTGAGGTTTTCAAGGGAGTCTTCAGGCCGGTTGATGTTGAATCCGCCAAGCTCTATGCTGCGGTTGAAGTCGGTTATCGTGAACTGTCCGTAGATGCCGCGGCGGTAGTGCCATATCGACCAGACGAACAGTGGGAAGATGGCGGCGCTGAACTGTGAGATGAAGCGTTCAATGTCGAAGACGCTGTGGTCGTTGAGAGTCACCATCACGCATACGTTGTGCAGCGAGGGAGCGTAGCACTGCAGGTTTTCTATTGAGTAAGCGTATGTGTGCAGGACGTACGGGTTGTGCAGTATTTCGCGCGATGTTTCCGTTGCTCCTTGCATAAGATAGTCATAGTCTGCGTCCACGCATGCCAGCATGTCTTGCCCCGTGTTGTTTGTCAGTATGTTCATAAGCACGGAGCGTTTGCCGCGCTCCAGTGTGCGGTGTGACGGCAGCATTACTTCAAAGTAGCGGCTTTCGTCCTCGTAAGAGCCGAGCAGCGTGCGCCAGAAGAGCACGTCGTCGTAGCTTTCGACGTATGCGACGATGCGCCGTCTGGCGTTTTTCGATTTCAGCCGGTTGGCGGCCGAGAAATAGTCTGACGATATGTTGTCTCTCAAACGGTGACCCATGGTGAATCCCCCTCTTGTTTTTTGCCTCTTAATAGTCTTCTGTTATGTCGCTGACTTCGGTTATATGGTCAATCCATCCGTTCATGACGACGGCCGGGGAATGCGTGGCGAGGATTATCTGCACGTTCTCGTTAAGTTCGAGTATTAGGTCGATGAGCCGTTTCTGCCATTCCACGTGCAGGCTGACTTCAGGCTCGTCCATGAACAGGACGTAGGGCCTGCCGTCTTCTATGAGCACCGTCAGCAGTATGGCGAGCATCTGTTTCTCTCCGCTTGACAGCTGGTATGGGTACAGGGTCTCGCCGATTTGCGAGAAGCGTATCTCGTTCTCTGTGCGGTCCACTGTTTTTCCGGTGTCGGCGAAGAGGTCGTCGAGCATGTCCTGGAATTTCTTTTTGGGCTCTGATATGGCCTGCGCCTCGGCGGCCGCGTCGCTTCTGCCGCTTTGCAGCACGCTGATTATCCTGTTGCCGATGTTCACCTGGTAGTCGAGATATTTCCTTTGCAGCTTGAACAGTTGCCAGTCAAGCTCGGTTACGAGGTTTGCTCCCACTTCCGATAGCATGTCGGCGTTGAGCAGCGGGCGGTCGAACGAGCGGATAAGGTCGAACCGCAAGGCCGTGGCGTCTGCCGGGCTTACTTTGATGTGAACGCCTTTCACCATGTTGGCGGTAAGGTCTCCGGCCGGGCCTATTGAGCGGATTAGCTTGTTGAGTATCGTGCTTTTGCCCACGCCGTTGATTCCGCTCAGTATGTTTACCTTGCGGTCAAGCTTCCATGCTACGTGGTGGCGGCCGCTCCAGAGCGACTCTATCTCGATGCTGTCTATGTAATCGGCGTATTTCTGCATATGTATTATACAAATAAGGTGGTGTTTCTGCAAATGTATGCATTATCTTTGACTGCATGAAATATAATGCGTGAAAAATGTTTAATGCCTCTTTCTTCGGCCCGTTGCGCCGCCTTGCGGCGGCTGTCGGCAACTGTTTGATTGCCAGCAGGTTACGCCATGCGCTGCAAAAGGCCGTCTTTCGCCTTCCAAAAGGCCGTCAATCGCGTTGCAAAAGACCGTCTTTTGCAACGCGATTGACCGTCTTTTGCAAGCCGGCCGGGCATTCTCCTCCGTCGGCTTCTCCGCAATGCGTAATGGAAATGCAAAACATGTGCCCGTTTTGCGCGCATTTGTAAGGTTCCGATAATACGCAATCTTATATTTCATATAAAATAAATGCTCGTTTTGCTCGCATTTATTTTGTTTTTCGCTCAACATGCACTATCTTTGCAGCGGAAACAAGACGTGTAACCATTAATGGACGAAATTTTCATAATTCTGCTATTAATCTTACTCAACGGCATCTTTGCCATGTCAGAGATAGCAGTGATTCAAGCAAGAAAAACAACTTTATCAAACGACGAGAAAAAAGGAAGCAGGGGCGCGCGCACGGCTCTCCGCCTGGCCAACGACCCAGACCGTTTCCTTTCCACCGTGCAGATAGGCATCACGCTTATAGGCATCTTGACCGGTATTTATTCCGGCGCGTCGATATCCGGACGCTTTTCAGACGTATTCGAGAGCTTCGGCATGCCTGAGCGTTGGGCTTACCCTCTGGCCCAGGGGCTGATAGTCATCATCGTCACATACCTTACAATCGTGTTCGGAGAGCTTGTGCCCAAGCGCATCGGCATGAGCGTGGCCGAACGGGTGTCAAAAGTCATAGCGCGCCCCATGTACGTGCTGTCGGTAATAGCCGCGCCGTTTGTGTGGATTCTCTCAAAGAGCACCGAGGCGATGGTCAATCTCCTCGGAGTGAAGGACGCGGAGACCAAGGTCACAGAGGAAGACATTAAGTCGATAGTACAGGAAGGCAAGGAGGACGGTGAGGTGCAGGAAGTGGAGCAAGACATTGTGGAGCGTGTGTTCATGCTTGGCGACTTGACGGTAGACTCGATAATGACCCACCGCTCAGACGTGGTGACGCTCGACGTGAGCATGACCAACGAGGAGATAAAGCAGGTGATAACCGACAACCTCTTTGAGGCTTATCCGCTCATCGACCGCGGCATAGACAACATCCTCGGAGTGGTGTTGCTGAAGGATCTGCTCTTCCGCCTTGACGGCGAGAAGACCAACCTGAAGGCCCTGATGCATCCGGCCGTGTACTTCTATGAGAACATGAGCGTGTACAAGGCGCTCGAACAGATGAAGGAAAAACGCCTCACACAGGCGTTCATCTGCGACGAGTTCGGCAGCTTCCAGGGACTTGTCACCCTGCGCGACATACTCGAAGGACTTGTAGGCAACATCGACGGAGTGGCCGAGGAACCCGAGATAGTAAAGCGCGAAGGGTCGGAGAGCTGGCTCGTCGACGGCCAGTGCTCGTTCTATGACTTCCTGTCATACTTCGACAAAGAGGACCTTTATGACAGCGAGCAGCAAGACTACAACACCATTGCCGGCCTCATCATAGAGCAGCTGAAGCACATTCCGCAAGCCGGCGAACGCACGGAGTGGAACTGCTTTAACCTTGAGATAGTCGACATGGACGGCGTGCGCATAGACAAGGTGCTCGTAACGCTGAAGGAAGAAGGCGAGGAATAATCAGGATTTAATCGTCAGGAACCAAGAAGATTACCCTTGTCGGCTGCACGGCAAGGGTAATTTTCTTAACTCCCGGTTCCTGGAACATGTTTTGGCAAGTTATTAACTCTTAAATTATAATAGGTTATGGAAATACAGAATGCGCAAGACTTTCAGGCCTTGTCGATAGCAAGGCTGATAATGCAGGCCATGAACTACGACTGTTGCCGCTATTTCACAGGCCCAGACCATACGCTCGACGACTTTGAGCGCGTGATGACCTCCTTGGTATTGGCAGACAACTCACAATACAGTTACAAGAACACCATTGTGGCGATAGGCGACGACGGAGGATTGTGCGGCGCATGCGTGTCGTATGACGGAGCGCAGCTTCGCGAACTGCGCAAGGCCTTCATCGATGCCGCAAAGGAGAACTTCGGGCGCGATTTCAGCTCCATGCCCGACGAGACGCAGGCAGGTGAGCTTTACATCGACAGCATAGCCGTGCCTGAAAACTGCCGTGGCAAGGGCATAGCCACGGCCCTGCTCAACGCCACCGTTGACAAGGCGCGCGGCATGGGCCTGCCAGCCGTGGGCCTGCTTGTGGATACGGGCAACCCGAAGGCTGAGAAGCTTTACGCCCGTGTGGGCTTCAAGACCGTGGGCGAAAACTCTTGGGGAGGCCACGCCATGAAGCACATGCAGATAGCTTTGTAGTCTCCGCCCGTTTTGCAGGCAGTCACCACCGTGCCGCCGCCAGGCAAGCTACGGGCGGATGGCCGCCAACCATACACAAAAAGAGGGTGTATCAAAACTGCAATACATTGCCATTGCAGGGACATAACTCATTATGCCAGCACGTTTCGTAAGAAACGTATTACGCTGACATAGAGATATTTATACGCCCCTCCGTGGCGTACGGACATAATGAATTATGTCCCTACAAGAGCAGTAAACCCATTTTGATACACCCTCTTTGGCAAAATGAAGCGGTGTAGTGTGGATTGTGTGTGCCTGTATAAGTGTCAGCAATCTGTGCCTGTCACGTCTTCCTCAGGCTGTCTGAACAGGCTGAAGTTGACGCTTCCGTAGGCGCGGTGCTCGATGAATCCGGGCACGTCTTCAAACGAGTTGTGCTTTCCGTGTTCAAATACGAACACGCCTCCCGGATTGAGCAAGCCGCGCTCCAGTATCATCCCGGGCAGCGATGGAAGCGAGGGCAGGGCGTAAGGAGGGTCGGCGAAGATGAAGTCGAACCGCTGGCGGCAGCTCTTTATGAAGCGGAACACGTCGCCGCGAAGCGGCACGCACTTGTCTGTGCCGAGCTTCTGGAGGCATTGCTTTATGAAGGCGTGATGGTCGCGGTCGGCCTCTACGCTTATCACCGAGGCGCATCCGCGCGACAAGAGTTCGAGGGATATGCTGCCGGTGCCCGAGAACAGGTCCAAGGCAGCGGCTCCGTCGAAGTCGATGTAGCCGTTGAGCACGTTGAAGATGTTTTCCTTTGCAAAGTCAGTGGTAGGCCTCGCCTTGAATGTTTTTGGAATGTCAAAATGACGTCCCTTGTATATTCCCGTTATTATGCGCACTTTGTTAATGTTGGGTTAAAGGTTGTAATTTAAGAAAACTCCACTTTGTTAATCAATGGTTAGGAATCGATGAGAATGCCGGTTGAAGCTGTACAAGGCATATTTTCTTGGCTCTTCATCCCTGGCTTTTCAGGAAATGTGTCAGCAAGTCATACGGCAATCCCTTTATTTCAGTTATAGGAGCACGGTTGAATTCGGCTTTCGGGTTGATGACATATACGTTTTGTATGAATTGTCGCAGTTCTTGCACAAGCTCGTCACGCTTTGGAAGCTCGCCTACGAGATGAAGCTCGTCGCGCCGGTTGTCGAAAGCCAGCTGCTTCCATACGTTCAGTATGAAGTAAACGGCATCCGGAGCGAGGTTTGTGTCAAAGCTGTTGGTGAACTTGAAGCGGTTTTGCTGAAAACTGAACACGTCGATTCTCTTGTCGTGGAAATAGGCGTACAGCTTCATTCTCACGCCCGTGAAGCTGCGCCGGTACAGATGATTCCACACAGGAGTGCAGACATGTGTGAAGCGGACGTCGGCGAAATGGTCGTCAACGACCAGTTTCAAGTCTTTGTTTATTGAATATACGGCCACGGCGTTGAGTGAAGGCAGCACGGCAGACATAACCGTCTCGCCTTCTCTTCCTGTTATGGCGTGCTTGAAAAACACTTCTTTCAGACTGTCCTTATATTCGTCCACCGGAACCATGAGCACCGGCGAATTCACCAATACCATGGCTCTTTGCCATCCGTTGCGCAACAGGTCAATCTCCCTGAACGCTTCCCTAAGGTTGGCTGCCATTGATATGCCGCTCCTTACGGTGTACGGCTCAAACACAATTCCAGCCTGGCTGCCCGCGTCAAGGGCTGAAAACGATAGCGTGCGGTTGCCTACACGTATTGTAAGACGCGGCATCTTTTTTGCAGACAAAGTTAAAGTAGGCGAGCTTGCGGATGCGTTCTCCATACCGGCATGCACGCTCTGTTGGTTGACGGCAGCCTGAGTGCCAGTCTGTCCGGTTGCCTGTGTGAATATCTTATTCCCAGTTTCCTGCATTGTCGTTAGGTGTGGTAATGTCTCCTATTTTAAGTCCGGGGTAACGCCCGGCATTGTTTGCCTCTTCAATAAGGTTGGATATGCTTCCTGCGTCAAGGCCGTCGAGATAGTCTTCATAACCGGCTCCGCATTCCATCATGGGTATCTGCCGGCCCGATTTCCCGATTTGGGTGCTCACGGCGATATGAAACTTTTTGTTTTCTGTAAATGGAATGTATTGCAACGAGTCTGCAATGTAACCGCCGTTGACTAATGCGGCGAAGTTGTCTGTGTATGAGCCGTTGGCCTTGCGGTAACGCTCTTCGGCGTATCTTATCTTGACAAGCCTCTCTTTTACTGCTTGCTCACGCGTCGCCCGCTGCTTGTCAAAGCGCATAGGGGCGTATATGCTTAGTACGCACGTGACGGCCAATGCAGCAGCCAATGCTCCCAAAATGTGGTTCTTGTTGATTCTCATAATCCTTGGAAACAGACTTTACCGTGAATAAAAAAACATTTTATCACAACGCGAAGCATATATACCAATTATTTTTAGTAAGTTTGCATTATGCTTAGCGCATCCTATGCGTTGCAAAAATACGCCAAATAATCCGTAAGACCAAACCTTTAAGTTAAAAACTGATGATTGTCGACGAACTGTCTTTGCTGGTAAGGCGAGCATTCGGGCTTGTGCCGACACGCGACCAGACCGCCGCCATAGACACATTCTGCCGTTTCATGACAGACAGGAACGGCCATTGTGTCATGATATTGCGCGGCTCGGCCGGTACTGGCAAGACCTCTTTGGCTTCGGCTTTTGTGAAAACGATGGTCTCATTGCGCCAAAAGGTTGTCTTGCTTGCGCCTACCGGACGTGCCGCCAAGGTGTTCTCGCTCAACTCCGGCCATCAGGCGTTTACCATACACCGCCGCATCTACAGGCAAAAGGCTTTCAACGGCGAATCAAGTAAGTTCAACCTGAACGACAATCTTGCGCAAGACACTCTCTTTATGGTCGACGAGGCATCGATGATAGCAAACGGCGGAACGTCTGAATACATGTCGTTCGGTACGGGACGGCTGCTTGACGACCTTGTAAGTTTCGTTTATTCAGGGCGTAACTGCCGCATGATGATTGTCGGAGACAAGGCCCAGCTGCCGCCGGTTGGCGCGGACGAGTCGCCTGCTTTGTCGGCCGGTTATATGGAAGGATACGGCCTGTCCGTTTATCAATGCGACCTTGACGAAGTGTTGCGCCAAGCTGAAGGCTCAGGCATTCTTTACAATGCAACGATGATACGGCGCATGGTTACTCATGATGAAGTGACTCGCCTGCCTATGATAAGGTTTTCGGGATTCGCCGACATACGCGTAGTTCCCGGTGACGAACTCGTCGAGCAACTCAACAGCAGCTATTCGGAAGTCGGCATGGATGAGACAATTGTGGTGACGCGCAGCAACAAGAGGGCAAACATATATAACGTGGGAATACGCAACATGGTGCTCGGTCGCGAGGAAGAACTCACAACCGGCGACATGCTTCTTGTCGTTAAGAACAATTATTATTGGCTGGAGAAGGAAAGTAGAAGTGAGAAACAAAAGCCCAATGGTGAAGATGTCAGGGTAAATACAATTGCGTCTAAGATGTTGTCTGGCGCTTCGTCGCGGTCTGTAGTTTCTTTGTCAAATTCATTTTCGTTCATAGCTAACGGTGACAGGGCCTGTGTGCAGCGCGTCCGCAATGTGCGAGAACTTTACGGATTCAAGTTTGCAGACGTGTGGCTGCAGTTCCCTGATTACAACAATTATGAAATACAGGCGACTATAATCATAGACACGCTTACTTCGGAAGCGTCGGCTTTGACTCATCAGCAGAGCGAACAGTTGTTTGACGCCGTAATGGAAGATTACCAAGACATACCGCTCAAGGCCGACCGCATGAAAAAAATACGTGAAGACATGTATTACAATGCGCTGCAAGTGAAATACGCTTATGCCGTGACTTGCCACAAGGCGCAAGGCGGACAATGGTCGCACGTATTCATAGATCAGGGATATATGACTGACGACATGCTTACTCCTGACTATATTCATTGGTTATACACCGCGTTTACAAGAGCGACCGAGAAACTGTTTCTTGTAAACTGGCCTAAGACCCAAACGTCAAACTAATTTAAATAAAAACAAGACATGGCATCATTTTTATTCTTCTTAGCCGGAGCATTGGCTGCAGTTGTTGCGATGATGGTTGTAGGACAAAGAAAGACAAGGACTCTTACGGACCGCATCTCTTTGCTGTCAAGCGAGAACGCGGCCAAACAACGCGAAGCGGAGATGCTGGCCAGGCAAATTGAAGACGGCAAGCAAGAGCATGAGAGGCTGTTGGAAGAAGCCCGACGGCAGTTTGAATCACGGCTTGAGGAAACCAACCGGAGGCATGATCGTGAAAAGGACGAGCGCACGGCGTTGCTTGACAAGCAATTTGAAGAGCGCCTGAAACTGGTGCAAGAACAATTGAACACTACAACCGAGCGGTTGCTCAAGCAACGTTCTGAAGAACTTGACAAGACCAACCGCAGCCAGATGGACTCCATCATTGCCCCATTGAAGGCCGTAATGACGGAAATGAAGAAGTCGATGGATGACAATCGTGAGTCGTTCACACGCAGCACGGCGTCGCTTAGCGAGCAATTGCGTCAGATGCACGCAACGACGACAAGTCTTGGCGTGGAAGCCGAGAAACTCTCAAAAGCTTTACAGGCCGGGCCGAAGATACAGGGCGATTTCGGAGAAATGAAGCTTAACGACCTGCTTGACAAGTTCGGATTCACAAAGGGCGTAGAATATGACGTCCAATACACCATGCGCGACGCAAAGGGAAACGTCATAAAGAATGATGACACAGACGACATGATGCGTCCAGACGTGGTTCTTCATTATCCTGACCATAAGGATGTTGTCATTGACTCGAAGGCGTCGTTGACGGCATTCATTGGTTATGTGAATGCGGAGAACGACGATGAGCGCAAGCGCTATCTTGAAGAACACGTGAAAAGCGTGCGCAGGCATGTTGACGAGCTTGCGGCCAAGAGCTATGGCAAATATTCAATGGAGGGAGGGACTACGCTGGATTTTGTCATAATGTTTGTCCCTCAGGAGGCCGCGATGCAGCTTGCCGTGTCGGCTGACACCACATTGTGGAATTATGCTTTTGACCGCAACGTTGTCATTACTGGCGAGCAAAACCTTTTCTCGCTGTTGCGCCTCCTGCAGATAGCATGGACTCAGCAGAGGCAGGCTGATAACCAGGAACAAGTGTTTGGTCTTGCAAACACCTTGGTTGAGCGTGTCGCATTGTTTGTCGAGCGTTTTGACAAGATTGGAAAGAATGTTGAGGCTGTGCAGTCTGCGTTTGAAGACGCGAAGAAAGCCATGACCGGCAACCGGGGTTTCGTCACGTCTGCAAGGAAACTGGTTGACATGGGAGCAAAGGAGAATCCGAGACGCAAATTGCCTGACGAGAATTAAGAATGAGGAGTTGATGATTTGATTTTGAGGGATGTTTTGCTTTTTGTGCAGATAAAGCGTGTTTCCTTGATTCAAAAACCTTTCATTCTTAACTTAATTGTAATATTGTTGTAACAGGTATGAATACATTTGTTGGTACTTTTGCAACGAGCATTAAAAACAAAGATTATGGACAACAATTATCGAATACTTGTAGTCGACGATGAACAAGACTTATGTGAAATCTTGAAGTTCAATCTTGAGACCGACGGATATTATGTCGAAACCGCCAATTCGGCAGAAGAGGCGTTGGACATGGACATCAAGAGCTTCGACCTTTTGCTGCTTGACGTAATGATGGGCGGCATGTCGGGTTTTGCGATGGCTAAAAGGCTGAAGGCCGACCCTGAGACAAAAGACATTCCCGTAGTGTTCCTGACGGCTCGCGACACGGAGAACGACACGGTGACCGGGTTCAATCTCGGTGCGGACGATTACATATCAAAACCTTTTTCCATACGTGAGGTGCTTGTGAGGATACGCGCCGTGTTGCGCCGCACGGCCGAGAAGAACGGCGAGCAGCAGTCAAACGTGTTGCGTTACCAGGGGCTTGAACTTAATCTTGACAAAAAGACGGTGAGCATTGACGGCGAGGACGTGCCGTTCACGAAGACCGAATTCGAGATACTTCATCTCTTGCTCGACGAGAAGGGGCGCGTGTTCTCGCGCCAGGAGCTTATCGACCGCATTTGGCCGAAGGACGTGCTGGTGCTCGACCGCACGGTGGACGTAAACATAACGCGTCTTCGCAAGAAGATAGGAAAGTTCTCGAAGTGCATCGTCACGCGTCTCGGTTTCGGGTATTATTTTGACGCTTAAAGTTTCATTGCGGTTTTACGGTCATGCGGTTTGCGTGTTTATGGGGCAAAGTCGCCAGCCGTAATGCCTTGCAACCACATTACCTTATAATCTGGGAAAATATGTTCAGAACTTCTGTTGGTACACGGCTTTACGTCAGTGTGTTGTCAGTCTTCATCGCCTTTGCCGCGGCTTTCATCATTTTCCAGCACGCGCGTGAACGCGAATTCAAGATATATTCGCTCAACGCAAGGCTGCAAGACTATAACTCACGGATGATGGAAGCGCTTGAATACATAGGCAATCACTCCGAGAACACGCTCGACCGCTACGTCAAGAGCCACCACATGCACGGCATACGTGTCACTCTGATAAAGCGCGACGGCAGCGTTGTTTACGACAACATGTACAAGGACTACGCCAAGATGGACAAGCATTCCAACCGGCGCGAGGTGCGCGAGGCTTTCTCTGACGGCAGCGGATACGATTTCAGCCGCTTGAGCTCTACGATGAAGCAGAACTATTTTTACTCGGCTACATACGTGCCAGAGTTCGACCTGGTGTTGCGCAGCGCCCTGCCTTATGACAACAGTCTTGCCGAGACGCTGAAAGCCGACCAGCACTATCTGTGGTTTTCGCTTGTGGCGATGCTCATCCTGGTGTTCATCCTGTACCGTTTCGTGAGTCGTTTGGGCGACAACATCACCAAGCTGCGCCTTTTCGCCAGCCGTGCCGACCACAACGAGAGCCTTGACACGGAAGACCTTGTGGGCTTCCCCGGCGACGAACTGGGCGAGATAGCCGAACGTATAATCAAGATATACAAGCGCCTGCAACGCACGAAGGAGGAGCAGAACGTCCTGAAACGCCAGCTTACGCAGAACATAGCGCATGAGCTGAAGACGCCGGTGGCAAGCATACAGGGCTACCTGGAGACCGTATTGGAGAATCCCAACATTAACGACGCTACCAAGCAGCAGTTTCTTGAAAGATGCTATGTCCAGTCGCAGCGCCTGGCTTCGTTGTTGCACGACATATCTACGCTCAACCGTCTCGACGACGCTCCCGACATGGTGGACTTCGATACGGTGGACATCAACGCGATGGTGGCCGGCATCATTAAAGACACCGCGCTGCAGATGAACGAGCGCAAGATGCGTTTCGACAACCGCATGCCGCAAGGCGTGACCGTGCGCGGCAACCAGTCGCTGCTGTACAGCGTCTTCCGCAACCTTACAGACAACGCCATTGCCTACGCCGGAGAGGGCACCACGATAATGCTGACGGCATCGCAGAAAGATGATTATTGGTGTTTCACCTTCAGCGACAACGGCGTGGGCGTGCCCTTCGAGCATCTGCCGCGCCTCTTCGAGCGTTTCTACCGGGTGGACAAAGGGCGCAGCCGCAAGATGGGCGGCACCGGTCTCGGGCTTGCCATCGTGAAGAATTCTGTGCTGCTGCATGGCGGCACGATAAGCGTGGGGAACAACATCACGGGCGGATTGCGTTTTGAATTCACTCTGAGGAAATAAGCCTTGCGGCATTGTCTGGGCATGATGCAGGCGGCAAACGCGGCGGTGTGCTTGTTGGGACGCTGAAAACTGTAACTGGAAGCGGTGCTTCTGCTTGCATTCTGCATGTCCGGTCGCGGTTTTTGATTTATATTGTAACGATATCGGCTGCCTTTGCTTACGATGCAAAAGGTGGCCTTTTGCATCGTAAAAGGCCGTCTTTCGCGTTGTAAAAGGTGGCCTTTTGGTATGCGTTTTGCCGTCTTCTGCAAAGCGCCAAGACGGCAAGGCTTTGCCGGGATGTTACAAACCGCAACTTTCTTTTTGCCGGCAAATGCGTTTTGTTGCCGCTGTTTTGTCAGCGCGGCGCGGCTGACGGGCGGTAAACGCGCTGTATATGGTTGCTTTGTGACATGTGCGTCGTTGTCCGTAAAAACAGTGACAAGGAGTTCTAAAACAAGTTATTAATCCTTATTTATTTTGCTTGTATCCATACTTTTACTAAATTTGCAGGCAAATCTTACCAACCATGAATCTGATACGAAACTTCGACGGACTGCTGGCCCGCCTCTCTGAAACTGGCAGGCGGAAGCGTGTGGCGATGGTGTGCCCGGCCGATTCGCATACAAGATACGTCGTAGAGCGTGGCCTGAAGGAAGGCTTCGCCGACTTCGTGCTGGTGTGTGCCGGCGAGTGTACGCCAGACTTCGCCGCCATGAAGGGGCAATACCCCGGCCGGGTAGAGATAATCATAGAGTCCACTAATGACGGCGCTGCGCGCCGGGCGGTGGCTGTGGTCAGGGCCGGCGAGGCCGACGTGCTGATGAAAGGCACCATCAATACGGACAACCTGCTGCACGCGGTGCTTGACAAAGAGCACGGGCTGCTGCGCAAGGGCGCGGTGCTGAGCCACGTCACGGCGACATACATACCGGCATACGGCAAGATGCTGGTGTTCGCCGACGCCGCCGTGATACCCCGTCCCACGCTTGAACAGTTTGACGCGATACTCGGTTATTCCGCAGGAGTGAGCCGGGTGCTGGGCACGGCGTGTCCGCGCGTGGCCCTGATAAACTTCACCGAGAAAGTGAGCGACAAGTTTCCGCACACATTGTATTATATGGAACTGAAGCGCCGCGCCTCAGAGGCCCGTTACGGCGACGTGCTCGTGGACGGCCCTATGGACGTAAAGACGGCCCTCGACACCGAGAGCGGACAGATAAAGGGAATGTCGTCGCCCGTTGTGGGAAGCGCCGACGTGCTGGTGTTTCCCAACATCGAGTCGGGCAACGTGTTCTACAAGACCCTCACTCTCTTCGCCGGCGCAGAGACGGCGGGCATGCTTTGCGGCACAACGGCGCCCGTGGTGGTAGCCTCAAGGGCCGACTCGTGCGAGTCAAAGTTCTACAGCCTGGCCATGGCCTGCGTAATGCATGATTCATAATGCGCGATTCATGATTCATGATTAGTTGGCGGCTGCGCGGCGGCGTAGCCTGATTGTGAGTTATGAATTATGGGTTATGAATCAAAGAAAACGTGAAATATGAATTGAAAAGATATGCGAATACTAGTCATAAACCCCGGTTCCACATCAACGAAGGTTGCCGTCTATGAAGACGAAAAGCCCGTCTGGATGACCGGCGCACACCATCATGTCAGCGAGCTGGCGGCCTTCCACCGCATAAGCGACCAGTACGAATATCGCCGCGACTTCATCATGGAGCGCCTGCGCAAGGACGGCATAGAGCTTGATTTCGATGCCGTCATAGGGCGTGGCGGCCTTACCAAGCCGCTCAAGGGTGGCGTCTACGCCGTCAACGAACTGATGAAGCATGACCTTGTGCACGCCGAACGCGAGCACGCATGCAACCTGGGGGCGCTCATTGCGGCCGAGATAGCCGGACAGTGCGGCTGCCCGGCGTTCATAGCCGACCCCGTCGTGGTGGACGAGATGAGGCCCGAGGCCCGCTATACGGGCTTCCCCGGCATAGACCGCAAGTCCATTTTCCACGCCCTCAACCAAAAGGCCGTGGCGCGCAAGTACGCCGCGTCGGCAGGCAGGAAGTATGAGGAGATGCGCCTGATAGTGGCCCACATAGGCGGAGGCATATCCGTAGGGGCGCACGTTGACGGCCGCGTGGTCGACGTTAACAACGCCCTCGACGGCGAAGGCCCCTTCTCGCCCGAGCGCGCCGGCACCGTGCCGTCGGGCCAGTTGGTGGACGTGTGCTTCAGCGGAATGTACACCAAGAAGCAGATCAAGCAGATGATAAGCGGCAAGGGAGGGCTGGCCGCGTTGCTGGGAGAGACAGACATGATAACCATCGACCGCAAGGCGGCCGCCGGCGAGGAGCCTTACCGCGAGGTGCTGGCCGCCATGCTGTACACCATTGCCAAGCAGATCGGCGCCATGTACGTTGCCATGACGGGGCAGGTGGAGGCGATAATCCTTACCGGAGGCATCGCCCACAGCGACTATTGCATGTCTCTGCTGAAACGGCAGATAGACTATCTCGCCCCGGTCGTCGTCATGCCGGGCGAGAACGAGATGGGCTCTCTGGCATACAACGCCCTCGGAGTGTTGCGCGGAGAGCTGCCTTTGCTGGAATACGAATGACTGCCAAACCAATAATTAAGAGTCAAGGATCAAGAACGTAATGGCTTGCTGATGATTGCAACACGGGCGTTTTCTTGGTTCTTGGCACTTTGTTCTTAATTGTTTTGTCTTTTCCCCGCATCCTTATTGTAAAAAACGGTGGTTACCTTTGCCGTAAACAATAACATAGGTTTACGCGAAATGAAGGTAAAGGCATTATTCGTATTGCTGCTCGGCATTGCCCTTATGAGCGGCGGCGTGGCCCGGCAGACGGTTTTCAACGTGTCGGGCAGGGTGCTCGACGAGTCGGGCAAAGGCATTGCAGGCGTGGTGGTAAACAATGGCATGCGGTTTACGCTCACCGGAGAAGACGGCCGCTGGTCGCTGCTTACCGACACTCTTACTTGCAAGTACATATCCATATCCACTCCGGCTGACTTCCGTCTGCCTTCAACAGGCGGTGTGGCCGCCGGCTTTTATGTGCCGGTAGGCAAGGCTGTTGCCGATGGAGGGCACACGTTTGTGCTTGAACGGAGAAGCAAGCCGTCTGAAAGCTTCTATTACATAGCCATATCCGACCCCCAGGTATGCGACAGCGGCGACATGCGCCGGTGGCAGACAGAGACCATGGCCGACATCCGCCACACCGTTGACTCGCTGAAGCGTAAGCGCGAAGTGGTAGGCGTTGCGCTTGGCGACATTGTCTTTGACAACATGCCTTTGTTCAAAGACTATGTCGCCTCGATAAGGAATACCGGCATGACGATGTTCCAATGCATAGGCAACCATGACTTCGACGAGCGCTGGCAAGATCTTCACAACATGCAGCTGGGTACTCCGGTGTATGGCGAGATGGAGTATAACAGGCATTTCGGACCTACCGACTACTCGTTCAACATAGGCAAGGCGCACGTGGTAACGATGAAGAACATCAACTACGTAGGCGGCAGGCATTACATCGAGGGCATGACGGGCGCGCAGCTGGAATGGCTGAAGAACGACCTGAGCTATGTGCCGAAGGGGACGCTCGTGCTGCTTAACATGCATGCGCCCGGATGGAACACGGTGAACAACACAGACAATATGCGCAACGCCGGGAAGCTGGCCGAAGTGCTTGAGGGGTATCGCGTGCATGTGTTTTGCGGGCATACGCATTTTTACCAGAACGTGGAGGTGAATGAAAACCTGTATCAGCACAACATAGGCGCAGCCTGCGGCGCGTGGTGGGCGGGAAGTGTCAACCGGTGCGGAGCTCCCAACGGATACCTGGTGGTTGATGTCAACGGCGACGAACTGCGCTGGCATTACAAGCCTACGGGCCTGCCCGTGAGCCGCCAGTTTGCGCTTTACGGCCGCGGCGGGTATCCTCAGATGGAAGACTATGTCGTGGCCAACGTGTGGGATTATGACTCCCGGTGCCGTGTGGAGTGGTTTCTTGACGGGCGGCCGATGGGCGAGATGGAGCGTTTCACGGGCGTGGACGCGGCTTATGCATCACAAGAAGGCAGCAATCCTGCCGCCGGCGATACTCCCCACTTGTTCCGCTGCCGTCCCGATGGGCGTTCAGGCAAGGTGAAGGTGGTGTTCACCAATCGCTTCGGAGAGCAGTTCTCTGCCGAGACGGAGTGACGAAACAAGGGCATGGGTCGTGTTGCAGGCAGGTGGATGATGGCCAGGCGGTTTGCGATTGGCACCCTTCGGAAAGGCATGAGGTGGTTTTTCGTAAGACGAACGGAAACGTGCGGCATTTTTTTCAGTCGTACAAGGTTGAAATTCTGACAGTTTTCCGTACCTTTGCATGCGCTTAAACAACTCATTGCAAACAATAAGGATTCATGAACTGGATTATATTGGTAATCGCCGGAATGTTCGAGACGGGCTTCGCCTTTTGCCTGGGCAAGATGAAAGAGACAGCCGGAACGGAACACTGGGCCTGGTGCGCGGGCTTCATCGTCAGCCTTACGCTGAGCATGGTGCTGCTGGCAAAAGCCGTGCACACCATCCCGATAGGCACGGCTTACCCTGTATGGACGGGCATAGGAGCCGTTGGAACGGTTGTGGCGGGCATCATCTTCTTCAAGGAACCGGCAACATTCTGGCGACTGTTTTTCATCACAACGCTCATAATAAGCATCATCGGACTGAAGCTGGCGCACTGAGTTAAGTGAAGAGAAGGTGTGCCGAAATTAGGAAAATCGCTCTTGCAGGGACATTATTCATTATGTCCGCACGCCACGGATGGACACGAAAAAGTCTGAAAGTCAATGGAATACGTTTCTGTGAAACGTGCTGGCATAATGAGTTATGTCCCTGCAATGGCAATGCATTGCAGTTTTGCAACACCTTCTTTTTTACTTTTCGTTCATCCCGAAAAGGTATAAAGTGGAATAAAATAAACAAAATTGCACCCTAAAAGGTATATTTACAATGTTTTTTTGTATATTTGCCAACATGTAACACACGCCTTTACATGTTTTAAGTATGGAAAACAAAGACTTGACGATAGCGGTATTCGTGAAAGACGCACGCAGGAAATTCGGCTTGACGCAAGTCGACCTTGCTGACAAGGCGGGCGTAGGCCTGCGCTTCGTACGCGAGCTGGAGCAGGGCAAACAGACACTGCGCATGGACAAGGTGAACCAGGTGCTGCGCCTGTTCGGACGGCAGGCAGGCCCCGTGGAATTATGAAAAAACCGGCAAGCGACCATATGCAAACCGGCAAGGCCAATCTCCTTGTCTGCTTGTATCTCGTCTCCCGTCAACTAAATGATATTGTATGAAACGCGCATTGGTTTACCTTCACAACCGGCTTGCAGGCCGGCTTACAGAAGACGAAAACGGATATACGTTCGAATATGACGCCGACTACCTCGCATCCGATGGTGCTGAGGCGGTAAGCCTTACGTTGCCAGTAAGGCAAGAAGCTTATCGCGACACAGTGCTTTTCCCCTTCTTCGACGGCCTGATACCCGAGGGCTGGCTGCTCGGGATAGCCGAACGCAGCTGGAAAATAGACCAACGCGACCGCATGTCGCTGCTCTTGGCCTGCTGCAAGGACTGTATCGGGGCGGTGAGCGTCATCCCGGAGGAAATTGAGAATTAGGAGTTAAGAATTAAGAAAGACACATTTGTTGCAACGGGATGTGTTTTTCTTAACTTTAAACTCCTAATTCTTAATTCAAAAAGTGCAGCTTTCTTAATTCTAAACTCTTAACTCTTAATTCAAAAAGTGAAGTGCTTATTCTGTTACAAAGACCTTAAAGAAGGACAAAAGGATTATCATCCGGCCTGCGCACGCAAGTTCTTCGGAACGAAAGGCGTGCCAAGCCTGCCTTATGTGCGCTCCCAGTTGGGCGACCTTGCGCGCAAGGTTGTACGTGCGCAGACCACTCTGACGGGTGTGCAAGCCAAGCTTTCGCTTGACATAGACAAGGGAGGGCGCAACCGGCCGGACCGTTTTACGATAGTGGGATTATGGGGCAAGTTCATCCTGAAGCCGCAGACCGACACTTACCGGGCGCTGCCCGAGCTTGAGGACGTGACCATGCACATGGCCGAAGCGGCGCGCATAGCCACCGTGCCGCATGCCTTGATACGTTTCCGCGACGGCGAACTGTGTTACATAACGCGCCGCGTGGACAGGCGTGACGACGGCTCGAAGGTGCCGATGGAGGACATGTGCCAGCTTACAGAACGCCTTACCGAGTACAAATACAAGGGCTCTTACGAACAGATAGCAAAGGCTATACGCCGCTATTCAGCCGCTCCGCAACTTGACGTGGTGAATTTCTGGGAAGTGGTGGTGTTCTCATGGATCACCGGCAACGCCGACATGCACCTAAAGAACTTCTCGCTCTACAATCCTGACGGTGCCGGATATACGCTGACTCCTGCCTACGACATGCTCTCAACGCACCTTGCCATGCCTGAGGACAACGAGGAGCTGGCACTCACTCTTAACGGGAAGAAGCGCAAATTGCGCCGCGACGACTTCATAAAGTCAATCACGTCGTCGGGTGTTGACGCCAAAGTGATTGACAACATGGCGCGGCGCTTCGGCCGTGCGCTGCCCCAATGGTTCTGGCTTATTGACCGCTCGTTCCTGCCAGAAGACATGCGCAGGGCTTACAAGGGCTTGATTCTCAGGCGCATAATAATGTTGCGCTGACACAAAAAGCCGCAGTTCACGCACATTTGGGGCATTTCGCGACAATCAGCAACGCCAATTCAGACAAACAAAAACGCCCTGCCATGTCTTTGGAAACGGCAGGGCGCGGCTGAAATAATAATCAAACTAAAAAAATCCAGCGGACAGGTGACGGCCGTCAAGCCTGCTTGTCGTATGCGTGCAGAGGGTAATCAAGCGTGAAATGCAGTCCTCGGCATTCCTTGCGCTCTATCGCCTGGCGCGTGATAAGGTATCCGACGTTGATCATGTTGCGCAGTTCGCAAATGTCGCGGCTGGCCTTTACGCGCTTGAATAGTGCTTCGGTTTCCTCGTAAAGCAGGTCAAGGCGGTCCCATGCACGTTTCAGTCGGAGGTCGCTGCGCACTATTCCGACGTAGTTGCTCATTATCTCGCCCACCTCTTTTACGCTTTGTGTTATGAGAATCTTCTCCTCGTTGGTCATGGTTCCCTCGTCGTTCCATTCCGGAACACGGTCGTTGAAGCCGTATTCGGCAACGTGCTCAAGGCTGTGGCGTGCCGCCGCGTCGGCGTAAACGACGGCTTCTATCAGCGAATTGCTGGCCAAACGGTTGCCGCCGTGAAGTCCTGTGCACGAGCATTCGCCAATGGCGTAGAGCCGGTGGATGCTCGACTCGCCGTTAAGGTCGACCTTTATTCCTCCACACATGTAATGAGCTGCCGGGCGCACGGGTATGTATTCCTTGGTAATGTCAATGCCAAGAGAGAGGCACTTTTGGTAAATGTTGGGGAAATGGTGCTTCGTTTCCTCGGCATCCTTGTGTGTGACGTCCAGGCAGACATGGTCGATTCCATGTATTTTCATTTCCTTGTCGATGGCGCGGGCTACTATGTCGCGCGGCGCGAGGGACAAGCGCTTGTCGTATTTCTCCATGAACGACTCTCCGGAGGGCAGCCTCAGCACTCCGCCGTAGCCACGCATGGCCTCGGTGATGAGGTAAGCCGGATGTGTCTCTCGCGGATTGTAAAGAGCTGTGGGGTGGAATTGCACGAATTCCATGTCCTTCACTGTTCCCTTGGCGCGGTAAACCATGGCCTCTCCGTCGCCCGTGGATATTATGGGGTTGGTCGTTATCTGATACACGGCGCCGCATCCGCCGGTACACATAAGTGTTACCTTGCTAAGGTAAGTGTCAACCTTCTGCGTGTCAGGATTGAGCACATAGGCTCCGTAGCATTCAATGTCGGGCGTGCGGCGGGTCACCTCCACGCCGAGATGGTGCTGCGTTATGACTTCTACGGCGAAGTGGTTTTCCTTTATTTCTATGTCAGGGTTGGCTCTTACCGCGGCCATAAGCCCGCGTTGTATCTCGGCGCCGGTGTCGTCGGCGTGGTGCAATATGCGGAACTCGGAGTGTCCGCCTTCGCGGTGAAGGTCGTATCCGCCGTCTTCTTTCTTGTCGAAGTTCACGCCCCACTGCACCAGTTCCTTGATTTGCGAGGGAGCGTTCCTTACCACTTGCTCCACCGCGCGGCGGTCGCTAATGTAATCGCCGGCAATCATCGTGTCTTCTATATGCTTGTCGAAGTTGTCCACTTCGAGGTTGGTCACCGACGCTATGCCGCCTTGCGCCTTGGCGGTGTTGGCCTCATCGAGCGTTGTCTTGCAGATGATGCATATCTTGCCCTTGTGCGCCCGGGCCACCTTGAGAGCGTAGCTCATGCCGGCCACGCCTCCTCCGATTATCAGAAAATCGTATTTATAGACCATGTTTATAATTGTTTATGTCATAAGGCAGCCTGCCGTCTGCGAATGAGCGGCTTGTGGTTGTCCGCCTGCAAAAGTAATAAGAAACGTTGGAATAATCTAAAAATCGTGCTACAATAATACAATTTTGCGCATCTTTACGGTGCGCCGTGAGCTGTTTCGGCCTGTGTGACGCACGATGCCAGCCCCTTGTCCGTAAAGTGCTGGCTGTCAGGATGTTACTTGAGGCGTTGCAAAAGGCCGTCTTTTGGCTCCTGAAAGATAGCCTTTTAACGTGCGAAAGACGGCCTTTTAGAACAAGAGCCGCAGCATTGTGGGTTTAAGACGTTCACGATTTTTGACTTTACGTGCGTAAAAGAAGGAATTGACTGGTGGCTTAATTCGGATTTTTACGTTAACTTTGCAGCCGAAATGAATAGCCGCACTTTCCACTATAAGATATCTTTCACCAACTTGGCAGCCGTGGCCGTGGTGGCCTTGGCGGCTCTCTTCATGTTCTGGAACAGGTCTGCTGTGGGAGCGATGGTGGCCCTCGCGCTCATGGTGGCCGTCGTATTGATGGTTGAAAGGATGATTCACACGGAATATTGGCTTACCCCACACGGATATCTTGTTGTCTGTCATGGGCGTTTCTCCCGGCTTGTCTACATAAGATTGTCCGATATCACGTCTGTCGAAATTGTGCGTCCCAGCCTGTTGCCTGTGGCGTATGTATTGATAAGGTACGGCGCGGGGCATGAGATGTCGTTGCGACCGGCCGACATGGAGGCTTTCGCCGACGAAGTGAAGCGCAGGCAAAAGCTATTGGAACAGATGAATGCTGACGACTTAAAAAGGTTTTTCTTCTGATGAGACATATTCCTGACATCCGTATTCTTGCCGCAGCCGTGGCATTGTTTTCGGTATTTTCATTGCCGTCGTGGTGTCCGGCCGCAGGGTGGGGGAACACGACTTATGCCACGCCTGACGGCGAAGCTGACACCACGGAGGTTGACTCTGCCGATGCTGGCGTGACCGTTTCAGAGCCAGACTCGCTCTGGTCGCTCAACGTGCAGTCGCGCCTTGGGGCACTGTTGCAGAGCAGTATCTTCAAGACTTCCACCGTAGGCATGATGGTTTACGACCTCACGGCCGACTCGGTGCTGTTCCGTCACAACGAGAAGCAACTGATGAGGCCGGCGAGCACGCTCAAAATGATTGTGGCCGTGGCCGCGCTTGACCGACTGGGAGCGTCGCACCGCATAGCGACCGAACTTCTGTACACGGGCGAAACGCACGGACGCACGCTGCAAGGCGACATATACTGCCGCGGCGGATTCGACCCGGCGTTTGACAATACGGACATGACGGCGTTCGTGGACAGCATCCGCCGGCTCGACATAGACACCATTCGCGGCGACATTTATGCCGACGTAACGATGAAAGACACCGACCTTCTGGGCGAAGGCTGGTGCTGGGACGACGACAACCCCACGCTCTCTCCACTGCTGATAAACCGCAAGGACGAATTCACCAGCCGCCTAAAAGACCGTCTTGAGAAGGCCGGCATATGCGTGGAAGGGCAACTTCTTGCTGGCCGGACGCCACGGCACGCACGCCGCCTGTGCACCGTCACGCGCACCATAGGCGACCTGTTGCCGCGCATGATGAAGCAGAGCGACAACCTGTATGCCGAAGCCGTGTTCTACAACCTTGCCGCTGCATATTCTGGACAACGTCCGGCCACGGCAAGGCAAGGGCGTCGGGCCGTCAACCGCATAATCGAAAAACTGGACTACAAGCCGTCAAGATACTACATTGCAGACGGCAGCGGACTGTCATTGTACAACTACGTGTCGCCCGAACTGGAAGTAGCCTTTCTTCGCCACGCCTTCCACAACGACAGCATATACGTGCCTTTGTATGCCTCCATGCCCATCGCGGGCATGGACGGAACGCTTGACGACCGCATGCGCCACGGCCACGCCCGGGGCAACGTGCATGCCAAGACGGGCACGGTGACCGGCGTGAGCGCCCTTGCTGGATACTGCACTGCGTCCAACGGGCACACTCTGTGCTTTTCGATAATCAACATGGGGATACGTCATGCGTCATCCGGCCGCCGCTTCCAAGACCGTGTCTGCGAAGCACTTTGCAGACCGTAATAAAGCGGATGGAATCAAGTGAAGAGTTAAAAGTGAAGAACGAAGAGTGTGCTTGAGCCATAAATACATTTGAATTCTTCACTCTTCACTTTTAACTCCTTACTCACCATGTGACTTGTTGATAATCAGCAGCTTTGCGAAAGGCCGTCTTTTGGAAGCCAAAAGACGGCCTTTCGCATGGCGATTGACGGCCTTTTGTAAGCCAAAAGGCCACCTTTCAGGACTCATCCGCATTTTAGGTGTATAGTATTACTGTACCTTCTTTGGTTCATCCGCAGTTCTGGTGTATGCGATAACAGCATTGCCTATTGCTTTTGCCATAGCATTTCATGTGTACATCCTGCCACAAGCCAGGCGGTCGGTAACTGTCATGCCGCACTCCGATGCGGCATCCAGTGTATGCAGCCTGTTTCGTTTGGCGTATCGGGTGTTTTCTGGATGCCGCATCGGAGTGCGGCATGACGGTTACCGACTGCCTGGATTAAAGTAGGAGGCGTACATAAAATGCTATCACAAAGACAAAAGAAGGGGTTCATCCGCAGTTTGGGTGTATTGTCATTCGTGGTAATAAGGCCTCGAAGAGGTCCAACTATGCTTAACCGCATGTGTAGCGAAGCGGAACTTGCGGTAGGTATGCGGGCAATAATATCGTCCTCGAAGATGGCGAATGTCCCCCTGCTGTTCGCCCCCTTCGGGGACGGGCTTGTTAGTTTTGACTTACCGCAAGTTCCGTTCCCTTCGGTCACTCCACATGCGGTTAAGCATAGTTCGCCCCCTTCGGGGACGGGATTGACACCTATATGTTATACACTAGAACTGCGGATGACCTCCTTTTCGCAAACAGGCATCGGCGTATGGCAAAATAAAAGGCGCAATACCGTCGTTGCGGTATTGCGCCTTTATCGTAAATCAAGCAGTTGTTTTATTCGGCTTCTGTCTTAGCCGCGCGGAAGTTCACCAGGTCTTCAGCTATGAAACTCTTGACATAGGTGTAGTGCCCTACAACTTCTTCCTCGGCGTAACGCACGTACACGTTGGCGCTCTTGGTGAAAAGCTCGGGTGCGCGGGTTGCGTCGTCGAGGATGAGCAGCGACATGATGATGTCTCCCGTCATGTCGTAAAGGCGGCGGCCAAGGAAGTCGTGAGCCTCCTGGTTGCCCAGTTCCTTCACGTAGTTAACGGCCTGTTCATACAGTTCCACCATCTTTCTTACGCGCTCCTGGAGCGGTTTCAGCTCCTCGGCAACCTCGTTTTCAAGCATCTCTTTTATTATTCCGAGGTAAGTTCCGTTGGTGATGTAACGTATCGCGGCCACAACCTGAAGCTGCGTGGTGCCCTCGTAGATTGAGAAGATGCGCGCGTCGCGGTACAGACGCTGGCACTTGTACTCCATGATGAAGCCCGAACCGCCGTGCACTTGGATGGCATCATAGGCGTTTTGGTTCACGTATTCAGAGTTCATACCCTTTGCCAAAGGAGTGAAGGCGTCGGCCAGCTTGGTGTATTTCTTCAGTTCCTGACGCTCCTCAGGCGTGAGTTTGCGCTCGCGAGAGATGTCCTCGAGAGCCTTGTAGATGTCAACATAACGGGCCGTCATGTACAGGATGCTGCGTCCTGCGTCGAGTTTCGCCTTCATGCGTGAGAGCATGTCGTAGACGGCGGGGAAGTTGATGATGGCCTTGTCAAACTGCTTGCGTTCCTTGGCGTATGCCAACGCCTCGTTGTATGCGGCCTGGCTTACGCCCACGCTCTGTGCGGCTATGCCGAGACGCGCGCCGTTCATCAGTGCCATCACATACTTGATAAGACCCAGACGTGTGCTGCCGCACAGCTCGGCCTTGGCGTTCTTGAACACAAGCTCACACGTAGGAGAGCCGTGAATGCCCAGCTTGTTCTCTATGTGGCGCACGGTTACGCCGCCGTTGCGCTTGTCATAGATGAACATGGACAGTCCGCGGCCGTCGTGCGTGCCGGCTTCGCTGCGCGCGAGGACGAGGTGTATGTCCGAGTCTCCGTTCGTAATGAAACGCTTTACGCCGTTCAACAGCCAGCAGCCCTGCTCTTCGCTGTAGGTGGCTTTGAGCATTACGCGCTGCAAGTCAGAACCGGCATCAGGCTCGGTCAGGTCCATACTCATCGTCTCTCCGGCGCAAACGCGCGGTATGTACTTCTGTCTTTGCTCTTCGTTGCCAAACTCGTAGAGTGTCTCGATGCAGTCTTGCAAGCTCCAGATATTCTGGAAGCCGGCATCGGCTGCGGCTACAATCTCAGAAGCCATTGAATAGGGAGTCACCGGCATGTTAAGACCGCCGTAGCGGCGAGGCATCGACACGCCCCAAAGTCCGGCCTTGCGCGTCGCGTCAAGATTCTCGTAGGTCTTTGATGCGTAGTGCATCCGGCCGTCAACGAGGTGTGGTCCCTCCAGATCCACATCTTCACTGTTCGGCTCAAGCACGTTGGCGGCGATGTCGCCGGTGATTTCCAACATTCTCTTATAGTTCTCAATAGCGTCCTGATGGTCAACAGGCGCGTCTGCATATTCGTCCTTGTCGGCGAAGTTGCGTTCCTTCAGCTCGACAATCCTTTTCATCAAAGGGTGGTTGAGGTGGAACTCAAACTCCGGATGGTCTGTATAATAGTTAGCCATTGTTCTTGATTTTATTTAAAGGTAATTACTTGCTGTTCTGCTTGTAATATTTGATAAGCTTCGGAACCACATCCTCCACGGTGCCGACAATCACGTAGTCGGCAATCTGGTTGATTGGAGCGTCGGGATCACTGTTGATTGATATGATGATGCCTGAGTCCTGCATGCCGGCTATGTGCTGGATTTGGCCGGATATTCCACAGGCGATGTAGACTTTAGGATGCACCGTAACGCCGGTCTGTCCGATTTGCCTGTCGTGGTCAACGAAGCCCGCGTCAACCGCGGCGCGGCTCGCGCCGACTTCTCCATGCAGTTCTTTGGCGAGCTGGAATAGTTGGTCAAAGCCCTCTTTGCTGCCAACTCCGTAACCTCCGGCAACTACGATCGGCGCGCCTTTGAGGTTGTGTTTGGCTGCCTCTACGTGGCGGTCGATAACCTTGACGATGAAGTCTGCCGGGTCAGTGTACTTGCTTGCGTCGGGATATACGACCTCGTTCTTCGCCTCTCCGTCATACAAAGCCTTCTGCATAACGCCGCTGCGGACGGTCGCCATCTGCGGACGGTGGTCGGGGTTGACAATTGTAGCCACGATGTTACCGCCGAAAGCGGGGCGTATTTGGTAAAGAAGGTTGTCATAATGCTTGTCAGCCTTCTTGTCGTCGTAGTCTCCGATTTCGAGCTGTGTGCAGTCGGCGGTGAGTCCGCTGGTGAGCGATGACGATACGCGGGGACCCAAGTCGCGTCCTATCACGGTTGCGCCCATGAGGCAAATCTGCGGTTTTTCCTCCTTGAAAAGGTTCACCAGGATTGACGTATGGGGCGCAGACGTGTATGGGAACAGTCCTTCGGCGTCGAAAACGAACAGCTTGTCAACGCCGTAAGGCAGGATTTGGCTTTCAACTTTGCCCTTGATGCCAGTGCCGGCAACCACGGCGTGCAGCTCTACGCCAAGCTGGCAGGCGAGCTTGCGGCCCTTGGTGAGCAATTCTTGAGACACTTCGGCAACGGTAGTGCCTTCTATCTCGCAATATACGAATACGTTGTTCATTTTTTTCTTTAAGAATTTATAGAATTTAAAGAAGTTATAGAAGTTAAAGCCATTTGCTTTTATGGATGTATCATTCCATGGTTTCGCAGAATGTGCTTTCTTTGATTTTCCTGCTGTAGGCATTCAAAAGTCTGCTTGTGTTTTCTATTTCTTCACATAGCAAAGCATACCTGTTTTGGTCTATGTATCCCAAATCATGCGATAGTATGATGTAATACCTGCATTCTTCGAGACTGCCTTGTGAGATGTTCATAAAACGAAGTTTGTCAGCCTTGCTTATCTTTCTGTAACCTTCAGCAATATTGGCGGCAATAGAAACGGCCGCCCTTTCAAATTGTGGGCATAGGGCAAATCGTTCATGTCTTGGAAATAAACATGTTGTTTTGTATACATCCAGTACGAATTTGTGTGACGCTTGCCATGCCAAAAGATTTTGAAAGGTGTTGCTCATTTTGTTTTCTTGCTGTAAAGTATCCATGCCTTGCTGTCTGCCATGAAAGGTATTGGCTTTAACTTCTTTTACTTCTATAACTTCTTTAACTTCCCAATGAATTTATCCAATTATCTTTTCTTCGAGCAGTTCTTTTATCATTCCTTCCACGTCGGTGTCGCTGCCGGTGAGGGTTTTGCTCTCTTTGGCCTGGAACACTATGTTCTTGACGGCTTTCACCTTGGTGGGCGAGCCAGCGAGTCCGCATTGCTGCGGGTCGCCGTCGATGTCGGCTACAGACCATTGGTTGAGCGTCAGGTAGGGGCGCGTCTCATACAGTTCGGCGTGCGGCGTCTCCGGTGTGCGCTCGAGGGGCACGGTGGCGTATTTGTATTTCATCACCAACTTGGCGTTGCACGGGCGGCATGGTGCCGCGCTGCCGTTGACGGTCACAACGATGGGCATCGGTGCTTCCACCGTCTCCACTCCGCCGTCGATGTGGCGACGGATGGTGAGCTTGCCGTCCTCGCACTTGAGTATTTCCTCGGCGTAAGTGACCTGTGACAGGCCGAGCTTCTGCGCCACCTGCGGGCCTACCTGTGCAGTGTCGCCGTCGATGGCCTGGCGTCCGCCGATGATGATGTCGGCTCCGCCGATGTGCTTGATGGCCGTTGCGAGGGCGTAGGATGTTGCCAGCGTGTCGGCTCCGGCGAAGAGGCGGTCGGTCAACAGCCACCCGGTGTCGGCTCCGCGGTAGAGTCCCTGGCGGATGATTTCAGCCGCGCGCGGTGGCCCCATGGTAAGAACGCCCACGGTCGAGCCGGGGTTTTGCTCCTTCAGGCGCAGCGCCTGTTCGAGCGCGTTAAGGTCTTCGGGGTTGAAAATTGCGGGCAGCGCGGCGCGGTTGACCGTTCCTTCGGCGGTCATTGCGTCCTTTCCCACATTTCTCGTGTCGGGTACTTGCTTGGCAAGTACGATGATTTTAAGATTCATAGTAATATATTAATAATGTAAAGTTCACGATTGCAAAAGTACACTTTTTTTGTCGGGTGACAAAAGAAAAGAAGGAAAAAGTAAAAGTGAATAAGACCCGTCCCGCTCCTCCTGAAGTGAGGGTGCTTGATATGCCTGGTTTGTTTAGGCTTATGCCTGCGATGTGGCAATCTGCAAAAAGTCATCAAGCTCTCTCCCTTTGGTGGGGTCGGGACGGGTCTCTGTTAGTCTGTTTATGGCTGCAATCACCTCTTCTCCAGCGTCATCACCACTTTTCCGTCGCCGGCCTTGAGGCTCATCTTGCCGTCCTTGGTGATTTCATATCCGGCCACCTTGCCCATTGCGCCGAGCACTTTCTGCTCTGTTTCCATGTCGGGGCACATCATCCGCGTGGAGCCTGTCTGCCCGAACGACATTGTGCCCTTCTCGGGGTCGGCCTGTATGCCGCCTACCAGGTTGTTGCAACCGGTGTTGCCGTAGAGGCGGTTTTCCTTGACGTTGAAGCCGATGAACGCTTCTTTCTCGCCGGCTTTCGGCGTTATGGGCTGTCCTTCAACCGTTGTGATTTTCCATTCTCCTTCCAGCGCGTCCATTGTTGACGCCGCGCTTTGCGCCGTCTTGCATGACGACAGGCCCGCCAATGCGCCTGCCATGCACAAGGCTGCTAAAAACTTTTTCATCTTTAAATCCTTTCTTTTACTGTTAAAAACTAATACTCATGCCGTTACGTCCTTGAAACAAGGACATAAACGGCTGCAAATGTAAGGAAAAGAAACGAAAGTAATACAAATTAAGAGTTAAGAAAAGTTGGCCGGACTGCAACCTTTCTGAAAAACACTTTTCAACAGCCTTCCCGTTAATGCCGCTGTGACGCTTGCGCGGCGGAGCCACGCCGCCTGAAATGACATAATCATCATAAATCCGCAGAAACGCTTGCAATATGATTTTCCTTGGCGTTTCACAGCGGCAGTATTCCAAAATATAAAGTCCACGGGCTTGAATACGGCCTGTAGAAGTGTGCAAGCGTAACTTCAAGATGTTCAGGATGTTGCGCCGCTTGGTGGCCGTAATGTGCAACGTTTGCGGCTCCCAAACAGCGAAAAGACCGTCTTTTCGCTGTGAGAAGACCGTCTTTACAACCCGTGTTGACGGCCTTTTTGCATCCAAAAGACGGCCTTTTGCACTCCAGAAGGCCGTCTTTAGCAGGTGGAAAAGCCGTAAAAAAGAACAAAACGGGCGGCTACAGGCGACAAAACGAACAATCCCCATGCCGCCCGTTTCTCTATTTCCGCAAGAAAGGCTGACATTCAGCGGTTGACGTTTTGCCATGCCAGAGCCGCGGAATCGTTGTTTTTTTGTCAAAACGGACGCCGCCATGGCGCAGGATAATATTGTCCATCAAAAACACACGCGCTATCCATTTCAGGCTACCGGCATATTGACTATCTTTGCCGAAGAAAACCAAACAATACTATTTATGTGTAAAACCAAGTATCTGATAACAGCATTGGCGATAGCCATGACGGGCTATTGCCGCGCCGACGTGCCGCCGACGCTCGACCTGAGCGGCCAGTGGCAGGTCAGCCTTGACAGCATGGAGACATTCCAGCCTATCCGCCTGCCCGGAACGACCGACATCGCGGGCCTGGGCGTGAAGAACACCCTGCAGCCCGAACTGGCGAAGCCGCAAGTGCTCCACCTCACGCGCAAGCACTCGTTCGTCGGCGCGGCGTGGTACCGCCGCACGTTCAGCGTAGGCAAGGAAATGGCCGGACGGCCGCTCACACTGCTCCTGGAGCGCATCATCTGGCAGAGCCAGGTGTGGATAGACGGTGTGAAGCTGCCCAAGGAGGAAGAGAGCCTCAGCACTCCCCACGAGTACTTCATACCCGAAGGACTGGCCGCAGGCGAGCACGAAATGCTCATACGCATCGACAACCGCAAGCGTTACGACATATCGACGGGCGAGCTTGGGCATGCCTATACAAACGAGACGCAGGTGAAATGGAACGGCATACTCGGCCGCATGGAGCTTAAGGCCGAGGGCGCAGTGGCCATACACCGCGTAAGCACGTATCCCGACATCAGCGCGAAGAGCGTAAGGGTGAACATCGTCCTCGTAAAAACCGGCAAGAAGGCGCGGCGCGCAAAGGTGACGCTCCAGGCCGCATGCGGAGCCGACGGCAAGAAGCTCGCCCCCATCACGTTCACCGTGAAGATGGACAAAGACACCGTAGCCGTAGACCGCACATACGCCATGGGCGAAGACGTGCGCCTGTGGGACGAGTTCTCGCCAGTGACATACACGCTCGATGTAAGCTGCCAGGCGGGCAAGGACACCGACACCGAGCGCACAACCTTCGGCATGCGCGAGGTTGACAGCTCGAAAGGCTATCTCGCGGTAAACGGCAACCGCGTGTTCCTTCGCGGCGCGCTGGAAAGCTGCATATTCCCCCTGACGGGCAATCCGCCCACCGACGAGGCCGGCTGGGAAAAGGTGTTCACCTCAGCCAAGGCCTGGGGGCTCAACCATCTGCGCTTCCACTCCTACTGTCCGCCCGAAGCCGCCTTCGCCGTTGCCGACCGCATGGGCATGTACCTGCAGGTGGAACTGCCAAACTGGTCGCTGACCGTCGGAAAGGATGAGGGCATGAACCGCTTTCTCTACGACGAGTTCAACCGCATCTCGGCCGCTTACGGCAACCATCCGTCGTTCTGCCTGCTCACGGCCGGCAACGAGCTGCAGCCAGACTTCGACTTCCTAAACAAGTTCGTAAGCTACATGAAGCGCCATGACAACCGCCACCTGTACGCCACTACCACCTTCACCTTCGAGAAAGGACACGGCGGCCACCCGGAACCTGAAGACCAGTTCTTCGTTACCCAGTGGACAGACAAGGGATGGGTGCGCGGACAAGGCGTGTTCGACGCGGAGCAGCCCAACTTCAACAAAGACTACAAGGCCGCATGCGAAGGCGTCAACGTGCCGCTCATATCCCACGAGATAGGCCAGTACTCGGTGTATCCCGACATCAGCGAGATATCCAAATATACCGGAACTCTTGACCCTCTGAACTTCAAGGCCATAAAACGCGACCTCGAGAACAAGGGACTCATAGACAAGGCCGGCATGTACACAAAGGCTTCGGGAGAGTTTGCCGTGCAGCTGTACAAGGAGGAAATAGAGCGCGCAATGAAGACTCCGCAGTTCAACGGCTACCAGCTGCTCGGCCTGCAGGACTATTCCGGACAAGGCACCGCGCTCGTAGGCCTCGTGGATGCGTTCTGGGACTCTAAAGGACTGACCTCGGAGAGCTACTTCAGGCAGTTCTGTGCCCCGGTGGTTCCGCTCGCCCGGTTCGGCAAGGCCACGTGGACGGCCGACGAAACGTTCGTAGCCGACATAGAGATTGCAAACTATTACAAGGATGACATAAGCAACCGCAAGGTGACATGGACGCTCACCGACACCGGCGGCAACCGCATAGCCGGCGGCAACCTGCAGGCCGCAACGCTGGCAAAAGGCACCGTGACACCCGTAGGCAAGATACAGGCTGCGCTCGGCGGAGTAAGCAAGGCTTCAAAACTGAAGCTTGAGGTGGCCATCGATGGCACCGGATGGAAGAACAACTGGTCCGTATGGGTTTATCCGGAAATAAGTGAAATGCCAGCAGGCGACGTCATCGTGACCGCAGACATCGACAAGGCCCTGTCTTCGCTGCGCTCAGGCAAGAAGGTGCTCTACTCGCCCGAGCCCGACAAGCTCGACGGACTGGAAGGCAAGTTCCTGCCCGTGTTCTGGAGCCCGGTGCACTTCCCCAAGCAGGCCGGCACAATGGGACTGCTCTGTTATCCCGAACATCCGGCCATGGCATGCTTCCCCACCGACACACACAGCGACTGGCAATGGTGGAACCTGGTTAAAAGGTCAAGAGTGCTGGTCGTGGATTCACTGCCAGGCGTCACCCCGATAGTCGAGGTTGTTGACAACTTCGCCAACAACAGGCGGCTTGTGTCGGTATTCGAAGCCAACTGCGGCAAAGGAAAACTTGTCATGAGCTCCATCGACCTGCTGTCGCCAGAGAGCCGGAAGCCGGAAACGCGCCAACTGCTTTACAGCCTGCTGAAATACATGAATACGGCCCGGTTCGCTCCAGGCGCAAGCGTGACGGAGCAAGACTTGCGGTCTCTGCTGAGCAAGGACGGCGAAGCCGCAAAGAAAACCAACGCCGTTTCGATATACGAATAACAAAAATCTCACGTTACAAACGTTATCCGCCGCCTGGCATGCAGCGTTAAGCCGATTAGGGCAACGCCGTGCCTTGCGGCGGATTTCACTTCTGTTCAACACCCTGTTTGGAACTTTCTGCCCAAACAGGCAAGCCTGCTGCCACGGTAATGCAAAATATAGTCCTGTTTAAACATTATTTATTTTGTACTTCGGCAGACTTGTGCTATCTTTGCAAATAGTGACGGCTGGAACAGGTTTCAATGCGGACTTCATGACAGGCCGGCACAAAACGATTTGCAATGATAGACAGAGCTACCATAGATAAGATAATGGACGCGGCGAACATTGTCGACGTCGTGTCTGAATTTGTCACCCTGCGCAAAGCCGGAGTGAACTATAAGGGATTGTGCCCGTTCCACAACGAGAAGACACCTTCGTTCGTGGTGTCGCCCTCAAAGGGCTACTGTCACTGCTTCTCGTGCGGCAAGGGAGGCAACGCCGTGGGCTTCATCATGGAGCATGAGCAGATGACTTATCCCGAAGCTCTGCGCTGGCTGGCCAAGAAATACAACATAGAGATACACGAACGCGAGCTTACCGACGAGGAAAAACGCGAGGAAAGCGAACGCGAAAGCTTGTTCATAGTGAACGACTGGGCGCTGCGTTATTTCCAGGACAACCTGTTCAAGACCGAGCGCGGACAAGCCATAGGTCTGCAATACTTCCGCTCACGCGGCTTCCGCGACGACACTATAAACCGCTTCCAGTTAGGTTACGCCTTGCCGGAACGCGACGCATTGGCAAAAACGGCACTGGCAAAAGGATTCAAAGAAGAATATCTCATCGCCACGGGCCTGTGCTATCGCCGCGAGGACGGCCGCCTGCAAGACCGCTATGCCGGGCGCGTCATCTTCCCTGTGCACACGGTCACAGGGCGCGTCGTAGCCTTCGGCGGACGCATTCTGGAAAACAACAAGAAGCTGGCAAAGTATGTCAACTCGCCGGAATCGCTCATCTACCACAAAAGCAACGAACTTTACGGCATATACCAGGCCAAACACGCCATAACGAAACAAGACCGTTGTTATCTCGTTGAAGGATACATTGACGTGACATCGATGAACCAAAGCGGCGTGGAAAACGTCGTGGCTTCATCTGGAACATCGCTGACCACGGGCCAGATACGCCTCATCCACCGCTTCACAAACAACATTACAGTGCTTTATGACGGCGACGCCGCCGGCATACATGCCTCAATCCGAGGCATTGACATGCTGCTGGCCGAGGGCATGAATGTGAAGGTTCTTCTGCTGCCTGACGGCGATGACCCCGACAGCTTCGCACAAAAACATACGGCACAAGAGTTCCGTGACTACATCGAACAGCACCAGACGGACTTCATCGAGTTCAAGACCAACTTGCTTTTGCGCGGTGTCACCGACCCCGTAAAGCGTTCCGAAGCCATCAGCAGCATAGTGAAAAGCGTGTCGGTAATACAAGACCAGATAACACGCGCCACTTATCTGACCGAATGCGCACACCGTTTTGGTATGAACGAGTCGACACTTATCAACACCGCAAACCAGTTTATACGCGGCGAAATAGAAGAAAAGCGCAAGGAACAGCGCAGGGAAGAAGCAAAAACCGAAAGCCCGATAAAACCTCTGCAGCCGTTACCTGCAATGCAACAGCAGCCCTCCGTAGAATACATGCTTATGCAATTGGTGGTGCGCCACGGACAGGAGGTGCTCTACAAAGGTATCGAGACTGCCGACGGAGACAAGATAGACCTGAGCGTCTCACAATATATCAGCTATGACCTTGGCGCAGACAACCTGCGTTTCAAGAACGACCTGTACAACAAGATGCTGGCAGAGGCGGTGGAACACAATGAGGATGAAGGCTTCAATGCCGAAACATACTTCATCAATCATCCTGACATTGACATCAGCCGAACGGCTACCGAGATGGCAATAGACCATTTCCAATTGAGCAAAAGCCTGCAAGTGAAGCACGACGAGGACACGTTGCGCAACCAAGTAGAGCACCTGATCCTCGACTTCCGCATGGATTACGTGGAACAACATTTAAAGGAACTGCAACGCGAAATAAACCTCGCCATGGGTGATACGGCAAAGATGATGAAGCTGATGGCCGAGTACAAGGACATGCAAGTCATCCGGAACGAGATTGCCAAGGAGCTTGGCAGTTACATAGTATAAAGCCAATACCCACCTCTGCCCTCCCTAAGGGAGGGAGCTTGATATGCTTCGAGGCGTCAAGACATTGCAAATGTTACTGAAAAAGGTAATTAAGCCCATCCCTTCGGGAGGGGTTTGGGGTGGGTGTCAGATACTAAAAAGATGATTTACCTTCATTGGTTGATATTCATAGTATACGTCTGTGTTGTGCTTTTCACAATGGTCAAAGTGCTCATGGACAACCGCCAGCCGGCCAAAACGATGGCTTGGGTGATGGTGCTTATATTCATCCCCGTCGTGGGTGTCGTGCTTTACTTCTTTTTCGGACAAAACACGCGCAAGGAAAAATACATCAGCCGGCAGAGCATGGACCAACTGACAAAACGCTCCATGTTTGAGTTCGCAGAACAAGAGAACCTCAAGCTGCCCGAAGAACACAACGTGCTGATTAAGCTGTTTGCAAGTCTTAACTGGGCGTTGCCATTCAAGAACAACAAGGCCGACATCTTTACTGACGGCCATTCATTCTTTCTCGCCTTGCTGAACGACATAGGGCAAGCAAAGCATCACATCCATCTTGAGACATACATAATATGCGACGACCCCCTTGGCCGCCTCGTTGCCGACGCGCTTATGGACAAGGCGAGGAGAGGAGTTGAGGTGCGCTTGATTTATGACGACGTGGGATGCTGGAACGTTCCCAATTCTTTCTTCGAGCGGATGCGTACCGCCGGCATTGACGTGCATGCCTTCATGCCAGTAAAGTTTCCCGCGTTCACCAGCAAAGTGAACTACCGCAACCACCGCAAACTGTGCATAATCGACGGCCGTACAGGCTATATCGGCGGCATGAACATAGCCATACGTTATGTGAAGGGCAGCAAGGGGACTTATTGGCGCGACACGCATCTGAGGATACGGGGCGGCGCAGTGTATGGCATTCAGAGGGCTTTCCTGGTAGACTGGTATTTCGTAGACCGCACGCTTATCACCAACCGCTGCTATTACCCGGTGCAAGACCGCGCCATAAGCAACGACTGCATAATGCAAGTGGTGACGAGCAGTCCCATAAGCCAGTGGCCGGAGATGATGCAGGGCTATGTGCGCATACTGCTGGAGGCCAAGAAATATGTGTACATGGAGACCCCATACTTTCTTCCCACGGAGCCGGTGATGTTCGCCATGCGCACCGCCGCGCTTGCCGGTGTGGACGTGAAGCTGATGGTTCCGCTGCATTCTGACGCGAAATTCGTCGAATGGGCAAGCCGCTCTTACGTCCAGGAAGCCGTCGACGCTGGCGTGGATGTGCGTCTGTATGCTTCCGGATTCAACCATTCCAAGCTTTTGGTGAGCGACGACTCGTTGTCAACGTGCGGCTCTACGAACATAGACTTCCGCAGTTTCGACAACAACTTCGAGAGCAACGTGTTTATATACGACCGCAAGATGGCGTTGCGCATAAAGCAAGTGTTCGCCGACGATATGTCGAAGTGCGTAAAGTACAAAGACTACATGCGTACGCGCCGCCTCTCGTTCACCCACCGTTTGTTGGAGTCTCTCGTCCGGATGTTCTCACCGTTGATGTGACATGCGCTGACAATGGCATGCGGCCAGGCTGTATTACGGCGCAAGCCACGCTGGCAAAAGCTGCAAAACATGACATCGGCATACCCGTGCGGACGCATGGGCGCATGTCCGTGAAACGTAAATAACTTATTGAATCATGTGGAAATATTATGCATTGCTTTCCGCCTTCTTTGCCGCGCTGACGGCAGTCTTCGCCAAAATCGGGGTGAGAGACATCAATTCCGACCTTGCAACAGCCATACGCACCGTGGTGATACTTTGCATCACGTGGGGCATGGTGTTCTTCGGCAACCATTTGGGCGAAGTGCGCGGCATTCCGCGCAACACGTGGTTTTTCCTCATCCTTTCGGGAGCGGCGACGGGCCTGTCGTGGCTTTTTTACTTCAAGGCGTTGCAGACGGGCGACGTGTCACGTGTCGCACCTGTCGACAAACTCAGCGTTGTCATGACGATATGCCTTTCTTTCCTGTTTCTTAAAGAGCCTGTCAGCCTGCGCGTCGTCATCGGCGCGCTGCTGATAACGGCCGGAAGCATTGTCATGCTTGTGAAATAAATGGAGGCGAACACGCCCCGTAACCGCAAGCATGAAATCCAACCGTTTTCCAACTGACGGCATTTTGCAGCACAAAAGGCCGTCAATCACACGACGAAAGGCCGTCTTTTGCAAGCCGAAAGACGGCCTTTTGGAAACCCATTGGTTTTCAGTTACTTACAAACGCGGCGTAAACCGCCGTCCACGCGGAGGTTTTAATATTCCGTTAAGATTTGTCATGACGGGTCGTTTCGCTTCCTTATTACGTTGAAAACGTGTATATTTGCAACACGAATTACAATAAACAGAAGACATGAAAAGAAACTCATTGATTGCAAGAGTCGTCATGGCCGCTGTGATGTTGGCCGTGACGGGATGCATCGCTGTCCGTGCCGCCGGCGCGGACAGGCCCAAGCTGGTGGTAGGAATAGTGGTTGACCAGATGCGGTGGGACTATCTTTACCGCTATTACGACCTCTACGGAGAGGGCGGTTTCAGGCGGATGATGGCCGAAGGCTACAACTGCGAGAACACGATGATTAACTATGTGCCGACGGTTACGGCCGTAGGCCACTCGTCAATCTTCACCGGCTCTGTGCCAGCCATCCACGGCATAGCCGGCAACGACTTCATGAAGGACGGGCACATGGTGTACTGCTGCGAGGACTCTACGGTGAGCGGCGTTGGCACTGACGGCAAGGCCGGCTGCATGTCGCCGCGAAACATGCTCTCGACCACCATCGGCGACGAGCTGAAAATAGCCACCGGCTTCAAGGCTAAAGTGGTGGGCGTATCCATAAAAGACCGCGCCTCCATCCTGCCTGCAGGCCATTCAGCCGACGGGGCGTACTGGATTGACGGCTCCACGGGCAACTTCATAACAAGCACTTACTACATGAAAGAGCTGCCCGGATGGGTAAAGGCGTTCAACAAGAAGTACGGCGGACGCGGCGAGCGCGAAGTGTCATACTCCACATACGGCAACCTCATAACAGAAGAGATGGCGAAAGCCGCCATAGAGGGCGAGCAACTGGGCGCAGACCCGACAACCGACATGCTCACGATAAGCTTCTCGGTCACCGACAAAGTGGGCCACGAGGTGGCTACGCACAGCCCTGAGATACAAAAAATCTTCGTCGACCTCGACCAAAGGCTGGCCGACCTGTTCACTTATCTTGACAACAAGGTCGGCAAAGGGCAATACCTGGCCTTCCTAACAGCCGACCACGGCGCGGCCAACAACGTGCTCATGCTCCAGGAACACGGCATACCGGCAGGCGGCTTCGTGGCCACAAAGGTTGCGCGCGAACTTGACACACACCTCAAGCAGAAATTCGGCGCAAGCCAAAGCATCGTGGCGTGCATCAGCAACTACAAGGTGTTCCTCGACCACAAGGCCGTAGCCTCGATGGAACTCGACCTCGACGACGTGAAGGAAGAGGCCGTAGAATGGCTCAAACGCGACCCGCAGTACGCCTACGTGGTAGACCTCGAGCACGCGGCGACAGCCACCCTGCCCTCCGTAATAAAGGAACGTATCATAAACGGCTACCACCGCCTGCGCAGCGGAGACATACAGATGGTGCTGAACCCTGCGAACTACGAAACGGGCGAAGGCCCCATCGACCGCGGCACGACGCACGGAGTATGGAATCCGTACGACTCTCACATCCCGTTCCTGCTCATGGGCTGGGGCGTGAAGCCCGGACGCACCGACGCAAAGACCACCATCAACGACATTGCCGCTACGGTCTGTGCGCTCATCCACGTGCAGATGCCCAACGGATGCATAGGAAACGCGGTGGTAAACAATTAAGAATTAAACCCAAATCGGTCATTAGAGACGGAGTTAGCACTATTTCTAATGACCGCCATTAGAAAGATGTGGTTGTATA
>CALUGP010000013.1 GCA_944320195.1 uncultured Prevotella sp. | reverse complement strand
AGAAACCGTCTTTGAATATTGACATCATTGACAAAAGCAGGCTTATTGCATAAACTTCTTATGCCGAACTCGCGTTCATTTACATGGCCAAAGACCATGAATCTTGCCATTAAACACGGCCATTTACAATGAGAATGGCCGTGTCTTGTCGCTAAAAAGGCCGTCTTTTTGATGCGTGATGACGGCATACACGCATCAAGAAGACGGCCTTTAAGGGGCGTAATGACGGCCTTTGCCGCATAAATCCGCCGTTTTTATTGCACAGACATGCGGCAAGCAATGCTATCGCTCATGCTGACAGGCATTTACATTTGCACACTCTGTTTCGGCGTATTTGCGTCAAAGAGGTTGTTGTTGCAAAATAACGCGCTTGTGAAGCGTCAGGCGGAATCAATGTGTAAGCAAACTGCCGCCTTGCGCTTCACCATGCTCAATACTGCCTCAAGGCGGAAAGCAGCTCGTTGTTTTCGCTTTTGCTGCCGATGGTTATCCGAAGGCAGTCCTCGCACAGGGTGACACGTGTGCGGTTTCTTACGATTATGCCCTTTGCCTTGAGATAGTCATAAACAGCTTGGGCATTGTCGAATTTTGCAAGAAAGAAATTCGCATTTGTCAGGTAAATCTTTTTACAGCAAGGCAAGAAGCCGAAAGCGTCAATCATCCTGTCGCGTTCAAGCAAGATGATTTTTACCCATTTGTCCACCTCGTAAGGTTCTTTCAACGCCTCTGACGCTTGCTTCTGTGTAAGCATGTTTACATTATATGGGTATTTCACCTTGTTGAATATATCGACAATGTCCTTCTGGGCGAATGCCATTCCCAATCTTATTGCCGCACATCCCCATGCTTTGCTCATAGTGTTAAGCACTATCAGGTTCGGATATTTGTCGACATCAAAACGCAACGGGCGCTCTTGCGAGAAATCAGAATATGCCTCGTCCACGATGACAAGCCCACCAAAGCCCTGTATGGTTTTGACTATCTCGCCGCGGTTGATATCATTGCCTGTAGGATTGTTTGGCGAACAAATCCAAATCAGCTTTGTGTTTTTGTCGCATTGCGCCAATAGCTTCTCAGCCGTTGTTTGGAAGTTCTCGTCAAGCGTCACCCTGCGGTATTCGACATCGTTTATATCCGCACACACCTTGTACATACCATACGTGGGGTCGATAGCCACAACATTGTCGACACCTGGGCGCGTAAAACATCGGTAAGCCAGATCAATCGGTTCGTCAGAACCATTGCCGAGAAATATATTCTCGGCCTTTACGCCTTTTACACGGGACAGGGACATCTTCAAATCACGCTGCAACGGATCCGGATAACGGTTGAAAGGACTGTTGTATGGGTTCTCGTTCGCGTCAAGAAAAACATTCGCGCCAGTCCCCGAAAATTCGTCACGCGCGCTGCTGTATGGCTTAAGTGCCAATATGTTCGGCCTAACAAGTTCGCTTAAAGGTCTCATGTCTGTCAGATTTTCATTATGTCTTTTCTTCTTAGCGCCATTGCGTTCTTATGCGCGTCGAGATGTTCGCCTTCAGCCATTGTCTCCACAGCCTGGCCAATGTTCATTATGCCTTCCGCCGTAAGCTGCTGGAATGTGATTTTTCTCATGAAGCTGTCAAGGTTTACTCCGCTGTATGCGGTTGCGTATCCATGTGTCGGCAAGGTGTGGTTGGTGCCGCTGGCGTAGTCTCCCGCACTTTCACATGCGTACTTGCCAAGAAATACGCTGCCCGCATTTATCACCATGTCAGCAAGCTGAAGGCAGTCGTCCGTAGCAATGATGAGGTGCTCCGGAGCATACATGTTGCTTATCGTCATAGCCTCGTCCTTGTCTTTTACGATTACAATCTTGCTGTATTCAAGAGCCTTCGCGGCTATGTCTTTGCGCGGCAACGCTTTTAGTTGTGACGTTATTTCATTTTCGACGTCGTCTGCGACGGCTTCCGATGTTGTTATCAATATGACTTGCGAGTCAGTGCCATGTTCAGCTTGCGACAGAAGGTCGGCCGCCACATAAACCGGATTGCTCGTCTCGTCTGCTATGACGCAAACTTCAGAAGGGCCAGCAGGCATGTCTATGGCCGCGTCATGCAATGAAACCATTTGTTTGGCGGCCATGACATAGCGGTTGCCAGGCCCGAAAATCTTATATACTTTGGGTATGCTTTCCGTTCCGTACGCCATGCCTGCAATGGCTTGCGCGCCTCCAGCCTTGAATATCTTGTCGACTCCGGCGATTTTTGCGGCCGCCAATATTGACGGATTAACCTTGCCGTCAGAATCAGGCGGCGTGCACATTATTATTTCACTACAACCTGCTATCTTGGCGGGAGTCGCCAGCATCAGGACGCTGCTGAATAATGGAGCAGTCCCTCCGGGCACATAAAGGCCTACCTTCTCTATCGGTACGCTTTTCTGCCAGCACTCTACGCCGCGTATGGTCTCAACCTTACGAATGCCAGCATGCTGTGACGCATGGAATTTCTCTATGTTGCCATGAGCCAAAGACAAGGCCTGCAAAAGCTCTTCAGGGGTTTGCCTCACGGCCTCGTCCATCTCTTCGGCGCAGACAATGATGCTGTCCAGCGACGTGCAGTCAAACTTTTCTTCATACCGCCGTATCGCTTTGTCTCCGTTAATCCTTACATCTTCCAGGATGGCTTGAACCGTGTCTTGCAAGCTTGCATTGTCTACAGGCGGACGTGACGTAATCTGCGGCCATTCGTCACGTGATGGATATTTGTATCTTTTCATGTTTTCTATCCGTTGGTTGACAGTTTTTCACAATATCATTTTCTCTATCGGAGTAACCAATATGCCCTGAGCTCCAAGGTCTTTCAGCTTCCCGATGATTTCCCAAAAACGCTTCTCGTCCAATACGGTGTGTACCGAGCACCACTCGCTGTCGGCAAGAGGTATTACCGTAGGGCTTTTAAGACCGGGCAAAACGCTTATGATTTCGTCCAGCTTGTCTTTCGGGGCATTCATCCTTACATATTTCTTGTCTTCGGCATTGCGCACCGCTTTTATTCGGAACAACACTTCTTCAAGCGTCTTGCGCTTTTCCGCATCAAGGTTTTTGTTGGCGATGAGCACGGCTTCACTGTTCATCACGACTTCCACTTCCTTTAGATTGTTGCTTACCAAGGTGGAACCGCTGCTGACTATATCGAAAATACCGTCTGCAAGCCCTATTCCAGGACTTATTTCGACACTTCCTGTAATGACGTGTATCTGTGATTTCACTTCATGGCTTTCAAGATATTTACGCAGTATCATAGGATATGATGTGGCAATCTTCTTGCCGTCAAACCATTCGATACCATTGTAATCCACTGATTTCGGTATGGCAAGTGACAGCCTGCATTTGCCAAATCCCAAACGGTATATGATTTCGGCGTCTTCACACTTTTCTGCAAATTCGTTTTCACCGACGACTCCTATGTCTGCCACTCCGTTGGCAACGCTTTGCGGAATGTCGTCATCGCGTAAATACAGAACTTCTATTGGGAAATTGGATGATTGCACCAACAAGGTGCGTTTGCTGGAACCAACCTTGATGTCTGCTTCGTTGAGCAAGTTCATCGTGTCTTCATACAGACGTCCTTTTGACTGTACAGCTATGCGCAACATAATTATAAATATATTAAAAATGTTTGGCAAAAGTACGTTTTTTGAAGCATATTTGCAAGAATTGTTGTAATTTTGTACCCAAATTAATAAAAACAAAAGCTTTTATCTGTATTTTTGTCATCAAAAATATGCATTCTGAAGGAAACAAGTCTTTTATCTTTGCCCCAAAAGGAGTAATGCGAAAATGTAGCTTGCTGTACATATTTCCGTTCTTGTCGTTATTCGCGATTGTGATGTTGGCATTGTCTTGTTCTGGCGGCAAGAAAGAAAAGATTGTCACACCGTGGGGGGAAGTGGGGGAGGACAGCATTCCTAAAAACCTGAATTTCACTGTAAGCGACATTATAAGCAACGGAGAGCTGATAATATTGACACTTTCAGGTCCTGAGACATATTATGATTACCGTGGCCGCGGCATGGGCACACAATATTTATTATGCGAGAAATTCGCACAAAAAATAGGTGTTTCGCTACGAGTCGAGGTTTGCAAGGACACGGCGGAGATGATAAGCCGCTTGGACAATGGCGATGCCGACCTCATCGCTTTCATGTTGCCAAAAAGAGAAAACAAGGACAAGGGGTTGTTGTTTTGTGGCGCGGGTGTTGACTCGTTAGGCGTGCAATGGGCCGTGGCTGGAGGCAACAAAGAGCTGGCTGACAGCCTAAACGCCTGGTTTAAGCCTGGCATGTATGCTGAAATAAAGGAAGAGGAGTCATACATCTTGTCTTCGCGCAGTGTCAGGAGGCATGTATATTCTCCTTTCCTTAACAGGCAAAGCGGTGTGATATCCCATTACGACCATTTATTTAAGAAATACGCTCCCGTAGCAAGGTGGGATTGGCGGCTTATGGCCGCCCAATGTTACCAAGAGTCTTGCTTCGACCCCAAAGCCCAGTCATGGGCGGGGGCATGTGGACTGATGCAGATCATGCCGTCTACGGCCGACCACCTGGGGTTGCCACGGGCTTCAATTTATGACCCTGAACGCAACGTGCGTGCGGCGGCTGAATATCTGCGCGAGCTTACAGGCTATTTCCGCAGCATACAAAGTCCGGCTGAACGCCAATTGTTTGTTCTCGCATCATACAACGGAGGGTACTTCCATGTGCAGGACGCGATGGCTTTGGCCCGTAAAAACGGAAAGAATCCATATCGGTGGAAAGATGTTGCGTATTACATTCTGGCTTTGGAAAAACCGGAATACTACAACGACCCCGTGGTGAAATACGGATATATGAGAGGTTCAGAGACTGTAGGGTATGTTGACGGCATACGCCAACGCTATGCCCAATATCGCGGAGCGCCTTACAGTGGAGCTTCGGTCAAGAACTGGGACGGCAAGGAGCCCCCCTCAGTTCCAAGCAGTCCGTTCACTCCGCGGAAAGCAAAGAAAAAGCATCGTTTCCATATTTGATGCGGCCATTCATGGCATGCCATACATGGAAACAACGTGTTTTCACATGCCGTTCAGCACACAGCCGCAACAACCTGATTCTCAACGCATTGCAAAAGGCCGTCAAACGCATTCTGAAAGACGGCCTTTTATAATGCGTTTGACGGCTTTTCACAAGCCAATTTGCCGTGTTTCGCAGTTCATCCGCAGTTTCGTTGGATTACGTGAGTTCGGCATAAGGAATCATCTTTCCACTTATAGAAATTCTTGCCGCTTTGCTTTTCTGCCACTCAGTGGCAAGTCGAGATTCATTTTCGGCTGTCAAACACATTTGCAGCAAAACACTTTTCAAACTAATGTAAAATTAAATCTCCGCCACACTAAGAGCCGTTAACAGTGATATTTTTATTGTTAAAAGAGGACAAATATGTAGGACAAATTGGCAGTTTAACAAAATTTGCGTCTAAATTTGCAGCAACAAAAAACAGAATGAAAGTATAACCTAAAAATAAATAGAAACAATGGAAATGAAAAAGTTATCTAATTATTTTGTCTATGCGATATGCATTATCGCCGTAGCGTTTTCAGCAGGAGCTTTCATAAAAGTGAATGCCAACACAAGCAGCATGCCCGCGGCTCAGCCTGTAGACCTGACATATGCCGCAGAAAAGGCTCTGCCGGCCGTGGTACATATCAAATACCTGCAGAACAGCAAAGTGCAAACTATCGAGATGGAGTCTGACCCATGGGGCTTTGACCCGTTTGACTTTTTCTTCGGCAATCCGGGAAACAGCGGAAAGCAACAGCGAAAGATACAAACTCCAAAGAAGGAAGGTGCAGGCTCGGGCGTGATAATTTCGCCTGACGGTTACATCGTGACCAACAACCATGTGGTGGAGGGCGCAGACGAGCTGACAGTCACGCTTGACGACAACCGTGAATATTCGGCACGCATCATCGGTGCAGACAAAACGACAGACCTGGCTCTCATAAAAATAGACGGGAAGAACCTGCCGGCGATAACCATCGGCGACAGCAACGGGCTGAAAGTAGGCGAATGGGTGCTGGCTGTAGGCAACCCGTTTAACCTCAAGTCAACAGTTACAGCCGGCATCGTAAGCGCAAAGGCGCGCAATATCGGTGCAAGGGCAAACTCCATCGAGTCGTTCATACAGACTGACGCAGCCATTAATCCGGGAAATTCCGGTGGCGCGCTTGTAAACACAAAGGGTGAGCTTGTGGGAATAAACACCATGCTTGTATCTTCCACCGGACAGTTTGCCGGATATGGGTTTGCCATACCGACAACAATCATGAACAAGGTTGTTGACGACCTTAAGAAATATGGCACTGTACAGAGAGCCATGCTTGGAGTGAAGGGTAACGATGTCAGCGTATATCATGACATGATGAAGGAGCAAGGCAAAGAAGTAGACCTGGGAACCATGCAGGGAGCTTATGTTGATTCAGTTGAAGACGGTGGTGCGGGAGCCGAAGCCGGATTGCAGAAGGGCGATGTGATCACCGGCGTTGACGGCAAGAAGATCACAAAGATGGCCGAACTGCAGGAATATCTTGCAAACAAGCGTCCCGGCGACAAGGTTACGATAACTTACATGCGTGACAAGAAGAGCAAGAACGTAACCGTTACGCTTAAGAATGAGCAAGGCAATACCAATGTAGTGAAGAAAGCCGACCTCGACATCCTTGGCGGCAACTTCCGCGAGATAAATGACTCGGAGAAGAAGCAGCTCAACATCAACACAGGCCTTGTGGTGATGAAAGTCAACAACGGCGCACTCAAGGATGCCGGCATAAACAGAGGCTTCATCATACAAAAGGTAAATGACGAGCCGATGAACACCATCGCCGACCTGCAGAAGGCCGTAAAGGACGCTTCAACAAGCAAAGACCCTGTGCTGTACATACAAGGCATCTATCCAACAGGAAAGAAAGCATACTTCGCAGTTCCGCTTCAAAACGAATAAACAACATTAATACAACGTTAATCCCCATTCCTTCTGTCAAGCGAAAACAGGCGGAATGGGGATTTTCCATTGATATTGGACATTGAATATTTTTAAAAGAAAATGGATGAAAATATTTGTTGATTAAACGAAAAATCACTAAATTTGCAAAAGCTTTAAATTTATACGCTAATGAGACAACTGAAAATCACAAAATCAATAACCAACCGGGAAAGTGACTCGTTGGACAAATACCTGCAGGAAATAGGCCATGAAGAGCTTATCAGTGTGGAAGAAGAAGTGGAGTTGGCTCAACGTATAAAAAAAGGAGACCGCAAAGCCTTGGAAAAGCTGACAAGAGCCAACTTGAGATTTGTGGTATCCGTTGCAAAGCAATACCAGAACCAAGGGCTAAGCCTGCCTGACTTGATAAACGAAGGCAATGTGGGTCTTATAAAAGCCGCTGAGAAGTTTGACGAGACTCGCGGCTTCAAGTTCATTTCATATGCCGTTTGGTGGATACGCCAAAGCATCCTTCAGGCTATTGCTGAACAAAGCCGCATTGTGCGCTTGCCGTTAAATCAGGTCGGGTCTGTAAATAAGATAAATCGCGTATTAAATAAATTCGAGCAAGAACACGAACGCCGTCCTAGCATTGACGAAATTGCAGACAATGTCGATATTCCGCATGACAAGATAGAGGAGGCGATGAAAGTGAACAGTCGGCATGTGTCTGTTGACGCTCCGTTTGCAGAGGGTGAAGACAATAGCCTTTTGGATGTGTTGCCCAACAATGACTCCCCAATGGCAGACCGCAAACTTGTGTTGGAATCATTGCGTGAGGAAATAAACCGTGCCTTACAGACGCTTAATGAGCGCGAACGTAATATTATAGAAGCGTTTTTCGGCATAAACCAGCAGGAAATGACGCTTGAAGAGATTGGTGACAAGTACGGTTTGACAAGGGAAAGGGTGCGGCAGATAAAAGAAAAAGCGATAAGACGCTTGAGGCATAATACAAAAAACAAGCTTCTGAAATCATATTTAGGACAATAGACGTAAAAGTGAAACATAAAGGTAATATTAAAACAAAAGGTAATGAGATTATATAAGAACTTCATAGGTGTGGTATTCTTACTATTGATTGCCAGTGCGCATATTGGGGTTTCGGCCAAAGTTGTATGCGTACCTAAGTTATATGCTTTCGGATTTTCCGCATCGTTCAATGATTCAATAGTTTATTTTACCGACATACAGGAAATAGACAGCGCGTGGATAAATGAAAAGACAAAGTTTTTAATCAGTCGCGACAATTATTCATATCAGCTGAAAAACTATTTCAATAATATCGGAGAAGAACATCGTACGTGCATTATAAGCTTCGCATTAACGCGTAAAGAGATAGAGAAAAAGTATAAAAAGATGAGAGAAAAGTATGTCAAGTCTGGTAGTTACGACATCAGAACTGTTGAGACAAAAGACTTTCATTTCACAGCTATAAAACCAGACAAATACGAATTGGGAGATACGAAGTAAGCTAATGGGCGTAAAACGAGTCCAATGATTAAATAATGGGCGACAGGCATAATTGTTAATAGCAAATCATGGCATATCGTCAATAATCTTAAGATATGCCCTGTCGTCAAATGACACGTTTCCAACCATCAATCCTTTGGTCGCCTTGAATGTGCGGATACACAACGGATCGTTCCGCAACTGTTCCGCCAAGGCGCTCTCACTTGCTGCCAATGTCTTTTTCAAAAACGGATAACCGTCAGTGGCAAGGATTATTTCTTCGTTACAACCACTGGCATTGATAATTCTCACTTTGTCGAAAGGAATGTCAAAGCCGTCTATGACGGAATATGAAATGTTTTGCCATTTACAGCATTCTGTCAATTCCTCCAGAATAAAATTACGGCCAGAATCGTTTGTCTGAATGTCTTTTATACTGGCTCCATTATTTATCAGACGTGCCAAAAACAACGCCCGTTTTTCAGCAAGTATCTTTTCTTGTGGCTTTGGATTGTCATAATACGCTCCGTTAACGAGGCATTGGCAATCACCAATCATCCAGATTTGTTTCAGGTAATGTGAATATACAACTGTACTTGCCGTTAAACGTTCAGCCGGATTAAGTTCCAACTTGGTCAAATTCACATTGAATTTATTGTATGTGGAACGTATAAAATCCGTGATTCCGCGGCAAAATGACTTCACATCGGTATCCATTGGCATTCTTTCAATGTATTGTTTTACCAATTCCATGCAAAACTTGCCGTTGGTTATGTCTGGATTTATTCTATTCGGTGTCTTGCTTGTACTGCCGTCAACCACAGCGGCGAACCAATCAGTCGCGACTATGCCGTCTTCGCATTTTTCCGCGTTTTTCTTGCCTGTTATGCTTTGCTCTATTATAGTCATTGCTTATCGTTTCTTTCTTTTTGTGGAAAGGAATGCTGGCATACAGCCGTTTAATCAGGTCTGGCCGGCCAATCCTCAACAGTTCGCGTTCTATATTATGCCTTTCCTCTGGCTTATACCAGAAGAAAAACATTCTCTGTGCAAGTTTCTCATGTTGTGTCTTTGCCGAAAAAACAGGTTGGAGAGTATATGGATCCAATCCGGTGTACCATGTCTCGGTGCTTACGGTCATCGGCGTTGGCGTGAAGTCCTGCACTTGCTCAAGCTTAAAGTCCAGACTCTTGGTTATTATGGCCAGTTCGGCCATGTCTTCTTCAGTGCATCCGGGGTGGCTGCTTATAAAATAGGGGATTATTTGTTGACGCAGATTTTCGCTTGCGTTTATCTCGTCAAAGACTTTCTTAAACTCTTCAAACTGGCTGAACGGTGGTTTCCTCATCAGTCTAAGAACGTTGTCTGAAGTATGTTCAGGCGCCACCTTAAGCCTTCCGCTTACATGCCGGCAAATTAGTTCTCTGGTGTATTCCCGTGCGGCCTTGTCGCATTGTTCATCCTTGCTTTTATGCAACAGCAGGTCATAGCGGATACCGCTGCCTATAAAACTTTTCTTTATTCCAGGCAATGAGTCCACCGAGCGGTAAATGTCTGTCAGGCGTGCATGGTTTGTGTCCAGGTTAGGGCATATCCGTGGGTTGATGCACGACGGCCGCTTGCATTTTTCACAAATGCTTTTATCACGGCCTCCCATGCCGTACATATTTGCCGAAGGCCCTCCCAAGTCGCTGATATAGCCTTTGAAGTCAGGCATTTTGACCACTTTCTTGACCTCGTCAAGGATGCTGCGCTTGCTACGCGATGCGATGAACTTGCCTTGATGTGCACTTATTGTGCAAAATGCACACCCCCCGAAACAGCCACGATGAATATTTACCGAATGGCGTATCATGTCGTATGCAGGAATGCGTTTGCCCCGATATTTAGGGTGGGGCAGGCGAGTGTAAGGCAGATCGTAGCATCGGTCAACCTCTTCGGTTGTCATAGGAGGGTAGGGCGGATTGACCACGGCATACATGCCGTCCACTTCTTGCAGCAACCGGTGGGCGTGCAGCATGTTAGACTCTTCTTCAATATGTCTGAAATTCTCCGCCTGAGCACGCTTGTCTTTTAAACATCTTTCATGTGAATGCAGCACTATGTCTTTGTCTGTTATGCCTCCGGGCACATCGTCTTTTCGACAGAGATACACCGTTTGTGGTATATCGTGTATGTCGCTTATTCTGCGTCCGTTCAGCATCTCACGGCAAAGGGCTGTGACGGGCTTCTCGCCCATACCGTAAATTATAATGTCAGCGCCTGAATCACACAGGATGCAGCGTCTCAGTTCGTCTTTCCAGTAGTCGTAATGCGTGAGCCGCCTTAGCGAGGCCTCAATTCCACCAAGCACTATCGGCACGTCAGGATAGAGTTTTCGTAATATCTTGCTGTATACAATCGTAGGGTACTCGGGACGGCAGTCATGCCTTCCGTCAGGGCTGTAAGCGTCCTCTGAGCGCAAGCGGCGGTTGGCTGTATACTTGTTCACCATGGAATCCATACACCCAGGGGCAATGCCGAAGAACAAGCGTGGCCGTCCGAATTTCCTGAAGTCACGATAGTCCCCATGCCAATCGGGCTGCGGAACGACAGCCACACGCAATCCCATTGCTTCAAGCGTGCGCCCGATTACAGCTACGCCAAACGACGGATGGTCCACATAAGCGTCTCCCGAGAATAGGACAACGTCCAATTCGTCCCATCCCCTGAACTCGGCTTCCTTCTTTGTCGTAGGCAGCCATTTTGACGCCGGCATGTTTATGTAAATGTCGTCTGTTGCAGGGTTGCGCCTTTCTAAGCCAGGCCTTGCCGCCTGCCTGTCGCCGCCTGCTGCCGGTCGGGCTAAATGTCCTCTGTCGCTTCCTGTTCCTTTGCCCATTTCTTGTACAGAATTACCAGCTGATTAAGGCCAAATGCCTTCATATTGTTGTTGTATACCACATCCAGGCACAGGTCGAGCAGATCTTTTTCTGCGCCCGTCCCAGCCTCAAGCATGGCCCTTATGTTAAGTTTAAGCTTGTCCAAAACGCTTTCGTCAATAATGCCGTTGCTGTCAACAAGGTTGTCAAGCAATGCATACTTGCGTATTGTCGCCAAATGAGCCTCGTGTATCGTGATGCTTCTTGTTCCCGACGCATTGGCCTGTATTCTGTATGTTTCCATCGTCTATTTGTTTTTCAAATTGAACCAATACATGCCGTAAAAACCGGCATGCAGTGCAAAGTTACGCAAAATATGCGAGATACACTAATAAATCGGGCTGTCATTTACAATAATCCTTCATTATTTACAACTTGTCATTTTGCCATGAAAACTTGCACATGGCTTTACATCTTGACTTTCATAGGTACGCTGAAAACGCAACTGCCTGTAAGCAGACTGACATTTGATGGAAAAAGCGTAACATTTTTGTGCAAATATAAATGTCTGTGCATCAACGACTTGGCACGAAGTCATGCTGGAATGTGCAGATTCTGCATTCCGACGGATGGCTAAAAGACGGTCTTTTACAATGCCAAAGGCCGCCTTTTGCATCATAAAAGACCATGTCTTGCAGCTCAGACAAGCATCTTTCAATTCGTATCGCCCCATTCAAAAGTTGCATTTTGCCGTTAATTTGGCATTATGGGGAATATTTTTCAGATTACAGACTGCCATTTTGCTGGCATACGCATGACAACTGACTATGGGCGGAAGTCAATTCGCCTTATGGATAATGAGAACATGTCAATGTCAAAATGACATGCATTCCATCCTTTCTCATTGCATAACGCTCGGCTACGGTGCCACCCGTTATTGTAAAAATAAGTTAAATCAAGAAATTTAATTGTTACACATTCCGCTTAATCAATAAAAAGTATTACCTTTGCACCGTCAAAAAAGAAGGCCGATATGGCTCAGTTGGTAGAGCAATTCATTCGTAATGAATAGGTCCCGGGTTCGAGTCCCGGTATCGGCTCAGGTGAAGCAAATGTTGCGGTAATAGCTCAGTTGGTAGAGCACTAGCTTCCCAAGCTGGGGGTCGCGAGTTCGAGCCTCGTTTACCGCTCTGAAAGTTAAAACGCTGAAAATCAGATATTTACAAGCAAAGGCGGCTCAAAACAGTCGCCTTTTTCTATTGTTTTTAGCAATGAAAATAGGTCTAAAAAGCGTACTAAACGGTACGAAAAATGTGATTTTGGTAATCAAATAGTTATCCTGAGGCATGTAAAAATATGACCAGATAAGGTGCCGGCAACCAATAATTCCATAAAGCGTATGCAGTTTATTGCGTCATGTCGCATTAAAAAAGCCGGAAGGCCATAAGACCGTTCCGGCAGGATGCAATTTGCAAACTACATGATTGCAAATGTATATGTTTGTTTGTGCTTTTTGTTTAAGCGTGTCCGCATAACTTTTCTTTCAGATACTTGCCGGTAATGCTTCCGTCGCATTCCACGACTTCCTCTGGAGTTCCGCATACTACCAGGTTGCCACCTTTGTCGCCGCCATCGGGACCAAGGTCGATAATATAGTCTGCGCATTTCGCAACATCCAGGTTATGCTCGATTACAATGACCGTATGTCCGTGTAATATCAAGGCGTCAAAAGCTTTCAGAAGTTTCTTTATGTCGTTGAAATGCAGTCCCGTTGTAGGCTCGTCAAAAATGAATAGGGTAGGGTCACACTTCTCTTGCCCAAGGAAATAAGCCAATTTCACACGTTGGTTCTCACCTCCGGACAAGGTTGAGGAACTTTGTCCTAACTTGATGTAGCCAAGTCCGACATCATTCAGCGGTTTCAGCTTCCGTGCAATGACATCCTGTCCGTTTTCCGTGAAAAACTCTATGGCCTCTTCAACTGTCATTTCCAAAACGTCATGTATGCTCTTTCCACAGAAACGCACGTCTAACACATCCTGCTTGAAGCGCTTGCCGTGGCATGCGTCGCATTCAAGCTCCAAGTCTGCCATAAACTGCATCTCCACCGTGATTACACCTGTTCCTTTGCATGTTTCACATCGGCCGCCGTCTGCGTTGAATGAGAAATACTGGGCGGTAAAACCCATCTGTTTGGCTAATGGCTGTTCGGCAAACAGCTGCCTAATCTCGTCAAACGCCTTTACGTATGTCACAGGGTTGGAACGCGAACTTTTACCTATCGGATTTTGGTTTACCATCTCGACATGCTTGATGGACTTCCAGTCGCCTTCCAGTCCGGCAAACTCTCCTGGAATTTCGGCAACTTCGTCAAGCTTGCGTTTTAAGGCCGGATAAAGAATGCCTCTTACCAATGACGACTTGCCAGAGCCGCTGACTCCAGTCACAACCGTGAGCACGTTCAGAGGAAAAGTTACAGTAATTCCCTTGAGGTTGTTCATCATGGCGCTTTTTACAACAATGCCATTGTTCCAAGACCTTCTTGTGGCAGGGATGCCGATGCGTTCCTCGTTGAAAAGGTATTTTATAGTATGGCTTTTGCCATATTTGGCCAAGTCGCCATCAGTGATTTTTGCAGGTATTCCTTCATATACGATCTCTCCGCCGTTGCTTCCAGCGTCAGGACCAAGATCAATTAAGTAGTCGGCTGACCGTATAATGTCCTCGTCATGTTCAACGACTATGACCGTGTTGCCCAGTGATTTAAGCTCCTTTAAAACATTTATAAGCTTGAAAGTGTCTCTGCTATGAAGTCCAATGCTTGGCTCGTCCAAGATATATAACGAGCCAACCAAGCTGCTTCCCAACGCCGTAGTCAGATTTATTCGTTGGCTTTCACCGCCACTCAAGCTGTTCGAAGCTCGATTTAAAGTGAGATATCCCAGCCCTACATCCGTGAGAAACCGAAGTCTGTTGTTTATTTCCGTCAATAAGCGATTGCTTATCTTAGCTTCGTGTTCATCCAAATGCAAAGTGTCGAACCAGTGTTTAAGGTTCTCGATTGACATTTCCACAAGGTTGCTGATGCTTTTACCGTTAATCTTTACATAATCAGCTTCTTTTTTTAATCTGGTTCCATGGCATTCATGACATACTGTCCGTCCACGATAACGGCTAAGCATCACGCGATACTGTATCTTGTATTGATTGTCTTTTAACATTTGGAAGAACGAGTCAATGCAGACTTTGTCACGCAGATCCTTTCCATTTTGTGACGGTAATCCATGCCAAAGCCATTCCTTATATTTCCCTGACAAATTGAAATATGGCTCAAAAACGGGGAATTTGTCTTTTGCAGCCTGTATGCAAAACTCATCTTTCCATTTCTCCATTTTCTCCCCGTGCCAACATTGGACACAGCCGTCGTAAACACTCAATGAAGGATTGGGAATGACAAGTTTCTCGTCTATTCCAATCACATTGCCAAAACCTTCGCAGACAGGGCACGCACCCATAGGAGAATTGAACGAGAACATGTTGTCGTTAGGTTCCTCAAAGCAAAGGCCATCCGCCTCAAACTTATCTGAAAAATCATACGATATGTTTGACGGGACAAATACAAGGCGGCACGAACCGTCTCCCTCAAAAAAAGCAGTTTCTACAGAATCATTTATTCGCGAAATAGTATCTGGAGCATTGTCGACAGACAACCTGTCAATAAGGATGTAAGCATCTTCAGGGTTTATGTTTTCTGCATTGGTTATGGCATCTTCAATTTGTATGAATTCGCCATTATGATAAATACGTGAAAAACCTTGTTGAAGATAGATCTGAAGTTGCCTTTCAACCGAATTCCCTTCACCTAAATGAAGACGAGACAATATAACAAATTTTGTACCTCGTGAAAATGAATTTACACATTTAATGACATCGTCTACCGTATGCTTTTTTACCTCGGTTCCGCTTATAGGCGAAAAAGTGTGCCCAATACGTGCATACAGCATTCGCAGGTAGTCATATATTTCAGTACTGGTACCAACTGTAGAACGGGGATTTCTTGTATTTACTTTTTGTTCCACGGCAATAGCCGGCGGCAATCCTTTAATATAATCAAAGTCTGGCTTATGCATGCGGCCAAGAAATTGGCGTGCATAAGCTGACAGACTTTCGACATATCTACGTTGTCCTTCTGCATATAGAGTGTCAAATGCCAATGATGATTTCCCTGAACCTGAAACACCCGTGATCACAATTAGCTTGTTATGAGGAATTTCAGTGGAAATGTTTTTCAGGTTGTTTACCCTGACATTTCTTAGTTCTATGCAATCGTTCATTTTTAATTTATTTTTTGTTCGCGAGGCACAATAAAAGAATATATAAGCCCGTTGTATTTATCATAATGGCGGTTAGTTTACAGATTGTGGTAAACTGTCAAACATGAGCCTGTCGGCTTTAATTTATCAGTATTTCCTTTGCATACGAAGACATCTTGTCTTGCGAGATTATCTTACGCGAAGACAGTCTCCTGCTTTTAATGAATAATCTGGTCCAAGCTTGTTCATCTTGTAAAGACTTTCCGTTCTTATCCCGTAATATTGCGCTATTGAATACATGCTTTCGCCTGCTTTGACGCGGTGCGGACGGTTCTTATACGCCTTGTCAGCTTTCTTTTGTTTCTTTTTTAGATAAACTACTTCTCCAGGATTGAGCGTGTCATTCTTGTCACGTTCATTATACTTGGCTATTTTCTTATATGAAATACCTACTTCTTTTGCTATCGACTTGAACGTGTCGCCGGCTCTTGCGATCAGATAATAATTCTTATTATATATGTGTATTTGGTGCAAATTTGTGCCCGGAGCAATGCCCTTGACTTCAGAACGGCTTACCATGAAACGGTCATATTTCGTAGCCTTGTCATATTTGTGCAGTTTGTATAACTCGATTATTCCGATTAATTTGTTGGCATATGTGGGGCTTGTTGCATATCCGCACTTTTTCAGGCCACGAGCCCAACCTTTATAGTCTGTGCGCTTCAGCCTGAACAGGCTACGGTATCTAGGCTGGCGGGCCAAAAACCGGCTATGGTCCTCATAGCTTTCGTAGACATCGCGGTACTTTCTGAAACATTCCTGTTCCTCGTCGTCGTCATGATACGTCGTCGCGCCACCCCAGTCGTGACACTTTATCCCGAAATGATTGTTCCCTTTACGGGCCAATTCACTCATGCCTGCCCCACTTTCGAGAAGTCCTTGTGCCAAGGTTATGCTTGCCGGAATGTCATATTTCAACATTTCGGCTATTGCAAGATCCTTGTATTGGTCAATATATGCCTGATAACGTGAATTCCATTTCATCTGTGCGTTAATTGACGCACAAATCATAAAAACTATACCTATTAAAAAATATCTCTTCATTTATCACTCACAAATTTATGCAAAAGTAAGGTAATTATGCTTGTTCACAAAATTTTAGTTGATAAAATTCCATAATCTCGCCCACAATTGTTAATTTTGCAGGAAACAATCTGTAATTCAATAGTTTCACATAAAAATAACATGACAAATAAATAAGTTTATGGAAATAGGAATAAAGAATGTCATCGAAGCCAAGGTTGACGACGAATACACAGCAGCTTCAGTTGGCAGCGGAACATTGGCGGTCTTCGCCACGCCGGCCATGATAGCCTTGATAGAAAAGACCGCATGGCGTAGTGTTGCGCCTTTTCTTGAAGAAGGTCAAACTACTGTTGGAACTCGTCTGGACATCAGCCATGTGGCCCCTACCCCTTTAGGCATGTCTGTAAGGTGCGAGACTGAACTTACCGAGATTGACGGGCGTTGCCTGAAATTCAAGGCAAACGTATACGATGAAACCGGGCTTATCGGTTCAGGTTCACATGAACGTTTTATCGTAAACGCCGTTAAATTCCAAGCCAAGGCCGATGGGAAGAAAGCATGAGCCCTTCGATGAAACGGATGTTTTTACTCGTCGGGCTTGACCTTTGGGAAGATTGCCTGGCATGTTGGCAACAGGCGTTTTATGAAAAGCCATCTTTTATGCCGCAATTGACGGCTTTTTGGAATGCAAAAGGCCGCAAATTGGAATGTAAAAGGCCGTCTTTTGCAAAATCGTCGATTTCATCGGTCTTCAATGTCTGTATTGCCAGGAAATGACAGGGAAAAATCAGTCGATTGGCAACAGGCATTTTGTACAAACAATAACAGTAAAACGATTAATAAACTAACTAGCAATGTTGGCATATACTTATATCGGTCATCATGAATTTGCAATGAAAGAAAAGCCTAAACCGGAAATACAAGATGAGCGTGACGCCATAGTGCGTGTCACTCTTGGCAGTATTTGCACCAGCGACCTGCACATAAAGCATGGCAGCGTGCCACGCGCCATCCCAGGCGTTACTGTCGGGCATGAAATGGTCGGCATAGTGGATAGCGTCGGCAAAGGCGTGAGAACGGTGAAGCCGGGAGACCGTGTTGCCGTGAACGTCGAGACATTTTGCGGAGAGTGTTTCTTCTGCAAGCATGGGTATGTGAACAACTGCACCGACCCTGACGGCGGGTGGGCGCTTGGTTGCCGCATAGACGGTGGGCAAGCTGAATATGTCCGCATTCCTCACGCCGACCAAGGGCTAAACCGCATTCCCTCCACTGTAACCGATGAACAGGCGCTTTTTGTCGGCGACATTCTCGCTACAGGATATTGGGCGGCCAGAATATCCGAGATATCAGAAGAGGATACTGTGCTTATCATCGGTGCAGGGCCAACAGGCATATGCACTCTGTTATGCACTTTGCTGAAACACCCGAAACGTGTCATAGTCTGTGAAAAGTCAGAAGACCGAATAAAATTTGTAAACGAACATTATCCCGACGTTCTGACCACAACTCCTGAATGCTGTGTCAGTTTTGCACAAAAACACAGCGACCACGGAGGAGCGGATGTCGTGATTGAAGTTGCTGGCGGAAACACCACGTTTGATATGGCATGGCAGTGTGCCCGGCCCAACGCCATAGTTACGGTTGTTGCAATGTACGACAAGCCCCAGATTCTTCCCTTGCCAGATATGTACGGCAAGAATCTGACATTCAAGACAGGAGGTGTAGACGGTTGTGATTGTGCTGAAATCCTCCATCTCATCGAACAGGGCGAGATTGACACAACTCCATTGATAACACATCGTTTCCGTCTTGACGAGATAGAAACCGCTTACGACATATTTGAGAACCGTAAGGACGGGGTCATTAAAGTCGCAATATACGGGGAATAGAGGCTATAAGCCGTTAAAACAAGGCCTGAGAACCGTCCAAACGATATGCTTGGAGGATTCTCAGGCCTTGTTTTAACGGCATTTTGCTAAAATGCCAATAATCATACGCAATACAAAAGCTATGGTCAGGCTTCCTTGATATAATTTACAATCCACTCTCCCACTTCTTTTGTGCCATAGTTCGCACCGCCTTCAACCTGAATTTCAGGCGTGCGCACATTTGCGTCGAGCGATGCGTCTACAGCCTTACGCACTAAAGCACCCTCCTCTTTCAGGTCGAAATGTTCAAGAAGCATGGCCACGGACAATATCTGGGCCAATGGATTTGCTATATTTTTACCTGCGGCCTGAGGCCAAGATCCGTGCACAGGCTCAAACACCGGAGTGCTTTCACCCGTCGACGCAGAGGGTAGTAGCCCCATGCTGCCCGATATGCAACTGCCCTCATCGGTCAAGATGTCGCCAAAAGTGTTTTCCGTGACCATGACATCAAAGAATGCCGGTTCTACAAGCATCCGCATTGATGCGTTGTCAACGAACATGTAATCGGTTTTAACATCGGGATATTCAGGTTCGAGTTCTTTTGCAATCTGTCTCCATAACCTGCTGGATGCCAGTACATTAGCCTTGTCTACCACAGTGAGATGACGATTGCGTTTGCGGGCATAAGAATAGGCGACCCGTAGTATGCGTTCAATTTCAGGACGAGTGTAATAATTAGTGTCGTAAGCCTTGTCGTTGTCCTGATACTTTTCACCGAAATACATGCCCCCCGTAAGTTCGCGGATGCAAATGAAATCAGCATTCCTTATCAGTTCGTCTTTAAGTGGGGATTTATGCAAAAGACACTTGAATGTCTGCACCGGACGTATGTTGGCGAACAATCCCAACTTCTTGCGCATGGCCAAAAGACCCTGCTCCGGACGTATTTTTGCCGTCGGATTGTTGTCAAAACGCGGATCGCCAACGGCTGCAAAAAGCACGGCATCAGCCCATTTGCAAGTTTCAAACGTTTCTTCAGGGAAAGGATCCCCCACTTTGTCAATTGCATCGGCACCGCATATTGCTTCTTTGTATTCAACCTCGTGTCCGAATTTTTCAACTATGGCATCCATTACGGCTACCCCTTGTTTCATTATTTCCGGTCCTATTCCATCTCCTGGAAGTACGGCTATCTTCAACTTCATAAAATCAATATATAAAAATGAGTTGTAATTTATTCAAAAATATTAAGCATTTTCATTGTCGCCTTAATGGCAGCTTCGGTTTGGTCGGCATCAAGCCCGCGTGTCCTTATCGTTTTTCCACGGTCGTTCCATGTTATGACCGTCTGCACTAAGGCATCCGTGCGGCCTCCGGGAGGTATCGTCACACTATAATTCTCAAGCGTCGGGAATGTCCGTCCAAGCGAGTTTTTGTATATCTTGCGCAGTGCTTTGACGAAAGCGTCATACTGTCCGTCGCCCATAGCGTCAGCCTCGTATTGTTTGCCGTCGATGTCAACCTTTACACTTGCAATAGGTTTCAGGCCGTAAGCCGACGACACCATATAACTGACAAGTCTGACCCTGTCGTCTGGCACATTGTGTTTCAACACGTCGCTGACAATGAAAGGCAAGTCTTCCTGCGTCACAATCTCCTTCCTGTCTCCTAATTCGGTGATGCGCTGCGTTACCTTCCGCGTCTGTTCAGGAGTCAGTTCGAGTCCGAGTTCACGCAAGTTCCGGTCGATATTGGCTTTCCCACTGGTTTTTCCCAAAGCATATTCGCGTTTTCTGCCAAAACGTTCTGGCATAAGGGCGTTGCTATAGAGATTGGCTTTATTGTCCCCGTCGGCGTGCACTCCTGCCACTTGTGTGAAGACATTTTCGCCGACAATGGGTTGGTTTGGCGCGATGGATATGCCTGAATATCCTTCAACAAGCCGGCTGATGTCGTTTAACCTGTCCTCTTGGATGTTGGTTTTGGCATTAAACTGGTCTTTCAAGATAACCTGAACGCTTGACAATGGCGCATTGCCACACCTTTCTCCTAGCCCGTTCACAGTAACATGCAATCCTTTTGCACCGCTCAGCACTGCTGCGAGCGAATTGCTTACAGCCAAGTCATAATCATTGTGTGCGTGAAAATCAAAATGTACAGAAGGGTATCTCTTCACCATTTTGCGCATGTATTCAATGACCTGAAGCGGATTAAGGACGCCAAGAGTGTCAGGCAACATGAAGCGTTTAATGTCTTTTTGCGTCAAGACATCCAACACCTCATATACGTACTCAGGTGAAAGCTTCATCCCATTGCTCCAATCCTCAAGATATACATTTACGTCCATTCCTTTCGACTTGGCATAGTCGAGAGAATATAGAATGTCGTTTATGTGCTCTTTTACAGTCTTGTGCAACTGTCCCACGCAATGTTTCAACGAACCTTTTGCCAACAAATTGATCACCTTACACCCACAATCGCTGATCCAGTCGATGCTTGACTTGCCGTCAACAAAGCCTAAGACCTCGACATTCCCCAATTTCCCGATTTGTTGAGCGTAACGGCAAATCATTTTTACGGCATCTTTTTCTCCTTCAGATACACGTGCGGAAGCAACCTCAACCCTGTCCACATTGATGTCGTTAAGCAACATTTTCGCTATCATCAATTTTTCATGCGGCAGGAATGAGACGCCGTTTGTTTGCTCGCCGTCTCGCAGCGTGCTGTCCATTATCTCGATAAATGGCGGTATGCGTGTATATGAGTTTATTTGTTCAGTCGTTCCCATTCCTCAATCTTGTCCTTGTTCTCAAGCAGATAGTCGATGTCGTCCAGGCCGTTCATAAGGCAATGCTTCTTATATCCATTTATTTCAAATCGTTCGCTATTGCAGGTAGCCTTGTTGGTGATGGTCTGATTCGGCAAATCCACTTCTACTTCTGTCTTAGGATTACTGTTGATACAGTCGAACAATTCTTTTAGAAATGGCTCTGAAACCGTAACCGGCAACACGAAATTGTTTAACTCATTGTTCTTGTGTATGTCTGCAAAAAAACTGCTTACAACAACCCTGAAGCCATATCCGGCTATAGCCCAGGCTGCATGTTCACGGCTTGAACCGCAGCCAAAGTTCTTTCCTGCGACAAGTATTACGCCGCTGTATGTCGGATCGTTCAGAACAAAATTCTTTATAACAGCCCCGTCCTTGCCATATCGCCAGTCTCTGAACAGGTTGTCGCCAAATCCAGACTTGTCGGTTGCTTTCAGGAAACGTGCCGGTATTATCTGGTCCGTATCCACGTTTTCCAAAGGCAGTGGAACGCATGTACTTGTTATCACGCCAAATTTCTGTTTCATGTCTCTATTGAGTTTTGCTTTAATTTGAAAACTGTTACATCAACTCTCTCGGATCGGTGATTTCTCCGGTCACGGCGGCGGCGGCGGCCACCAACGGACTAGCCAGGATTGTCCGCGCCCCAGGTCCCTGTCGTCCTTCAAAGTTCCTGTTGCTTGTAGAAACTGAATATTTCCCTGCCGGAATCTTGTCGTCATTCATGGCCAGACAAGCGGAACAGCAGGGCTGACGTATATCAAAGCCGGCATCATTCAGGACTTTGTCCAAACCTTCATTGCGTATCTGCCTGAATACCGCCCATGAGCCAGGCACCAACCAAGCTGTGACATTTTCAGCTTTTTTACGGCCTTTTACAATTGATGAAAACGCCCTGAAATCTTCAATGCGCCCATTTGTACAGGCACCCAGAAAGACATAATCGATCTTGCGCCCAAGGAGTTTTTCACCTGGTTTGAAATCCATATACTCAAGTGACTTCGCAAAAGAAGCCTTGCCGTTTTCCTCTATTTCATCGAGTGACGGTATTGATTCTGAGATTCCAATGCCCATGCCCGGATTGGTGCCATAGGTGATGCGTGGCTCTATGTCGGCTGCGTCAAATTCCAACTCCTTGTCAAAAACGGCATCGTCTCCACTTCTAAGTGTTTTCCAATAGGCCACAGCCTTGTCCCAGTCTTCACCCTTTGGCGCAAATTCCTTATCTTTAAGATATGCGAATGTCGTTTCATCAGGAGCCACAAAGCCGCCGCGCGCACCCATTTCTATTGACAAATTACATAAAGTAAGGCGGCCTTCCATCGACATGTCTTCCACCACCTGGCCGGCATATTCGACAAAATAGCCCGTCGCACCTGACGTAGTGAGCTTTGACATGAGATAAAGCGCAACATCTTTGGCGGTAACGCATTTGCCAAGCTTCCCGTTAATGCTTATGCGCATGGACTTAGGCTTTTGCTGCAAGATGCACTGTGAAGCCATGACCATTTCAACTTCGCTGGTGCCAATGCCAAAGGCGACAGCCCCCACCGCGCCATGTGTACTTGTGTGGGAGTCACCACAAACAATCGTCATGCCGGGAAGGGAAAGCCCTTTTTCTGGACCGACGACGTGGATTATGCCATTGTTTTCATCCATCATTCCATAATATGACAGACCGAACTCTTCCGCATTGGCTTTCAACGTGTCAACCTGTACGCGCGAAACGGGGTCTTCAATCGGTTTGTCTTGATCATGGGTCGGGGTATTATGATCTGGCATGCAATATATCTGCTTCGGCCTGAAACATTTTAATCCACGTTCACGCAGACCGGAAAAGGCTTGTGGGGATGTTACCTCGTGGCAGTAAAGACGGTCAATATACAATTGGGTGGGACCGTCTTCAACAATTTGCACAACATGCTTGTCCCAAATTTTGTCAAACAGAGTATTCATTTTATGCGTATTTACAAAACTATTTATTTGAATTTGTTTATACAATCGATGTATGCTTCGACCGAGGCTGAAACAATGTCTGTGTTTGCGCCAAAGCCATAATACACATTTCCGTCGTATTCTACTTGCATATGCACCTTTCCTATGTCGTCAGAGCCTTTGCTGATAGCCTGAATGGTAAACTCCTTCAAGGTCATCTGCTTCTGTATGATTTTCTTAAGCGCCTTGATGGCCGCGTCAACAGGGCCATTGCCGGTGGAAGCCTCTTCAAACTTCTGGCCTGAGATGTCGAGCCCTATGCTGGCCACGCTCTTCACGCCCATGCCCGTAGTAACCTGTAGGAAATCAAGTTTTACGGCATGAGCTTCCGCACGGTCGGCTCCGGCAAGCATCAGGACGTCGTCATCGTTTATCTCTTTTTTCTTGTCAGCCAGTTTCAGGAAGTTCTGGTATATGCCGTCAAGCTTCTTTTCGTCTTCAATGTTCACGCCAAGCACACTGAGACGATACTTCAATGCAGCCCTGCCGCTGCGGGCCGTAAGTACGATGGAATTGTCGTCCAATCCTACATCTTTGGGATCCATAATCTCATATGTGTCAGTGTTTTTCAACACTCCGTCTTGATGAATTCCGCTTGAATGGGCGAAAGCATTGCGCCCGACGATTGCCTTGTTGGGCTGTACCGGCATGTTCATGAGGCTGCTCACCATTCGGCTTGTAGGATAGATTTTTGTCGTATTTATATTTGTGTCTATGCCCAGATGCCTGTGGCACTTCAGTATCATCGCTATTTCTTCAAGCGACGTGTTGCCAGCTCTTTCTCCAATTCCGTTTATTGTCACCTCCACTTGTCGCGCGCCGTTGGCTATTCCGCTGAAAGTGTTGGCCGTCGCCATTCCCAAATCATTGTGGCAATGGGTGGAGATTATGGCTTTGTCGATATTGTCAACATGCTCAATTAAATATTTAATCTTTTCGCCGTATTCGCTTGGGAGACAGTAACCTGTGGTGTCGGGAATGTTTACGACAGTAGCTCCGGCCTTTATCACGGCTTCAATTACACGGGCAAGGTATTCATTGTCGGTGCGGCCCGCGTCTTCTGCGTAAAACTCTACGTCCTCGACATATTTCTTGGCATATCTCACAGCAGCCACGGCGCGCTCTATTATTTCTTCGCGGTTGCTGTTGAACTTATATCTTATGTGCGAGTCGCTCGTCCCGATGCCTGTGTGTATGCGCTTGTGCTTGGCGTATTTAAGCGATTCCGCCGCAACGTCAATGTCCTTCTCTACGGCACGCGTAAGCGCACATATTGTCGGCCATGTAACGGCCTTTGATATTTCGATTACTGAATTGAAGTCGCCTGGGCTGGATATTGGGAATCCCGCCTCTATGACATCGACACCAAGCTGCTCCAGCTGTTTGGCCACTTGGATTTTCTCTACCGTGTTCAGCTGGCATCCCGGTACTTGTTCGCCGTCTCTCAGTGTTGTGTCGAAAATAAATAACCTGTCACTCATGTCTACTGTTTTTAGATTAATAAAAAACCTTTCACACCCGGAAGTGAGAAAGGTTCTGCTTTAACATATATGCATCTCAACAGCACACTTCGCCACTTCCGCCCTCATGTTGAAGTCGTAGTCCGATAATGTGCAATATGTTAATGCTGCATGTCATGGTCTGATTGATTTTGGTTGCAAAGGTAATGATAAATATCGGATGTTGCAAATAAATTATAAGATATTTTATTTAAAAACTTTCAATTTGTGCGTAACGGGCGTGAATAATGAGAAATTTATTCTTGTCAATGACCGATGCCAGCCATATGTGCGACGCATAAAAATCAGCATGAATTCGATTGGCGGTCTTTGGGCTTCCATTTGATGGCTTTTTGCAAAGTAAAAGACGGCTTTTCACTTTGTAAAAAGCCGTCTTTCATAAAGCAATGGTTTCCAGGTTGGTTGTCAGCCCAGATATTCTTTTGCCGCATCGGCACATCGTTCGCCGTCGACTCCGGCGGAAACTATGCCGCCTGCATAGCCGGCTCCTTCGCCGCAGGGGAATAGTCCGCCAAGGCGTACATGCTGTAGCGACACGGTGTCGCGAAGGATGCGTACCGGCGACGATGTCCTTGTCTCGGCGGCGATGAGGACTGCGTCGTTTGTAAGAAATCCGTGGCTGGTTTTGCCGAATACACCGAAAGCCGTCTGCAGGCGCTTGCTCACGATTGAGGGCAGCCAGAAATGCAGCGGACTTGAGATCAGTCCCGGTGAATACGAGCTGTCAGGCAGGTCGTAGCTCAGCCGTGAGCGCGTAAAGTCCACCATGCGTTGGGCTGGAGCCGTCTGCCTCATGTTGCCTTGCTGCCAGCACGTTTGCTCAATTTCTTCTTGAAAACGCATCATGCATAGGGCGTCGTTGCTTTCGCCAACGTCCTCGGGGTGAATCTCCACCACCATTCCGCTGTTAGACCACTTTGAGCCTCTGTTGCTCGGGCTCATGCCGTTCACCACTATCTGTTGCGCCCCCGTGGCGGCAGGAATGACAAATCCGCCCGGACACATGCAGAACGAATACACTCCTCTGCCCTCTACTTGGGTCACAAAGCTGTATTCGGCAGCCGGCAGCCAGCGGCCGCGCCCATGCTTGTTGTGGTATTGTATCTGGTCGATTAGTTCTGAAGGATGTTCCAGGCGCACACCGACTGCAAGCGACTTAGGCTCCATCTCTATGCCGTTGTCATGGAAATACCTGTACACGTCGCGTGCTGAATGCCCGGTGGCGAGGATTACCGGCCCGTGGAATTCCTGTTGTTCGCCGGTTGGCAGATGCTCGGCCTTTATGCCAGCAACCGTGTCGCCGTTGGTTATTACAAGTCCGGTCATCTTTGTCTGGAAATGTACTTCGCCGCCACAGCCAATGATTGTGTTGCGCATGTTCTCGATCACGCGGGGCAGTTTGTCGGTTCCAATGTGTGGGTGGGCGTCGGCAAGAATAGAAGTCGTTGCCCCATGCTGGCAGAACACATTTAGGATCTTGCGGATGTTGCCTCGTTTCTTGCTGCGCGTGTACAGTTTTCCGTCAGAATAAGCACCCGCACCACCTTCGCCGAAGCAATAGTTGCTTTCGGGGTCGATTGCTTGCGTCTTTGTTATCAACGCAATGTCCTTCTTGCGTTCACGCACGTTCTTACCGCGTTCTATGATTATCGGCTTCAATCCCAGTTCGACAAGCCTCAGTGCCGCGAACAAACCACCGGGGCCAGCGCCGACCACTATTACCGGTTTCGCCGACGACACGTCGTGATATTCAACTTTTTCATATTCGTCGTCACAAGATTCTTCATTTATGTACGCCCTGACTTTCAGGTCCACGTATATGGTTCTTTGGCGTGCGTCTATGCTGCGGCGCAGCACTCTCACGTGGGTTATGGTTCTTGCGTCAATTCCCTTTTCACGTGAGACGAACTCCTTTATGGTGGTTTCATTGGCCGCCTGTTGCGGAAGTAGTCTTAGCTGATATTCTGAAATCATGTTTTGTTTTCAATTAGATGGGACTGATGGGTTGATGGTTGAAAGTGTTGCCGGTTTACTTGCGCCCGTGTGCATTCTTCAAATGATTGTCGAAGAAGTCGAGCACGCGCTGTTGGGCTTCAACGCCGCAAGAGTGTGGAATTGGCCATAGTTCGGCTTCAAAATTGTTGCCGGCTCCTTGGCTTTCCCATACGTTGCGCATTATGTTGAAAGCTTTTTTTACGCCCGGTATCTTGAAAAGCTTGTCTTCAGTTCCGTTGATGAACAGTGTAGGCTTTGGGCAGGCAAGGCTGGCAATGTGGGGATAGTCCATGTATTGCCTGAGTCCAGGAATACAGTTGGCAAACCCTCCGTTTTCCTTACGCCCGTATTTCCATGTCATTTGCACGTCGGTTGTAACCATCCAGCACACAGCGGCACAGGCTGCGATTTTGTCAGACAAAGCAGAAAGCATCCAAGCCCTGTACGCCCCCATGGAACATCCGGCACAAGCAATTCTATCGGGCTTGACCTCTGGCAATGTGGCAAGGAAGTTTGTTGACTCGATGTCGTCATAAGTCATGAAGGCACTGAGGCAGCGCCCGTACATCATCATGTTGCCTGCGATGATGTCATACTTGTTGCGGTCAACTCCTTCTTTGCGTCCGCGCTCTCCCCACATGGGGGCACCTGCCGAGAAAACGACATATCCGTTTTTTGCAAGAAAGTCTCCGAAATATTGTCCGCCGTAAATATTTGCAGCCCAACGGTCGGCGTCGGCGATGACAAGTGAGTCATCGTCAAAGGGCCTAATCATTTTTTCCTTACCTATATATAAATGCGCGCCATGGTCGTGCAATAAGTTTATCGCGGGAAACGGCCCCTTGCCATCAGGTATGAGCAAATATGCCCTGACGCGATAAAAGTCAGAGAGGTTGAACTCAATTTTACGTGCGGTATATCCGTCACGCTTTTCCTCGCTGAGCAGGGTCATGCCATATTCAGTTGGGGCAGGTGGCGGTGTCATCATGCATTCAAAGACTTTCTCACGTGCCGCTTTTTTCCATTCGTCAAAGTCTTTTATACTGCTGTTTCCCCAAGCCATAGGATAAGTAAGCTGCGACAATATCTTGTCTGCATATACAGGAAAATCTTTATAAAATTCATAATTGTTTCTCTTTTGTGCAGATGTATGCGTACTGAAAGAGTACGACAAAAAGAGAGAAATTACACACCATTTAACTTTAAAATGTAACATAATCAAGTATTTTCCTGCAAAATTAGCAATTTAATATGAAAAAATCATTGCCGCAAGAATATTTCTTGTTAAATTTGTCACCAATTTTTAACCGAGAACATAACCCTGTTTGTCTTAGGGGTCTCAAAAAAGTATCATCTAAAATGAAAGTGTTAAAATTTGGAGGAACATCCGTAGGTTCCGTGAAAAGCATTCAATGCTTGAAAAGAATTGTTGAGAAAGAAGCGAAGCGTCAGCCGGTAGTTGTCGTTGTAAGCGCACTTGGAGGCATAACAGACAAACTGCTTTCAACCGCCCAATTGGCCCTTAACGGCGACATACGTTATAAAGACGAGCTTGACGTAATGGTAATGCGTCATCATCAGATGATCGACACAATCATCACCGACCCGAAAAAACGTGAAGACTTGTTCAATGCCGTAGATACGTTGTTCGACCAGTTGAAAAGTATTTATTACGGTGTTTACCTAATACATGATTTAAGCGAAAAGACCCAAAACGCAATTGTCAGCTATGGCGAACGCTTGAGTTCCAGCATAACAGCTACGTTGATAAAGAATGCAAAACTGTTCGATGCACGAGAATTCATCCGTACGGAACATAAGAACAATAAAAACATCTTAGACAGCGAACTTACAAACCAGTTGGTTTGCAACGCCTTCAAGGATATGCCGAAGGTCGCGGTCGTGCCAGGCTTCATAAGCCGTGACAAAAATACGGGGGAGACAACAAATCTTGGGCGAGGCGGAAGTGACTACACTGCTGCTATTATTGCGGCCGCCCTTAATGCCGAGGTACTTGAAATATGGACGGATGTTGATGGTTTCATGACCGCCGACCCCAAAGTTATACGTACAGCGTATACCATAAACGAGTTGAGTTACAAAGAAGCCATGGAGCTTTGCAATTTCGGTGCAAAAGTTATCTATCCTCCCACAATTTATCCAGTGTGCATAAAAAACATACCTATTAGGGTGAAAAATACATTCAACCCCAATGGTCCGGGAACAATAATAAAACAAAAAATAGATAATGATTGCAAGGTTATTAAAGGTATTTCAAGCATAAGCGGGACAACTCTGATAACAGTGACCGGCCTTTCAATGGTAGGTGTGATCGGTGTCAACCGCCGCATCTTTACCGCTCTTGCCGTTAATGGAATTTCGGTGTTTCTTGTCAGCCAGGCTTCTTCTGAAAATTCAACGTCAATAGCGGTGAAAGACTCTGATGCTGATGAGGCGGTGAAGGTTCTTGATGCTGAATTTGCAAAAGAGATTGAGACTGGAGCAATGTTCCCGATGCATGCGGAAAGCGGACTTGCAACGATTGCAATTGTTGGAGAAAACATGAAACACACACCGGGTATTGCCGGTAAGCTCTTCGGTACGCTCGGTCGCAGTGGCATCAGTGTAATAGCCTGCGCACAAGGAGCGTCGGAGACAAACATTTCATTCGTAATAGACGGGAGAAGTTTGAGAAAGTCGCTTAATGTGCTGCACGACTCGTTCTTCCTGTCTGAATACAATGTGCTCAACCTCTTCATCTGCGGCGTAGGCACCGTTGGCAACAAATTAATTGAGCAAATCAAGTCACAATATGAGGAATTAAAGCAAAACCGTAGACTTAAACTCAATGTTGTAGGAATCGCCAGCAGTACGCATGCCATATTCAACCGTGACGGCATCGACCTTGATAGCTTTCATGAGCAATTGGACAATTCCGTGAAAAGTGACACGTCTCATTTACGGAACGAAGTTATCGGCATGAACATATTTAACAGCGTGTTCGTTGACTGCACCGCAAGCAAGGAGGTGGCCGCGCTGTACCAAGAGTTCCTTGAGCACAACATATCGGTAATAGCCGCCAACAAGATAGCCGCCTCGTCGGATTACGGTAGTTATGTAAGGCTTAAGAAAACAGCGTTGGCACGTGGCGTGAAGTTCCGTTTTGAGACGAATGTAGGTGCGGGATTGCCCATCATCGGGACAATAAACGACCTGTGCAACTCCGGTGACCGCATACTTAAAATAGAAGCGGTGCTGAGCGGCACGCTTAACTTCATCTTCAACGAGATTTCCGCCGATGTTCCATTCTCCGAAACTGTAAGACGTGCAAAAGAACAAGGATACAGCGAACCTGATCCTCGTATAGACTTGAGCGGAACCGATGTCATACGCAAGCTCGTGATTTTGACCCGTGAAGCCGGCTATAAAGTCGAGATTGACGATGTGGAAAAGCATTTGTTCATTCCTGAAGAACTTTTCAATGGCTCGTTGGATGACTTCTGGAGCAACCTGCCGCAATTGGATGTTGATTTCGAGCAGTGTCGTCGTCGGCTTGAAAAAGAAAGCAAACGATGGCGTTTTGTTGCAAAGATGGAAGACGGGCATGCTAGTGTCGCACTGCAAGAAGTTGAAAAGGGACATCCTTTTTACAATCTTGAAGGCTCAAACAACATTGTGATGCTTACCACTGAACGGTATAAAGAGTATCCCATGCTTATTCAGGGATATGGTGCCGGAGCAAGTGTTACGGCCGCAGGCGTTTTTGCGAACATAATGAGTATTGCTAATATTTAGATTGAGGATTAAGCGCGATGAAACATCTCATTATATTAGGCGACGGAATGGCTGATCATCCGGTTCCGAGGTTAGGGGGAAAAACATTGTTGCAGTATGCAGATAAGCCGAACATGGACCATCTCGCCTGTAAAGGCCGCACAGGGCGTCTCATAACAATTCCGGATGGTTTCCATCCTGGCAGTGAAGTCGCAAATACGGCAATACTCGGTTATGATCTGAACATTGTTTATGAAGGACGCGGCCCTCTTGAAGCTGCCAGTATCGGCTATGAAATGCAAGCTGACGATCTTGCCATGCGCTGCAACATTGTAACATTGGGCAATGTTGGGATTTTGAATCATCATGGCGGTCACCTTAAGACAGAAGAGGGAGACGTGCTGATAAGGTTGCTGAATTCACGCTTGGGCAGTGATGACATCCATTTCCTGACAGGAACGCAATACCGCCACTTGCTTGTAATCCGCCGAGGCAGCAAGCATGTAATATGCGCTCCGCCACATGATCACCCCGGAGAGCCGTGGAGGGAACTGATGGTTAAGCCTGAGTCAGGATGGGAAAACAGGGCTGAAAGTGGACGTATGACAGCACAAGAGACGGCCGACATCATAAACCGACTTATACTTCAGTCGCAAGAGATTCTGGCAAATTCTGATTTCCGGAAAACCGAAGACAACAACAGCCATTCGCCTGCCGGTTTTTTAAGTATCTGGCCATGGGGCGGAGGTTATCGTCCCGCGATGAAAAAATTGTCAGAGATATATCCTCAGATCACTTCCGGCTCAGTAATATCGGCGGTCGATCTTATCAAAGGAATAGGACATTACGCAGGCTTAAAAGTCATAAAGGTTGAAGGAGCCACAGGCCTTGCCGATACAAACTATGAAGGCAAAGCCCAGGCAGCGTTGGATGCATTGCGTACCGACGATTTTGTATTCTTGCATGTAGAAGCCAGCGACGAGGCCGGTCATGACGGAGATTTGGATTTGAAAATCCGTACAATAGAGAATCTGGACAAAAGGCTTATCGGTCCGATTCTCAAGGAAGTCAGCTCATGGAGCGACAATCCTGTCGCCATAGCCCTTTTGCCAGATCATCCCACTCCGGTTGAGGTGCGCACCCATGTCAACGAGCCTGTTCCTTTTGCCATATGGAGCCCTAATATAAAACCAGACGGTGTCCGCGTATATGACGAAGAAAGTTGCGTTAGCGGCGACTACGGCTTGCTGAGGTTAGGAGATTTTATGCAGACATTCCTGAACGTATAACGAAAATATGCACTTATGAAATATTATAGTACAAATAAAAGCACTGTGCCCGCCACGTTGTGCGAGGCTGTGGTGAGGGGCTTGGCGCCTGATCGCGGCCTTTACATGCCGGAAAAGATAAAGTCTTTGCCAAAAGATTTTTTTGAAAGGATACAAGATCTTTCCTTCAAAGAAATTGCTTTTGAGGTTGCGGATGCGTTTTTCGGTGAAGACATTGCAGCTGAAGAGCTCAGAAATATTGTTTATGACACATTGTCTTTCGATTGTCCGGTGGTGCATGTCAACGGCAATATATGGTCGCTTGAACTGTTCCATGGCCCTACTCTTGCTTTTAAGGACGTAGGGGCGCGTTTCATGGCGCGCATGTTGGGGCATTTCATAAAAAGTGACAAGCGCGCAAGCGGCCGGGCGGACAGATGCGTCAATGTGCTTGTGGCCACAAGTGGCGATACAGGATCGGCCGTGGCAAACGGTTTCCTGGGCGTTGACGGGATACATGTATATGTGCTTTATCCGAAAGGAAAAGTAAGCAAGATACAAGAATGCCAGTTCACCACGCTCGGGCGCAACATAACGGCCGTTGAAATCGACGGCACGTTTGACGACTGCCAGGCATTGGTTAAAGACGCGTTTGCCGACGAGGAACTCAACAAGCAGATGAAACTGACATCTGCCAATTCGATTAACGTCGCCCGATTCTTACCGCAGGCTTTTTATTATTTCAATGCTTATGCACGGATGAAAGAACACGGATTGGCAGACAATCTCGTAGTGTGCGTGCCAAGCGGCAACTTCGGAAACATAACCGCAGGCCTCTTCGCAAAGCGCATGGGGTTGCCCGTAAAACGTTTCATTGCAGCCAACAATGCAAACGATGTGTTCCTTGAATACCTGCATACAGGCGAATACACCCCACGCCCAAGCATTCAGACAATCGCCAACGCCATGGACGTAGGCGCACCGAGCAACTTCGCGCGCATACTTGACCTTTACCGCCATTCACACGCCGACATATCAGCCGACATATGCGGAGCCGCATACTCTGACGCGCAGATACGTGAAGCCATGGCGGAATGTTACCATAACAACGGTTATATACTCGACCCTCACGGGGCGTGTGGCTGGCGCGCATTGACCGAGAACTTGCAATCCGGCGAAACGGGAGTATTCCTTGAAACGGCACATCCCGCAAAATTCAATGACACCGTAGAACAGGCCATCGGCGCATCCTTAACCATACCACCGCGCCTTGCAGCCTTCATGCATGGCAAGAAGCAGTCTGTACCAATGACTAACGCCTTCGCCGATTTCAAGCAGTACCTTATCAAGAAGGTTGAATAAAGCGACATTATATCTTTAAACAAGTAAGCATGTAACATCATCACAAATGTTCCTTCATGTAACTGACGGCCTTTTGTTATCCAAAAGGCCGTCAATCATATTGTAATATGCGGCCTTTCACAAGACAAAATGCCACATATTGCAAAACAGAAAAAGTTGATACAAGACAAAGTGGGTGTGTCAAAATGGGTTTACTGCTCTTGTAGGGACATAATTCATTATGTCCGTACGCCACGGAGGGGCGTATAAATATCTCTATGTCAGCGTAATACGTTTCTTACGAAACGTGCGGACATAATGAATTATGTCCCTACAATGGCGATGGCCGCCATTTTGACACACCCTCTTTGTCTTTTTCATTGCTCCAGACAGCCACCGGCATGTGCTCCGCTTGCAATTCGCCGCGCCTTGGCGCGCGCAGGTTTGCCTGTTTCTGTTGTCGGGATCTGATTTATTGGAATATAATTCTTTGGCCGCCAATACTTAGGTAATACGCGCAAGCACACTTCTTTTATGGTGTCAATCATTGCGTCCGTCCCCTCGAACAATATTACGACGGCCTCACCAAGCCGTGCGTCAACACGTTTGGTTATGATGAACGGCATGGACAGATGCCGGCGAAGAGCGTCTTCCACGTCCTCCATCATTATCTTTATGCCGCCGCTGCATATTACGTTGTCTTTGCGCCCGAGTATGTGGAAGCGGTGGCCGTCGGCATGCAACTCTGCAATGTCGTTTGTATGGAGAACTGACGGACATACAGCCGGAGCGTTTATCACAAGACAATCGTCCGTGTCAAGGCTTACGTTTACACCGTCAAACGGAGTGTACCAGCTGTCAGCACCACTGCCGCTGATACGGCGCATAGCTATGTGCGACAGCGTTTCGGTCATGCCGTAAGTGCTCCACACTGCATTTGGAAAGCTTCGCAACTCGGTTTCGAGCTGCTTGTCTACTGCGCCTCCGCCAATAATCAGGTGTTTCACGGCTTTAAGCATGGTGCGCTCGTGCTCCATCTGCAAGCTGTTATACACCTGCATGGGCACCATCGCGGCAAATGTAGGCGGCGTGTCAATACCTGCCAACGGATGGCCTGACGGCTTTATGCTGACAAGCTGCAAATCCCTTACAATGGAACGCACTACAACCATCTTGCCTGCTATATAGTCAAGCGGCATGCATAGCAGGGCTGTATCGCCTGGCTTCAAACCGAGAAAGTCGCACGTAAGCCGTGCGCTTGCCTCCATGCGGTGTTTCTCAACACGCATGGCTTTGGGTTTTCCCGTTGAACCGCTTGTGTGGACGAGGATTGTATCAGACTGATTGTTCCACTCGTCAAGGAACTCTTGTAAATCCATACAATAAAATTTAATTAGAATGAAAAACGAAAAGTGAAAAATCCAAAATTCATAATGGTTATGGATTTCTCACTCTTCACTTTTCACTTAATATAATAAAGTTTGTCGCCGCGTATTTCTACGGGCATGTCTATGTTGTCTGTAAAAAGCTGCCCTGTGCCAAGCCCTTGCGGCATCGTAATGCCAGGGCCGTAAGCCTTAGCTGCAAGTTGGGCTATGGCGTTAAGGCCTACGTTGCTCTCAAGCGCGCTTGTAATCCAAGTCCCGACATTGTTGTCGCGCGCGGCGCTCATCCATTTTTCCGTGCCATACATTCCTCCGTGCAACGACGGCTTTATCACAATGTAGGCCGGGCGTATGACATTCAGCATATATCCCATCATTGAAGGGTCGGTAATGCCGATGAGTTCTTCATCAAGGGCTATTGGCAAAGGCGATTCTCTGCATAATTGCGCCATGTAACTCCACAGGTGGGGCTTTATCGGCTGCTCTATGGAGTGTACGGAATATTGTGACAGAAGTTCAAGTTTGTAGAGCGCTTCTTCTGGCTTAAAGCCACCGTTGGCATCAAGGCGCAATTCTATTTCGGAAGCCGAGAACCGGCTACGTATTCGTTTTACCAAATCAAGCTCGCTGTCAAAGTCTATCGCGCCGACTTTCAGTTTTACACAATGGAATCCGCACTTGATTTTCTCTTCCATGCGGACAAGCATCTCTTCATAGCTGCCCATCCATACAAGTCCGTTTATGGGTATGCCCTCTTCCCCACGGCTGAATGGCGTGTCAAACAAGGCCGTTGTGCCTGCATTGAAATGCGCCAAGGCCGTTTCAAGTCCGAACAGCATTGAAGGATATTCCCTCATCTCTGTATAATCAATCTTACCGTTACGCTCAAAAGCGTCGCATAATGCACGCAGCCTTTCGGCATAGTCCGCACTGTAGTCACAGCTCAAGTCTGGCAGTGGCGCACATTCACCAATGCCTTTGCGCCCTGGAATGGCTGCAGAAGTAAGTTCAATAAACCAAGACTTCCTTGTTGTGTAAACACCGCGTGAAGTCCCGGCCGGCTGCTTGAAATGCAATGTTTTTGGAATAATGCTGATTTTATAATTCATGGCAGTCAAATCAAGGCAGTTTGGGATATTTCTTAAAATCCGGCTTGCGTTTTTCCAGAAAGGCCTTGCCTCCCTCTTGTGCTTCGTCAAGGAAGTAATAAAGCATGGTGGCATCACCTGCAAGTTCCTGTATTCCTGCTTGTCCGTCAAGTTCGGCGTTTAGTCCTGCTTTTATCATGCGCAATGCCAGGGGGCTTCGTTCCATCATGGTCTGAGCCCATGCCACACATGTGTCTTCCAGTTCGTCGAACGGCACAACACAGTTTACAAGTCCCATCTGCTCGGCTTCTCGTGCAGAATATTGCTTGCACATGAACCATATCTCCCGAGCTTTTTTCTGTCCTACGATACGTGCAAGATAGGACGCGCCGAAGCCAGCGTCAAACGAGCCGACCTTTGGGCCCGTCTGGCCGAATATTGCGTTCTCGCTTGCTATCGTCAAGTCGCATACCACATGAAGCACGTGTCCTCCGCCAATGGCATATCCGTTGACCATGGCTATCACAGGTTTAGGCAATGAGCGGATTTGCTTCTGTACGTCTAAGACATTAAGACGCGGCACACCGTCTTCACCGACATAACCTCCACGCCCTTTCACATGCATGTCGCCTCCTGAACAGAAGGCCTTGTCACCTGCTCCTGTAAGAATTACCACACCGATACTTTGGGCTTCGCGGCAATATGCGAATGCCTGGCTCATCTCCCATGTGGTCCTCGGCGTAAAGGCGTTGCGGTAACGTGGACGATTGATAGTTATTTTTGCAATACCTTCAAATTCTTCAAATAATATTTCCTTGAAATCAAACCCTTCAACGGATTTCCATTCTCTTTTTTCTTTCATGACTTGATATATTTCATAAAATCATTTATTACAAGTTTGTCTTCTTCTGCATCCGTAAACACTTCCAGCAGCATTGGCCGGGTAGTCTGGCTGGTCATCAGCGTTGCAATTCCGACATGGAGTTCTTCGTTGTTTTTAGCTGACAAATAGCCGATGTCATTTTGCGTACAAATCCCCTGCGCGGTAGTGTCGTGATGTGCAGAAACAAGTCTGCTGAAAGCCGAACTTTCACGTAGCCCTCCCAGGCTGTAAAAAATGCCTCCGCAACCATTATTTAATAGTATTATGCGCAAGTTGCCTTTTATATTTGAGTTCCACAGTGCGTTTTGATCATAAAAGAAGCTTAGGTCGCCGATTATGCAAAACACCATGTCGTCTGTCGCTACGGAGAAACCGGCAGCGGTAGACAGACTTCCTTCAATGCCATTGACACCACGGTTACACCAGACATGATGTGTAGAGTAAATGCATGCCAGTCTTACGGCATTGCTGTTAGCATAATGGACATGCCATGCATAGTCCATGTCTTCCAATGACAATTCAAAATCTCTTATGGCCGCCATTTGTGAATAGCGTGGCTCATAGCCGGATATGAGTCTGCAGACATCATCCATACATTTTTTCCATTTATCTGCAAAACATGTACGTGGCTGTGTGTTATTGTCATCTATTTCAGCAATGTGTTTCTCGCAAAAATCGGCAATACACATTATAGCGCTTGTCGAACAGCCTTCGATTACGCCTGACAATTGCATAAATGTATCATGAATCTTCCCGTCTTCAGACACAGCCCAAACCTCGGTGATGTCTGTTTCACGAAGATAGTTCTTTAATCTTTTGCTGATTATGGTGTCGCCTATGTAAAGTAAGAAATCTGGCGAATATTCGACCGCCTCACCCGTACGTGCAAGTACAAGGTCAAACGGACGTTGCATCCCAAAAGAAAGAGGTTCAGACAAAACCGCAATATGATTGCTGACAAAAGCCAGCGCTTGCTCCAATTTTTCTGGGATTTCGCTTAGTTGTCCGACAACAATCATTGGGCGTTTGGCGGCAAACATCCGTGGCAGTACTATATTTTCAAATGCCTGTGTATTTAATGCTGCCCGTATCGTTTCTATTTTTTGCAAAGTCGGAAGTTCGTCTGTGTTGAATTCAAATAACGGTTCGCTTATAGGCACGTTGATATGTACAGATTTATTACCGTTTGCCTTAACTTCGCATAACGCTTCGTTGACAAGACGGCGACAATGCCATAGTTCGATGTCGTCATGAGGTTCAGGCAAGTTCACACACATGCTTGCAAAACAGCCGAAAACTCCCGGTTGTGGCAATGTTTGTCCGTCAAGTTGCCCTATCCATGCAGAAGGGCGGTCGGCAGAAATCACTATCAGTCCATGATGCAGATAAGACGCTTCCGCTACGGCCGGAGCAAGGTTAAGTAAAGCTGTGCCTGAAGTCACGCATACAACAACCGGGGCATTATCGGCAAGCGACATTCCCAAAGCGTAAAATCCCGCGCTGCGTTCGTCTGTGACAGGATAGCACGCAATGTCTTCACATTCGTTAAGCGTATGTACTATAGGGGCGTTTCTTGAACCGGGACATACCACAGCGCGTTTTACTCCATGTTTAATGAGCAACGCAACTAAAATGTTTATATTCTTTTTATTGCCAAACATCTTCTCATTGTATCCATTTTGGCTTCTGTCTCAAGCCATTCATCACTTAATTCACTGTTCTCGAGAAGACCGCCACCTGCATAAAGTCTGCATTTGTCATTATTGATTTCCATGCATCTTAGTGTAACATAAAGATGTGTGCCTTCATCGCAGCACAGAGGTCCTGCAAAACCGCTGTAATATTTGCGGTCATACGCCTCGTTTTGGCGGATGAATGCATATGTGTCATCCTTTGGCGTTCCGCAAACAGCCGGGGTCGGATGCAGGGCGTCTATCAGTTCGCCTAATAGTTTGTCGTCTATGTCAAAATAAAAATCACTACGTATGTGTTTCACTGTTCCTGCCCTGACAGTATATGGTTCTGTTGCTTCATATATAGAGGAATAATGTTGCAAACACCTTTTTATATAATTTGACACATATTCTTGTTCCCTTATGTTTTTTATACTCCATTCAGAAATGTTCCCGTTCTTCTTGCGTACGGCCATGCAAATGTCTGTATCTTTTGTCTCGTCTATACGCATTGTTCCGGCCAATGCCATAGTATGCCATTTCCCGTCGCTCTCTTCCAATAATATTTCAGGCGTGGCCATAAGCCACGTGCCACATTGTGGCATTGAGACCAATGCGATGAACATTCTCGGATATAGGACACAGGCGCGCATGAAAAGTTTTTCACAATCAAGGTTTGCGCCGGCAGACTCGTCTGAATAACGTGACAACACAATTTTTGAAAACTCTCCACTTGTCAGTTTGTTGTGGAAACATGCAAATGTCTGTTTATACCTTAAACGTTCGTCTTCAACAGATCGGTTGTAGAATGGGGTTTCGTCAAAATCAACATTTGTCTTAACTTTATGTCTCTCGACTTTATCTGGTGTTAAAACCAATATAGGATGTTCTGCCGTTGGATGAAATGGATCGAATGCAAATCCTGATTTTCCGACAAGGTCGTTGCATGAAGACAAGGTAAGAGGTTTGCCACATTCCTGCCGCATTGCCGTGTATTCACTTGAGAAAGGATATCTGTATAATGCAAAAGCACCATCCATAGTAGTAATCTAATTTTTCAATCTACTCGTTTTAGCGTTTCTTGCTCTATTGGGCACTTACGCCGTAAGCATATCGTACGGATTATTTGAAACACCAGAAATATATTGCAGCCAACACAGCTATAATTAAGGCGAAAAATAAGGATTTCATCAAGCAGCCGGCTACTTTTTTAAAAATGACTATGCCTATTATGGCTGCGATGATGCAAAATATATAATATGCGAAACTTTCCATTAACAAATTATACGTTTTTATTTGAACAAGCTCTTGAACGATGATGGTATGGGTGTCTCAAACTCCATACGTTCTCCCGTAATTGGATGGTAAAAACATAACATATATGCATGTAGACAAAGTCTGTGGAGCGGATTATCCCCGTTACCGTATTTAATGTCACCACATACAGGATGTCCCATGTCGGCTGAATGCACACGTATTTGGTTTTTACGCCCTGTCTCAAGACGATATTCTACAAGGCTGTAATCGGTCGTTCTTGCGAGAGTGTGAAAATGTGTTACTGCATACTTTCCGCCATTATCAACAGGCGAAGAATATGTTATGTATGACTTGTTGTCTTTAAGCCAATTGGCTATGGTGCCGCCGTCTTCCTCCATTTCTCCGCTTACAACTGCCACATAGCGCCGGTCGTAGACAATGTCATGCCAGTTGTGTTCCAGAATCTGTTCTGTCTCCATATTCTTGGCATATACCATAAGACCGCTGGTATCGCGGTCAAGCCTGTGTACAACATGGGCGTTACAATGCTGATGGCTTTTATGGAAATAGTCGTCAAGAACGGACTTTACGTTTAACGAACTGTGCCCTGCCGCCATTGACAATATGCCTATGTTTTTTTCAACAACAACAAGATGCCTGTCTTCATATACAAGTTTTACGTATCGGCTGTTGAGTTGCAGATTGTTACGTTTGCTTTTACTTACGGCAATCTTCATTCCCGGTTTCAGCGGAAAGTCAAACTGGGTGACAAACTTACCGTTAACCTTGATTCCTCGTCCGCGCAATGTCGCTTTGATTTTAGTACGGCTCTCATTCTTGATGTTTGCAAGAAGGAACTCTAACAGAGGGCTTTCTGCTGTTACCTGCAAGTATGTGTATTCTGTGTTTGTTTTCCTGTTATCCTCTCTTTGCATGATTCATTTTACACTTCAGGTTTGACATGATGTTCAGGGACTATTGCCAGATAATGCAAGTCTGTGTCGGTATTGTTTTCCATATAGTGCGAGTGCCCTTCAGGGCAATAGTGCACTTGGCCTTGTCCGACAGTTTCGGTAATGCCGTCATAATTAAACGTGGCCGTTCCGCTGATGATGTACACTATCTCGCTGTTTCCTTCATGCCCATGCAAACCGCTCGATGCTCCCGGGCGCAGGCAGCTCATCATGATCTTGCACTTGCCGTCAACATAATTACGGGTCAGCAATTCGCCGCGTCCGCCTTTAAATCCTTGTATGCAGTCTTCTTTTATGTTGTCAAAGTCTATTACCATAATCTTTTTCTTATTCTTTGTCAAAAAGTGTATTTATTTCGGCTATCTCGTCTTCGTCAAACCACTTGTCGAGCTTTGATTTTGCCTTTTCCTTTATCTCTTCCGACACGCTGCCCCACACTTTGTTTAAAACATATATCAGCACGGCCAAATCATCGCCGAGTCCGGCAATGGGAATGGCATCGGGTATCACGTCCAACGGACTTATAAGATATCCCAGTGCGCCTATAATGATAGCTTTATCCTTTACCGGTATCTTGTCGCTTTGCAACGTATAGTACAATATCAACGCGGCGTAAACCAGTTTGGCCCCTGCCCTCTTGGCTATCTTTGATATTTTTTCAATGAATTCACTTGCCGTGAACTTATTTGAATATGACATGAAATCTGGTAAATTCATATTCTTGATAGTTTTAATAGTGTGATTAATTTGGTACAAAAGTAGTAATTATTTTCATTTCTTCCAAATTTATTTTGAGTTTCACCATTCTTGTTATACCTTTGGCAAAAATTAAAGCAAGTATGGAAATAAACAGAATTACAGACTGGGAGCATTCTATAACGGAAAAGATGGAAAGCCACAAGGATGATGCCGACTTTCCGCGTGCAGAAGACTATGCCACCACCGAGGCAAAAGTCAAAGAATATGTATATGACAAGCAACGGATTCTTGACCGTGGAGAAGAGCGCGGCAAGAACCTTGTCGTTCCAGGCATAATACTTGTGATGCCAGTGATTATATTGTCAGGTTTCGGTGACGGGGTGAAAGTCTTGTTTCTCGGCGTGTTGCTCGGTGTAATTTTTGTTACTGTCTATTTTGCAGTTGCAAAGGCTGTTGATAAAGCCAATATAAAGAAGATGTACGACTATGACATTGAACGGTATATAAAAGCGGTATCTGATTACTCCGGCAAGTGAGCAGCGTTTCCGTCATGCCGTTACATGTCTTTCAGCAACACGGCATGCTGCGCGTCCAGGTATTCCAAACGCGATTTTATCACGTGCTTCCAATTCTCTGTAGCCAGCATGTGCATGTCCAGTTCTATAGTCCATTTGCCCTGTGATTCCAAACGGTCTATCAGCGTTCCTACGCTAAGTCTTTCCGTTGACTCTGCCGGCTGATACATGCTCTCCTCCCCTTTCTCGTCGCTTGTCACTTCTATTATTATATGTACTTGCGTAAGCTCATAAAGAAGGTCGTTGACTATTCTTACGGGTATTCCGGTTTTCAACTTCAGTTCCAACGCCGTGTAAGGCCGGGCACCTTCTTCAAACCGCTTGCAGATTAGGCTTGCCAGCATTACGCTCATCATCAGGCGATAACGGTGGCTTATCTCTTCCGTCTTGGCCCTGAAGGCATAGTCTTCAAGGTTTTGGCTCGTATAGCAAAGTTCGGCACCGAACAGGCATATGGTCCATGAAATCTGCACCCACAACATAAACAGTGGCAAGGCGGCAAACGAACCATAGATGGCGTTGTAACTGCTCACCCAAATCTGTGAATGGATGTAAACAAGTTGCAGACCCTGCATTGCAACGCCGGCAAGTATGCCTGGCACAATGGCACACCCCAGCCTGACTTTTGTGTTTGGCATGAATAAATACAGTGCGATGAACACGGCCGACATGAACAAATACGGCATCAGCGCAATGATGAACCTCATAACCGGAGCCAACAATGCATATCCTTCGATACTGTCAGACACTGTTGCCACAAATATCGACACACCAGACGTAATCACAATTATTATCGGTACCAGCAGGAACATGGCCATGTAGTCGGTTATCGTGCGGAACAGGCTGCGTGGCTTCTTCACTTGCCAGATGTAGTTGAATGTCTGTTCAATGTTGTTTATAAGCATTATTACCGTCCATAGCATGAAGATCAGTCCCACGCCCAAGAATATGCCGCTCTTTGTATGCACAAGGTATGAGTTTACAAAACCAACAATCACGTCTGCCGCCTGCGGTTGACTGGCAAGTGCGTCGCGAAACCAGTCTTCAATATACTTGTTGTATCCAAAGCCGCGTGCTATGGCGAAAACCACGGCCATGATGGGCACAATGGCAAGGAGGGTTGAATAAGTAAGTGCCGACGCAGCATCAACCATGCGCTTCGTCGTGGCACGCTCTACGGCGAGCAAAAGCTTCTTAACGACACCGTAAAGAAAATACAGCCATGGCGACACGTCTTGCCGCTTCACGTGCCAAATGCCTACGGTCAGGAAGTTTATTACTCGCGTTAATTGTTTTTTCATGGGCGGTAAAGTAGCCGTTTCATATGATGGGTAATACAAATAAAAAGGAATACAGTGTCCCTGTAAGCCGGGTTCTGTTCCGCAAGACTTTTGGCATGCGGTGCCTGCCATTTATCTACGCCGCAAATCACTTCACGGCTCAAGCGTTCCACCCTCCATCGTTTTTGCAATCGGACGGACAGCCCTCAGACGATGGTTTACGCGAACTTGCAGCCTCCAGATTGCACAGCCTGACAGTCACCTGACAGCTGGTGGTCTCTTACACCGCCTTCTCACCCTTACCCACGCCTACGGCGCAGGCGGTTGTTTTCTTCTGCATCTTCCTGCCGTTGCCGACAGCTTCCATTTTCAGAAGTGGAGCGTCCTGTGCTGCCCGGACTTTCCTCCCGCATCGCCATCGATGCCGGCGACAGGCCAGAACACTGTATTCGCAGTTGCAAAGGTAATAATTTTTTTAGATTCTGTATGACATTTTCCTTGTAAGATAATCGAAATATACAGTTTATTTCATTTTAAGTTCGTGAGTTCGGCATAACAAGAATGTCATACTTGTCAGTTTTTTACAAGTCGGTGTCAAGCCGTCATTCCGCTTTTCGGCGGAATGACGGCTTGACACCGAGCGGCAAAAAAAGCAAAAGCGGTAAGATTTTCTATATTTGGAAAGATGATTCCTTATGCCGAACTCACGAACATATGCAGAGCGACACGATTAAACCAGGGTGTTCACACTACTGGGAGTCAGGCGGTTGGTAGCCGTCATTGCCCTAACGGCGACTTGCTTGACAACAGACTACTTGCGTAGGGCCAGGTGACGGCTTGCGCAAATGTCACAATGAACGGAAACGATGTTTTTTGCTTACACAATGATTCCTAATGAATGCAGAGAAGGGCGTTGCCGCAAAATAATCGCACACCGGACGAAAATAAGGCCTGGAAAAGTGTGCAAGCATAAACACCTGGAACAGAGGCTGTTAATGCTGAACGCAGTCAACATGTGCAATTGCAACGGACTTAAAAACGGGAGACGACGGCCATCACAAGGCAAGATGACGGCAAACACAAAGCAAGATGACGGCCATCACAAGGCCAAAACACGGCCAAACGCAAGCCGAAAGACGGCCTTTCACACGGCAAAAGGCCATAAACCGCACAGCAGAAGGCCGTCGGCGGTGTTGCGGCAAAGCTATTTTGAGCGTTCCAACGGACACTCGCCGTTTGACATTTTGCAACGTTTCATGTAATAAACAATAAACAAATGACAATTCACGCACAAGACATAACGCACGGACAGAGCTTCGCGCAAAGGGCTAAAAGTTGTAAAAAAACATTTTAATAGCATAAAACATACGACTGAAAAGTAAAACGTAACGAATTAAGTTGTACTTTTACACCAAATAACTAATACTTATTATTAACTAATACTTAACACCTAACGAGATGAAGGGCACAATATCATTCATCGCAGGCATGGGCATGGCCGTGGCGGCAATGACATCATGCACGACAGAAGCAGGCACAGGCCTGACCGCATCGGGACTAGACCCGGCTGCCTTTGACACGACAATCAACCAGAAAGCCGTGAAACTGTACACTCTGAAAAACGCCGGCGGCATGGAGGCGTGCATAACCAACTTCGGTGGTCGCGTGGTTTCGCTGGTGGTACCCGACAAGGACGGCAAGCCAACCGACGTGGTGCTGGGCTATGACAACATAGCGCAGTATGCCGACTCTGTGAACAGTCCCAGCGACTACGGCTCGTCAGTGGGCCGCTACGCCAACCGCATCAAACACGGCAAACTGACCGTGGGCGGAAAAGAATACCAACTGCCGACAAACAACTTCGGCCACTGCCTGCACGGCGGCCCGTCGGGCTGGATGTACCAGGTGTATGACGTGGTGACGGCAAACGACTCTGTGCTGCAACTGGCAATAACCTCGCCCGACGGCGACAACGGCTTCCCCGGCACGGTGAAGGCAACGACTACTTACAGACTGACGGCCGACAACACGCTAGACATAACATTCGAGGCGACAACTGACAAGGAGACCGTGGTGAACATGACGAACCACAGCTATTTCAACCTGAACGGGGACCCGTCGAAAGAGGCAATGGACATGGTGCTCTACGTCAATGCCGACACTTACACCCCGACAGACTCCACATACATGACAACGGGCGAAATCCTGCCCGTGGAGGGCACGCCGATGGACTTCCGCAAGCCGCACGCCATAAGCGAGACTATCAACGACACGGCGTTCGCCCAGATAAGGTATGCCTCAGGTTACGACCACAACTGGTGCCTTAACACTTATAAGGACGGCAAGGGCGACGACAAGACCGTGGCCGCATCGCTGTACTCGCCCAAGACCGGTATCATGCTCGAAATGTTCACCAACGAACCGGGCGTGCAGGTGTACACGGGCAACTTCCAGGGTACGGGCGTTGCGTGCAAACATGGCGTGAAATATCCAAAGCACGTGTCGGTATGCCTTGAAAGCCAGAAGTATCCCGACTCGCCCAACAAGAAAGACTGGCCGTCGGCCTACCTGAAGCCAGGAGAGAAGTATTACAGCCACGTGGCGTACAAGTTTTCAGTGAGAAAGCAAGAAGGTGAGAAAGTAAGAAGGTGAGAAAGTGAGAATAAAAAAATGAAATAACTCGACATCATGAATTGGAATACAAATGAATTCGTTTGGCTCGACTGGGCGGTGCTGGCCGTTGGCGTCGTAGCCATAATCTGGGCGGTGTACCACGCCATACAGAAAGACAAGAAGAGAATGAAAGGCGCCGACAGCCAGGACTATCTGTTCGGTAAGGGCGAACCATGGTATATCATCGGAGCCGCCATATTCGCCGCTAACATAGGCTCTGAACACCTCGTAGGCCTGGCAGGCACCGGCGCAAAAGACGGCGTAGGCATGGCCCACTGGGAAATGCAGGGATGGATGATACTGATACTGGGATGGCTCTTCGTGCCCTTCTACCAACTGCTGAACAACAAACTGGGCAAAATCATCACCATGCCCGACTTCCTGAAATTCCGCTACACGCAGCGCACAGGCTCGTGGCTTTCAATCATAACGCTGATAGCTTACGTGCTGACAAAAGTCTCGGTGACGGCGTTCACAGGCGGCATATTCTTCGAGTATTTGCTCGGACTGCCTTTCTGGTACGGAGCAATCGGACTCATCGCCATAACGGCCGTGTTCACTGTGTTCGGCGGAATGAAGGGCGTAATGACACTCTCTGCCATACAGACACCTATTCTTATCATTGGCTCGTTCCTCGTTTTGTTCCTGGGACTCAGCATGCTCGGCGACGGCAGCATAACCGAAGGATGGTCGCAGATGATGGCCGTGTGCAACGCCGCCCACGACGGCTTCGGCACAACGCACATGTTCCACACCGACCCGGCCGACCCGATGTATCCGCAGTTCCCTGGATACGTGGTATTCCTCGGCGCGTCGATAATCGGCTTCTGGTACTGGTGTACCGACCAGCACATCGTGCAGCGTGTGCTTGGGCAGACCAAGGGCGAGGACAACGCCAAGGTGATGCAGCGCGCACGCCGCGGAACAATCGCCGCCGGATACTTCAAACTGCTGCCGGTGTTCATGTTCCTCATACCGGGAATGGTTGCGTTCGCGCTTTCACAAAAAACAGGCAGCGGCATCATCATGGACATAACCAACACTCACGACACTGACGGGGCCTTCGCCATGATGGTGAAGAACATCCTGCCGGCCGGCGTTAAGGGGCTTGTAACAGTTGGCTTCATCTGCGCACTCGTGGCATCACTGGCAGCGTTCTTCAACAGTTGCGCAACGCTGTTCACCGAAGACTTCTACAAGCCGATGAAGAAAGGCATGAGCGAAAGCCACTACGTATTCGTAGGCCGCGTGGCAACAGTGGTTGTGGTGCTCCTCGGACTTGCATGGATGCCGATAATGATGAACATGGGCAACCTGTACTCTTACCTGCAAGACATACAGTCGCTCATAGCTCCTGCCATGGTTGCCGTATTCACACTCGGCATATTCTCAAAGAAAATAACGCCAAAAGCCGGAGAATGGGGACTGATCGGCGGTTTCCTCATCGGCATGCTGCGCCTGCTCACCAACGTAATCACAAACTCGGGCAAAGCCACGATGGACGGAGCTTTCTGGGAATACACCACATGGTTCTGGCAAACCAACTGGCTGATCTTCGAGGTTTGGTTGCTGGTATTCATTATACTGCTTATGGTTGTAGTATCCATGTTCACACCAAAACCAAGCGCCGAGCAAATCGAAGCCATCACATTCACGAAAGAATACAAGGCTTCAATACTCAAGAGCTGGAATAAATGGGACGTGGTAGCGACACTTGGCGTAGTAGCCCTTTGCGCCGCATTCTACACTTATTTCTGGTAAAGAAAAACTTTCTGAAACAGCAAAAAGTAAATGACAACATATTACAGCGAACATTCCAAGGTATTCGTTTCCGTGGACTGCATAATCTTCGGATTCGAAGACAAGGAACTGAAATTACTTCTCGGCAAGAGAAAAATGAATCCTGGAATGGGCGAATGGTCACTTTATGGCGGATTCGTCGAGGAAAACGAAAGTCTCGACGCCGCCGCCAACAGAGTGTTGTTTGAACTTACCGGACTGAAAAACCTGTACATGAAGCAGGTAGGCGCGTTCGGCGCAATAGACCGAGATCCCGGTGAACGGGTCATCTCAATAGCATATTGCGCCCTCATCAACGTCAAGGACTATGACAAGAAACTGCTTGAAACGCACCAGGTGGAATGGATCAACATAAAAGACATGCCACGACTCTATTCCGACCACAACGACATGGTGAAAAAGGCCATAGCCTTGCTGCGACGCAGAATCTCAACTGAACCGCTGAGCTTCAACCTTCTGCCGGACTTGTTTACGCTCACCCAACTGCAGCATGTTTACGAAGCTATACTTGGCGAAGCGATTGACAAGCGTAATTTCAGAAAAAGAATAAAGACAATCGAGTACATCGAGAAAACAGATTTAATAGACAAACTCACATCAAAACGCGGTGCCGCACTATACCGCTTCAACAAAGAGGCGTATATGGAGGACCCTATATTCAAACTATAAGATCATGCTAGAAGAACTGAAAGAAAAAGTTTTCAAGGCCAACTTGGACCTTGTAAAACACAACCTGGTAATATTCACATGGGGCAACGTGTCCGGCATAGACCGTGAAAAAGGCCTCGTGGTAATAAAACCGTCAGGAGTAAGTTATGACACGATGAAAGTTTCTGACATGGTTGTCGTAGACCTGGAAACAGGAAAGACAGTGGAAGGAGACCTGAATCCGTCATCAGACACACCGACACACCTTGAACTGTACCGCGCATTCCCTGAGATTGGCGGCGTTGTGCACACCCACTCCACATACGCAACGGCATGGGCGCAGGCCGGAAAGGACATTCCCAACATTGGGACGACCCACGCGGACTACTTCCACGACGACATTCCCTGTACCGCGGATATGACCGCCGACCAGATGGCGGAATATGAGAAAGAAACAGGCACGGTGATAATTGAACGTTTCAAGGGTCTGAACTACGTACATACTCCCGGTGTCCTGGTAAAGAACCACGGACCGTTCTCATGGGGAAAAGATCCTGACAACGCCGTGTACAATGCCGTGGTAATGGAGCAAGTGGCAAAAATGGCGTTTGTCTCATTATGTGTAAACCCCGAGACAACGATGAATCCCCTGCTCGTAGAAAAGCATTTCAACCGCAAACACGGGCCTAACGCATACTACGGACAAAAAAAGAAAGACAAATAAAACAAAACCCAAACACTAACAATAAAAAAACAATACTATGGTTAAAGCATTTGAGAATCTTGAAGTTTGGTTCATTACAGGAGCACAACTTCTTTACGGAGGTGACGCCGTCGTACAGGTTGACGGCCATTCAAAAATAATGGTCGAGGGCTTGAACAACTCCGGACGTCTGCCAATCAAGGTTGTATACAAAGGAACAGCCAACAGCAGCAAGGAAGTGGCTGACCTCTTCGCCGCCGCCAACAATGAAAAGAAATGTGTAGGAGTAATAACATGGATGCACACTTTCTCTCCGGCAAAAATGTGGATACACGGATTACAGATTCTGCACAAGCCCCTACTCCATCTGCACACACAATTCAACGAGGAAATTCCATGGGACTCAATCGACATGGACTTCATGAACCTGAACCAAAGCGCACACGGCGACCGTGAGTTCGGCCACATAATTGCACGTATGCGCCTGCGCCGCAAGCTTGTGGTGGGCTATTGGAAAGACGCGAAGACTCAAGACCACATCGCCGTATGGGAGCGTGTCTGCGCCGCATGGGCTGACTCGCAAGACATGCTAATACTGCGTTTCGGCGACCAGATGAACAACGTCGCCGTGACAGACGGCGACAAAGTGGCAGCCGAACAGGTGCTGGGTTACCACGTTGACTATTGCCCTTTCAGCGAAGTGCTTGAATATCTGAAGAACGTCAAAGATGCCGACGTGGACGCACTCGTAGACACTTACTTCAAGGAATACGACCACGACGCTGAACTCGAAGACAAGTCTACCGTCGCATACAAGAAGGTGAGGAACTCGGCCAAGGCCGAACTCGCACTGCGCGCCATACTGAAAGACAAGGGAGCCAAGGGTTTCACAACCAACTTTGACGACCTTGGCGATGTTGACGTTGAGAACAGCGGCATGGGCTTCGACCAGATTCCAGGCTTGGCTTCACAGCGGCTGATGGCCGAAGGATACGGTTTCGGAGCTGAAGGCGACTGGAAATCAGCAGCCCTTTACCGCACCGTATGGTTCATGACACAAGGCATGGAGAACGGATGCTCGTTCCTTGAGGACTATACTCTCAACTTCAACGGCGAGCAAAGTGCCATCCTGCAGTCACACATGCTTGAAGTTTGTCCGCTCATCGCAGCTTCTAAACCGCGCTTGGAAGTACACTTCCTCGGCATAGGCATAAGGAAGAGCGAGACGGCACGCCTCGTATTCACCTCTAAGGTTGGCACTGGCGTTACCGCAACCGTGGTAGACATGGGCAACCGCTTCCGCATGATTGTAAACGATGTGAAATGTATCGAACCGAAACCGCTGCCCAAACTGCCCGTAGCATCAGCCCTGTGGATACCTCAACCAAACTTCGAGGTCGGCGCTGGATGCTGGATTTACGCCGGCGGCACACACCATAGTTGCTTCTCTTACGACCTGACCGATGAATACTGGCAGGACTACGCTGAAATAGCAGGTATTGAGTGTGTATTCATCAACGAAGACACTAAGATTGACGAATTCCGTAAGGAACTGCGTTTCAACGATATTTACTACATGCTTAACAAGGCGTTGAACTAATTAAAAATTAAGAGTTAAGAATTAAGAAAGCGTGCCATACCTGATGAATTGCTGCATAAAGTGTTTTTCTTAATTCTTAACTCTTAATTCTTAATTGAAAAAAGGATAATCTTATGAATAAATATGTAATCGGACTTGACTACGGCAGCGACTCGGCACGCGCCCTTGTCGTCAATGCCGGGACGGGAGAGATACTCGCTACAAGCGTAAAGTATTATCCCAGATGGAAGAAGGGATTGTATTGCAACCCCATGACAAACCAATGGCGTCAGCACCCGAAAGACTATCTTGAAGTGCTTGAAGCCACCGTTACCGACGCTTTGGGACAATGCGCAAAAGACGTAGCCGAGAATGTTGTCGGCATCGCGTTCGACACGACAGGCTCCACGCCCGCATTTACCGACGAAAACGGCACGCCGCTGGCAATGCTTCCCGAATTCGCAGAAAACCCGAACGCAATGTTCGTCCTGTGGAAAGACCATACAGCCATCAGGGAAGCAGAGGAAATTAATGCCGCCTGTGCGAAATCAGACGTAAACTACATAAAGTATGAAGGCGGCATATACTCGGCCGAATGGTATTGGGCGAAGGCGCTGCACATACTCCGTGAAGACCCGGAAGTGGCAAAGAAGGCTTATTCCATCGTGGAATATTGCGAATGGCTGCCGGCCGTTCTCACAGGAGTAACGTCAGCGAAAGACATCGTGCGCAGCCGTTGTGCATGCGGCCATAAAGCCATGTGGCACAAAGACTGGAACGGACTTCCACCAGAGGAGTTCCTCACGTCCATCGATCCGAAGCTGGCTGGTTTCCGCGACAGGCTGTTCACAGAAACAGAGACAGCCGACAAGCCCGTTGGCCATCTTTGCAAAGAGTGGGCGGAAAGACTTGGATTAAGTGAGGACGTTGTCGTTGCCGGCGGCGCTTACGACTGCCACATGGGCGCCGTAGGCGCAGGTGTAACGCCGCACACGCTGGTACGTGTAATAGGAACATCCACATGCGACGTCATGGTAGCGTCATACGAGGAGATTGGCGACAAATGCATAAAAGGCATTTGCGGCCAGGTGGACGGCAGCGTGATACCGGGAATGGTAGGCCTGGAAGCCGGCCAGTCAAGTTTCGGCGATGTGTATGCGATGTTCAAGCGGATTCTTGAATTCCCAGTGCGCAACATTCTGCCAGACACCATCGGTGAAAAACTCTCAAAAGAGGATGTCGAGAGGATCGTCGAAGAGACTTGTGACAAGATTATTGTGCGCCTGACCAAAGAAGCCGAAAAGATACCTGTCAACGAAAGCACAATGATAGCCACAGACTGGATAAACGGGCGCCGCACTCCTGACGCCAACCAGCTGCTCAAAGGCACGGTCGCAGGCTTTACCTTAGGGTCAACCGCACCGCAGGTTTTCCGTGCACTGGTCGAGGCAACGGCATACGGCACCAAAGCCATCGTCGACCGTTTTGAACACGAGGGCGTGGAAATAAACAATGTCATCGGCATAGGCGGCATAGCCTTGAAGTCGCCGTTCGTCATGCAGACCATGTGCGACGTAATCAACAAGCCGATAAAGGTTTGCAACACCGACCAGGCATGCGCACTCGGAGCGGCCATGTTTGCCGCGACGGCAGCCGGCGTATATGCAAAGGTAGAGGACGCGATAGCAAACATGAACAGCGGTTTCTCGAAAGAATACAAGCCTAACCCCGCCAATGTAGAAGCTTACGCCAAACTGTACAGGGAGTATGTGAAATTAGGAGAATTCACAGAAAACGAACTTTACAACAAATAGCTTAGACCGCGTTGCGTGTCTGACAATCTGTCATTCACGGACCATGTGCCGTTAATTCACGGCAAAACGTAATGTAATAGGCTGTCTTTTGTCATGCAAAAGACGGCCTTTCATGCTGTAAAGGACGGCCTTTTACGACATCAACAAACCGTCATTGCCAAGAAACTGAGAATCAAGCTGTTACACCGGCGCACTCAACTAAAGCCTTACTGCCAGCATGGCAGACCTGTGGGAACATAGTCTCACAGTGGACTGACAACCACCCACTTGCATGCCGCACACGCCATGCAATGATTGCAAACAGCACCATTTGACACGCACGGCGACCTGTGCAGAGACATGGTTGAAACCATTGGAAACTAAAAAGAGACATAATCTAACGACCTTCATGTTCATTTAAACTTTTGGAAGTTTTAAGCCGCCATTTCTTTTGTGATTAACACAAAATTCCTTATCTTTGCATAAGCTACCCGTGCCTATAGGATTGTAAGCAAGCATACTTTCCATCCATCTGCACAGGTTCCGCATAAGGCGCGCCGCACCATGCGGGATGCTTGCCAACAAACAACCCTGCTTACTAACGTTTAATACTATTTATATAATGAACGACAAGAAATTAATGAACAAGGCAGCCGATAACATCCGCATTCTGGCTGCGTCTATGGTTGAAAAAGCTAAGTCAGGCCACCCGGGTGGTGCCATGGGAGGTGCCGATTTCATCAATGTGCTTTTCTCTGAATTCTTGGTTTACGATCCTGAGAACCCATCATGGACAGGCCGTGACCGCTTCTATCTCGACCCGGGACACATGTCTCCGATGCTTTACAGTGCGCTTTGCCTGCAAGGCAAATTCACGCTTGACGAACTGGCAGAGTTCCGCCAGTGGGGCTCTCCCACCCCGGGACATCCCGAAAGAGACATTCCGCGTGGCATAGAGAACACGTCGGGTCCGTTAGGGCAAGGCCACACGTTTGCGGCAGGAGCAGCCGTAGCCGAGAAGTTCCTCGAGGCACGCCTGGGCAAAGAGGTGATGCAACACAAGATTTACGCATACATCTCGGACGGAGGCGTAGAGGAAGAGATCTCGCAAGGCACAGGCCGAATAGCAGGCATACTGGGCCTCAACAATCTTATAATGTTCTATGACTCTAACGACATCCAGCTTTCCACCGAGTGCAATGCCGTTATGGACGAAGACACCGAGGCAAAATACAAGGCCTGGGGATGGAACGTCATCAAGATTAACGGCAACGATGCCGACGAGATACGTGCCGCATTGACCGCCGCACAGAAAGAAGAACACCGCCCGACACTCATCATCGGCAAGACCGTAATGGGCAAGGGAGCTCTCAAGGACGACGGCACAAGCTACGAACACAGTATCAAGACACACGGCGCACCGCTCGGAGGCGACGCTTATGTGAATACAGTCAAGAATCTTGGAGGCGACCCTGAAAATCCGTTCCAGATATTCCCAGAAGTAAAAGAGCTTTATGCAAAGCGCGCCGAGGAACTGAAGAAAATTGTGGCAGAGCGCCGTGCCGAAGAAGAAAAATGGGCGAATGCAAATCCTGAGAAAGCCGCACAGATGAAAGAATGGTTCAGCGGCAACGCTCCCAAGGTAGACTGGAGCGTACTTGTACAGAAAGAAGGCTCGGCCACACGTGCCGCATCAGCAGCCTGCCTCGGCGTGTTGGCAGAGCAAGTGCCCAACATGATATGCGCTTCAGCCGACCTCTCAAACAGCGACAAGACAGACGGCTTCCTTAAGAAAACCACGTCTTTGACAAAAGACGACTTCACGGGAGCATTCTTCCAGGCAGGAGTAAGCGAGCTTACCATGGCATGCATGTGCATAGGCATGTACCTGCATGGCGGCGTGATACCCGCATGCGGAACGTTCTTCGTTTTCTCAGACTACATGAAACCGGCCGTGCGTATGGCTGCATTGATGGAGGTGCCAATCAAGTTCATCTGGACTCACGACGCATTCCGCGTTGGCGAAGACGGTCCCACACACGAGCCTGTAGAACAAGAAGCCCAGATAAGGCTGATGGAAAAGCTCAAGAACCATCATGGAAAGGACAGCGTCCGCGTGTTCCGTCCGGCCGATGCTGACGAGACTACAGTATGTTGGGCCATGGCGATGGAGAACACCCAGACTCCTACCGCCCTCATCTTCTCACGCCAGAACATTGCAAAATTGCCGGCAGGAAACGATTACGAGCAGGCACGCAAGGGCGCTTACATCGTGGCCGGGTCTGACGAAGACTTTGACGTAATACTTCTTGCTGACGGCTCAGAAGTGTCAACACTCGTTGCCGGAGCAGAGCTGTTGCGCAAGGACGGCATGAAAATCCGCATCGTAAGCGTGCCTAGCGAAGGCCTCTTCCGAAGCCAAAGCAAGGAATACCAGGAAAGCATACTGCCCACCGGAGCAAAGATTTTCGGTATGACGGCAGGTCTTCCCGTAACTCTCGAAGGCCTTGTAGGCGCAAACGGAAAGGTATTCGGGATGCAAAGTTTCGGGTTCTCCGCACCTTACAAAGTTCTGGACGAAAAGCTCGGGTACACCGCTGAGAACGTCTACAACCAAGTCAAAAAATTCATGGAGGACTGAACCATGGAAATCAAGACGGTTGGACTGGCCAGCGACCATGCCGGCTTCCCATTAAAAAAATTCGTTGTGCAATATCTTGAGGAGCATGGCTATCCATACAAAGACTACGGCACATACAGCGACATGAGCTGCGACTATCCGGATTTCGCCCACGCATTGGCTGAAGGCATTGAAAACGGTGACGTTTATCCTGGCATAGGCATCTGCGGAAGCGGTGAAGGCATGGCCATAACTCTCAACAAACACCAAGGAGTAAGGGCAGGCCTTGTATGGAGTCCGGAAATAAGCGAGCTAATACGTCAGCACAATGATGCCAATGTCATTGTGCTTCCGGGCCGTTTCATCGACAACAAGACGGCCGGGAAAATCCTTGACGTGTTCTTTAAAACAGCATTTGAAGGCGGAAGGCATCAACGTCGCGTGGAGAAAATCCCTGTAAAATAAGCCTATAAAACAAAGTCGGCTGCGTAGCATCACGCGGCCGACTTTGTTTTTATTTAAGGATTCCGATTATCTGTAAGTGTTAGGCAAATGGAACTCACAAGTGCGATTGAAAACGTCACTGACCTTGTTGATTTCCAAGAATGTCGTTCCACCACCCTTGCCGAAGCTGCCACTCAGATACGCAATCTTGTCTTCCATGCTGATATAACCTTTCTGTCTTAACATTCGCAACGCGGCAAGGAACTGCTCTTGTGGCCCTATCTGCTCATGCTGGGCTACAGGAATAACACCGTAACTGAGCGCCAACCAACGTTGCACCTTTTCCTTATAGCATATCGCAAGCACAGGATTTGGGCCTCGGAAAGCCGCAAGATTTCTTGCTGTAAGACCGGTTTTACTGTCTGTTATGATGCCTTTTACACCCAAGGTCTCCGTTGCCTCTATTGCATTACGGGCCAGAAACTCTGTCACATCAAGACTGTCACTGATATGAAAGTCAAAATCATGGTCATACATCTTGTCCTGCTCAGCCTGTTCGGCGATTGAAGCCATGGTCTTGACTGCTTCTACCGGATATTTGCCGCTTGCCGTCTCACCGCTCAACATAAGCGCGTCAGTACGATAATATATTGCGTTGGCAATGTCTGTAACTTCCGCACGGGTGGGTCTCGGGTTGTTTATCATCGTATGAAGCATCTGGGTTGCCACGATGACAGGCTTCTTTGCGAGACGGCATTTACGTATTATCATGCGCTGAATGCCTGGAATCTTCTCTATTGGAACCTCTATTCCAAGGTCACCACGCGCTATCATTATACCGTATGAGGCTTCGATGATCTCGTCAATGTTGTCAACGCCTTCTTGATTCTCTATCTTTGAGATAATCTTTATGTCACTCTCATGCTCGTCGAGTATCCTCTGAACAGCCAGGACATCTTCTTTGCTCCTGACAAAAGAATGCGCTATGAAATCAATGTTCTCCTCTATGGCGAGCAGTATGTTGTTCTTGTCTTTCTCTGTAATAGCCGGCAAGTCTATATGTACGCCCGGCACATTCACGCTTTTATGTGATCCCAAGACGCCATCATTCTGAACCTGTGCGACGACAGCCGGCCCATTGATGCCGATGACTTTCATGTCAATAGCGCCGTCGTCAAACAAAATGTCATCGCCTATATGAATGTCATTGGCAAAATTGTCATAAGACAGGTTCACGATGTCATGTTCCGTCTTCATCTCCGGGCGTCCGAATATCTTTACAACATCTCCCGTCTTATATTCTATCGGAGCGTCGTTTCCTGTCGTACGGACTTCCGGACCTTTCGTGTCTATCAGAATTCCGATGTGCTTACTTACAGCACGTGTGTTTTTTATTATCTTTCTGATGCCATCGGGGGTTGCGTGTGCTGTATTCATCCTGACCACATTAACACCCGCGTCAAACAATTGGCGGATGAATTCCACGTCGCATCTCCTGTCACTTATTGAAGCTACAATCTTAGTTTGTTTCATCTTATAAACTAATACTTATCAAATTAAATTTGTTGCAAAGTTACGAAACAAATTCTATAAATGCAAACCATATTATACTAAAATCTCACCATTCCTTAAAGTCCAGCTCTCCTTCCACCCATTCTTTGCGCTTTGAATTGTCCTGTGGGTTTGAAATGGACAGCCCTATGAGCCTAACCGGTTTGGAAACATAATCCACCTGCGACATAAGAGATTTTGCGACAGGCAATATGTCCGCTTTGGTCCGTATGACATTTTCCGACGTAAAACTTCTGGTTATCTGAGTAAAGTCGTAAAACTTAACTTTCAATGTAAGAGTGTGCCCGGTAAAATGGCTTTTCTCCAATCGCTCGACCAGTTCTGTAACAATATGATACAGCTCTATAATCACAGCCGACTTTTTACTGATATCTTCAAGAAAAGTCTGTTCGCAACCAACAGACTTTCTCAACCTTACAGGCTCGACAGGCCTTTCATCAATTCCACGTGCGAATTTATAATACACTTCTCCAGCTTTTCCAAACACTTCTGTCAAATGTCCCAACGTACACTGCCGAAGCTGCATGCCATTAAAAATTCCTATTTTATGCATGACCCGTGCAGTCTTTGGCCCTACTCCCCAGAACTTTTCTATTGGCAATGCCGCAATGAAATCAAGAGCCTGTCCTTTTGTAATTGAATACATGCCGTCAGGCTTGTTGTAATCTGACGCTATTTTGGCAAGGAACTTGTTATACGACACACCGGCCGAAGCCGTCAAAGACAGTTCCTTGCGTATCCTCTGGCGTATGTCGGCGGCTATCTCTTCAGCTGAAAGTCCGCTTTCATTACCAGTCACGTCAAGAAACGCCTCGTCAATCGAGAGTGGTTCAATCAAGTCTGTATACCGGCTGAATATCTCGTGAACCTGCAAAGAAACATCTTTATAGCGGCTATGATCAGACGACACCACTATAAGCTGCGGACAAAGACTTTTTGCCTTTGCCATTGACATTGCGGAATGTATGCCATATCTTCTGGCCTCATAACTTGCTGTCGACACGACTCCGCGCGGCCCGTCAAAACCTACGGCCACAGGCCGTCCACGCAGTTCAGGCTTGTCACGTTGTTCCACGGATGCAAAAAAAGCGTCCATGTCAATATGAATAATCATACGTTCCAACATGCCGCAAGCATTATTTCCACCGCCAATGTTTCGCCAGGACATGGCCGAAACGTCCTATTACCATCGTTATCTTGTTGATAGAAATTGTATTTCCCAACACGATTAGAAGTACAGCTGACAGTATGAGCACTATTCCTGCCGCCATACGAGACGTAAACTGCTCGCCGAACAAAGAAACTCCGATTACGACGGCCGTCACAGGTTCCAATGCTCCCATCACCGCGGTTGGCGTGGAGCCGATGTCATGAACCGCGATAATCATCAATAAAAGCGACACGACGGTTGGGAATACGGCCAAAATCATGGCGTGAATCCACATGTGCGGAGTTGTAAGCATCTGCAACTTTGCTTCCTCGCCGCCAAAAACAGAGTTGGCTATTATCAATGCCAAGCCGAACATAATCACATAAAATGTAAGTTTAACCGATGACATACGCAAAGAAGACTTGTTCACAATAATTATATACAACGCATATGTCAGCGATGAAGCCATGACGAACAACACTCCGGTAGTGCTGAGAGCCGTCCCGTCCCCGCCACGGTACAACAAGGCTATGCCGGAAAGCGCCATGATTATGGAAAACACCGTGACGTATGTTATGCGTTCCTTGAAAAACAGCGCCATCATTACGGCCACCATGACCGGATAGACAAACAACAACGTGCTGGCCACACCGGCATCCATGTAATGGAAACTTGCAAACAACGTGAGGGAAGAAAGGACAAACAGCACCCCCAACGGAGCCAACAAGGCAAGTTCTTTCAACGTCACAGAAAATGACTTGCGCGTAACCAACATGAACAAGGCCAAAAACACCAAAGCCAAACCATAACGGTAAAACAATACCGTATTGGTATTTATGCCGTCGGCATACAGCGGCAGTACTCCCAGCGGGTTCATGCCGTAACTTACTGCCGCCCCCACACCACATATCGTACCTTTTAATCTTGAATTCATATGTATCCAATAAACTATTTCGTGAGTATCTATCCTTGATGCAAAAGTAATAAAATAAATTATAATAAAAAACCACCTGCCGCCTAAACATGAAAACATGGCATTGGAAAAGGCCGTCTTTCATCCTCTGAAAGACGGCCTTTTGTGCAACCAAAGACGGCTTTCGGCAATGCAAGAAGCCGTCTTTGACATTATCACAGAAACACTGCAAGCACAACGGCCTCCACAAGACAAAAACAGGCAGCCTGCAAAAAAGACATCCTGCCGCTGACCGATAAGTCAAACCGGATTCCAACTATTTCAAAGTTGCTCCGTCACGAAAAACAAGCTTTATGTTCTTTTTCTTGCCGATCACAGGCTTTGCCCATTCCCCTTTGTCCACCAAAACCGTTGTAAGCTTATTGTCAGGCACATTGTCCACGGCTTCCTGCAAATCGAAGTAAAGCCCACTGCCATCCTTCGCCACTGCGGCATCATAACACCGCACATACCGTCCCAGCTCTGGTATCTTCTCCGCTATCGCGCGCGCAAGCAGACCGGCGACAGTATAAGCTCCATACACATTATAATGGGTGTTGTCCTGTCGGCCATCTGGCAAAGACGGAACCTCGCCCGGTTCATAGCACATGTGTAGTTTTTTTGACCCTACCGGGCCCAACCCTTGCTCCAAGTCATGGGTAATCTTGTTTGCGTCTATGAAAACTGTACCGGTTTCAGCGGCGACCTTACGCGGCGAAACCAAGTAGTCACCATGTGTGTCAACAAGAGTGTCGCCCTCGACAAGCCCCACCGACGAATTGTCACGCTTGTCATCATCGTCAATTGCCGTGGTGCTGGCAACAAACGTACGCCTTACCACGCTATTGAACAGCACGGGTATTCCGCCTCTTTTCCTGGTCTCGTTCACAAACATCTTCAAGTTTGCGTCAAACGTTGTCCCAGGCTCTGTATGGCGCACGGTGTCCTTCTTCTCGTCATTGTGCCCAAACTGAATGAACACATAGTCGCCCGGCCTTATCTGCTCACAGACTTCACGCCAAAGTCCTTCGGATATAAAGCTTTTTGACGAGCGGCCGTTCTTTGCATGGTTGGCAACAATCACATCGTCCGTAAAGAAACTCTTTAGCATCATGCCCCACCCTCTTTCAAGTCCGCCATGGCTGATATCCTTGTTTGCCATCGTGGAATCGCCAATCATAAAGATTTTCACTTTATGCTCATAGACGAAAGAAGAAAGCAAAAGCATACAAGCAACTGAAACCGCAAAATATTTTACTGTCCGCATAACACAAAACGTTCATTATCTGCCTTCACGAACAATCTCAACAAGCTCTTCAGGGCTGACAAGATGCTGCTCACCGATTACCATATTCTTAAGCGTCACCTTGTTCTCCACGATTTCATTCTCACCGGCCAGAGCGACATAGCGTATCCCACTATTATTGGCATAACTCATTTGCTTTTTCATCTTTGCCGCATCCGGATAAATCTCAGTGGCAATACCAGACAAACGAGCCTTGTCGGCAATAGGCATGCAATAAGATGTCTCCTTCTCGCCAAAATTAATAAACATCAATTGCGTACCGCACATGGCTGTATCGGGATACAAGTCCAACGCGTTAAGGACATCAAAAATCCGGTCTGCGCCAAACGATATCCCGACACCGCTAAGTCCGGGCATGCCGAATATACCAGTGAGATTGTCATAGCGTCCGCCACCTGTTATGCTGCCAATCTGTACGTCAAGAGCCTTTACCTCAAATATCGCTCCCGTATAATAATTGAGTCCCCTGGCCAATGTAAGGTCAAACTGCAATTCGTTTTCAAGACCGGAACCTTTCAACACGTCGAATATATAACGCAATTCCTCGACTCCTTTCTTGCCGGTTTCCGAACCTTCAAGAATTGAACCAACAATAGCAAGTTTCTCATCATTGCTGCCACTAAGCGATATTATTGGCTGAAGTTTGTCAATGGCCTCATTGTCAAGTCCGGCTGCAGCCAACTCCGCATTGACATTGTCCAATCCTATCTTGTCAAGCTTGTCAATGGCCACCGTTATGTCTACAATCTTATCTTTCGCTCCCAGATATTCAGCGATCCCTGTAAGGATCTTACGGTTATTGACTTTTATCTGCACACGCACGCCAAAACGCTTGAATACAGTGTCAACAATCTGCACCAGCTCAACTTCATTGAGCAAAGAATCGCTGCCCACCACGTCCGCGTCACACTGATAAAACTCACGATAGCGTCCCTTTTGCGGACGGTCGGCACGCCATACAGGCTGAATCTGATACCGCTTGAAAGGAAGTTGCAATTCATCCCTGTGCATTACCACAAAACGGGCGAATGGAACCGTAAGGTCATAACGAAGACCCTTTTCACACAATTTTGAAGCCAAACGCAATGAGTTGCCGCTCAACAACTCTTCCCGATCCACCTTGTTGAGATAGTCGCCACTATTAAGTACCTTGAACAACAGCTTATCTCCTTCTTCACCATATTTGCCAAGCAACGTTTGGAGTGTTTCCATCGCAGGAGTCTCGATCTGTTTGAACCCATACAAGGCAAACACAGACTTAATCGTATCAAAAATATAATTACGCTTTGACATTTCCAAAGGAGTAAAGTCACGCGTTCCTTTGGGTATAGATGGTTTACTCATTTTATCTATCTTAGATTAAAGAAACAAAAGGAGTTAAAGCTGACAAAGACCAATGTACAATCATTCGCACACAAGTCTTAATTGCCGTAACTCCTTTTCATACATGAATAATTATTTTCTTACTATTGTTTGCTCTCGGTCTGGACCTATAGAAATAATTGTTATAGGAGTCTCAAGCTCAGCCTCAAGAAACTTTATGTAATCAGCAAACTCGCTTGGGAACTCGTCTTCACTAATCATCTTGGTCATATCCGTGCGCCAACCTTTCAACTCCTTGTAAACGGGTTCTATGTTTCCTTCAATATTATACGGGAAGTCCCTTGTTTCCAGTCCGTTGCATTTATATGCCACACATGCCTTGATTGTGTCGAAATCATCAAGAACATCACTCTTCATCATAATAAGCTGAGTGACTCCGTTAACCATTATCGCGTAACGCAACGCAACAAGATCAATCCATCCACAGCGGCGTTCACGTCCTGTCACAGCTCCATATTCATGCCCCAAGGCACGTATCTTCGCGCCTGTTTCGTCAAAAAGCTCCGTAGGGAACGGCCCCGCACCGACGCGAGTGCAATAAGCTTTCATTATACCATACACCTCGCCTATCTTGTTTGGGCCTACACCCAATCCCGTACAAGCGCCCGCACAGATTGTATTAGACGACGTAACGAATGGATAACTTCCAAAATCAACATCCAACATTGTCCCCTGAGCACCTTCGCACAATATTGTGTTGCCGTCTTTCAGGGCCTTGTTTATCATATGCTCAGAATCTATTATATTGAACTGGCGGAGATAATCTATGCCTTCCATCCACTTTTTCTCCACATCAGTTATATCATAATCCACATATCCGAGCGCCTTCAACATTTGCTCGTGACGGGCCTTGTGGGCGTTATACTTTTCAACGAAATTCTCAAATACATCACCCACTCGCAAACCATTGCGTGACACTTTGTCTGTATATGTCGGACCGATGCCCTTACCGGTTGTCCCTACTTTGTCCTTTCCTTTGGCCATCTCATAAGCAGCATCCAACAATCTATGAGTAGGCATGATAAGGTGTGCCTTCTTTGATATGTAGAGCCTCTCCTTAAGAGGATGCCCTGTCTTTTCCAAATCCATGGCTTCATCCATGAAAAGGTCTGGCGCAAGCACAACACCATTCCCTATTATATTAACTTTTCCACCTTGGAATATGCCGGAGGGGATGCTCCTGAGTACATATTTCTCTCCCTCAAACTCAAGAGTGTGGCCTGCATTCGGCCCTCCTTGGAAACGTGCTATGACATCATATTTAGGAGTAAGAACATCCACTACTTTGCCTTTGCCCTCGTCGCCCCATTGCAAACCTAGCAGGACATCAACTTTACCTTTTTCCATATTCATTCAAATGTTTATTCTTTTTATTTGTGTTTTCTTTCCTTTTCTGGCGTGTCAACATGGCTTGGCATGTGCTGCAAGTTCCATATATGTACACTGAAAAGCTTTCCTTACGGAAGCGCTTAAGACGTATACCGTCCAAAACGTCAGCCAATTCAGGTGTCTTTACCTCTGTCACCTTACCGCATACAGTACACACCTGCAGGCATCTGTCACCTGTAACACCAGCTTTGTAACGCATGCCGCCTTGAATACGCTGGCAGACCACAAGATGTAACCCTAACAACATTTTCAGCGTGTTGTATAAGGTTGCACGGCTTACAGGGAAATTCATTTTTTCCAAACGGTCGTCAAGCTCTTGTATTGAGAAATAAGAAGCAAAACTATAAGCCGCCTCAAGTACCGCAAATCGTTCGGGCGTTTTGCGACACCTGTTTTGTTCAATATAATTGCTCAATATCTGTTTGGCTGCGTCGTATGAGTTCGCTTTCATTTCACGATAAGCTGTACAGCTTACAAAATTACAATAAAATCCCGTATCAACCGTCTTAAAATTCAAAAAATATCTAAATTATATGACTTGAACGCGGACTTTAGCATAGCTCTGTAAACATCACCCTTCTGTGCAAAACGCAGCAACGCATTTGTGACCGCCCGGCGCACAGACATGTTGTCATCGACGATTGCAGATTGTGCCTGGTCTACGAATTCATTTATCTCGCGTTCGGTTAAATCTTCGCCTGACATGAAAAGGCGTGAAAGCACATTATAACCGCAAATCTGTTCCAATACATTTCCTGATGCCAACCAGGCCAAGGCGTGTCTTTTGGCTCCGTCCAAATGCCAAAACAGATTAAACGCGGCCATCTCTGCCATCTCCACGTTTGGCAACTGACTAACCCATATGTCTACAAGGTCAGCTTCCATATCGGATGCCGGCATTATCAAAGTTGCAAGAATCTTACACTCACGGATATCCTCTTTCCATAATTCCACGGCAAGGGCGTAATCCTTGCCGTATTCTGACGCCATCTGCCTAAGTGCGGGAAGCCCCACACCCCAATTAATTTTATACCCTACGCCTTTGTCACGCATAGACTGGGCCACGACACCGTTCATCAGCAATCGGAACCGGCCTTTAATCTGCTTTAGCTTATCTTGTGTTTCTTGTCTCATAATATTTATATTAAGGTAGAATAAACCTTGCTGTAGCGCAGCATCTGGCCGACATAGGTTTCCGTATAATCCACACGTATATCGACCACGTTGCCGGAATCATCCGTCTCTGGAATCAATACAGGATTGACAAATCCCTTATACGGAGGTATGCCGAGCTTTCCGTATCTGGCTAGAATCTCATCATGCAATTCTCCGTCAACCTTAACCGCGTAACACTCAACCAGACTGCGTGCAGCCTCATAGTCACCCTCGCTTTTTATCCTTTGCACTTCAGCCAGCAACATGCCGAACAAGTCACGCAACCTGGAATAATCATTTATCTTCACATAAGTCTTTCCGCCCGTGCGTGACAATTCTATCACATTGTCAGCCCGTCCCTGCTCATAACACCATCTGGCAATAAGGGCACGGTCACGCATGTGTGCTTCCTCTATGTCATGTCCGCGCTTTATACGTGCCAGCTGTGTCAACAAACCGTTCATTATATATGTGTAATAACCAGCCTTGTAAGCGTTTTCGTCAGGCATTAGTCCAAGCTCGACCATTTTTTTATCCGCTACATAATACAGCCCGAACAGATCAGCGCGAGCCTCTTCTATGGTATTGCCGTATGCCTTAAGCGCATCCGGATCAACACCAGGAAGCAACTGTCCGCTGCCATGTCCGAGGCATTCGTGAAGGTCTGTGTGCATTACGTCACACATGTCACCGTATTTGCGTATCATAATTACGGTCTCTTCATCCACCACAAATTCCTCATCAAAACCGTTTCCGCGTGCAGCTTCATTGTACGCCGAGATTATGTTGCTTATCGTGACACTCTTGCTTCCGTGCCTTGCACGTATCCAGTCTGCATTAGGAAGGTTTATCCCTATAGCCGTTGAAGGATACTCACCACCGCCAAGCATTGCGGCGCATATGACATTTGCTGACACTCCGTTTACCTGCTTCTTCTTAAAGCGTGGGTCTACCGGTGAATTGTCTTCAAACCATTGAGCATTGTCGCTTATCACCTTGGTTCGACGTGTTCCCTCAACGTCACGGTATTCCACAAGCCCTTCCCAAGTGCCTTTCATTCCGAGAGGATCGTCGTAGACTTCAATAAATCCATTGATAAAATCCACCAAAGAATCACTGTCTGCCACCCACTTAATGCAATACTCATTAAAATCACGAAGGTTGCCTGTCTGATAATATCTTACAAGCGTTTCAATGACATTTGACTGACGGTCATTTTCTACATAATTCAATGCCCTCTCAAGCCAAAACACGATTTTGGTTATAGCCTTGTCATATTTTCCGCCAATACGCCAAGCCTCTTCCCTCACCCCGTCTGCATCCTTTACGACACTTGTGTTCAGACCGTAAGATACAGGCTCCTCGTCACAAGGATCCTTTACAGATGCATAGTAGTCCTCAACCTCTTTTTGACTAACGCCTTCATAAAAGTTGCAGGCCGACGAACATACCAGATCCACACCGTCTTTCTTGCAGACTTTTACAGGCAAGACAGACTTGTCGAACATGACATGTGCCAGTTCCCCACACAAGTCATCAACACTCTCACCATCCTTCAACGGGAGCGAACCAATATCCATAGACTTGACGGCGTCAACAAAAAAACTTTCAGAAAACCCTGGCTTAAACTTGTCACATCCGTAATGATGGTATATTCCGTTAGAGAACCACACTCTCTTCAGATACTCTTCAAGAGCCATGAAATCTTCTGAACCGCGATCTCCGTCATAGCAAGTATAAACAACCTCGAGCACCTTGCGTATGCGAAGGTTGTATTTGCCGAACTGGTCAAAAGTCATGTCACGCCCGTATAAAGCAGCCTGTGACAAGCAGTAAACCAGCTTCTTCTGCCTCAACGACAATTTTTCAAAGTTGTCCAGACGATATCTCAACATCATCACGTCGGCAAAACGCCCCTCTATATAATTAAAATCCGTCGCCATTGTTAATCTGTCTACAGTTTTAAGATTTACAATCAATACTTCGCATTATCGAGCTTATACTGCCTCGGTGTGACACCCGTGTATTTATAGAAAGCGGCATAAAACGACTGGCGGTTTGAAAAGCCGCACAAGTCGCTTATATCTTCCATGCGCAGGTCGCGGTTCCGCCTGTCAACGAGCATTGCCTTGGCATCCTCAATCCGATACTTGTTGACAAGTGAAGTATAATTCATGTCGAAGCACACATTCACAACTGCCGACACATAGCGCGTGTTGGTGCCCAGATCTTCAGCAAGGCGCTTCGCCGAATACTCCTTGTCCTTATATTTCTTTTTCCTAAACAATAAGTACACTATCCTGGCCTTAAGCTTACCCATCAGTTTTGGGCTTACAAGAGCACGGTAGGCCGCCTCCTTCTTCGTTGTAGCCAAATTGACATTATACTTTCCCATTGTCATCCTCCAAATCAAATCTTTTCACTAAAAAACTTGCAAATAAAAAGGAAAAGGCACCGCCCCATCTTCCCGTACTTGATTTTATCCTATTAACTCAAGCCCGCACACATTTCCGTGTTCGGCTTGCATCATGCAAAGATAGTGCAAATCAAGAGAATTTCAAAATAAAATCGAGTGAAACGATGATTTTATTTTGAATCCCCGACTTCATGAATCTCCCGACCACGCACTTCACAATATGTCATTGCATAAGACAAGATTTTCTTTTTATAGGAAATACAAATCCTTAATACCGGACTCACAAATACAGGAACTTATTGAAAAATAACAACAAGTAACGCTTACATTATTTGCAAAAGACGGCAAAACCTGTCGCAAAAAGCCGTTAACAACAAGGCAAAAGGCCGTCTTTCAGCTCTTGAAAGACGGCCTTTTGCACAGCGGAGTTTCGCCCAACGGCGTTAAAGGGTCATTAAAACCAGATCTAAAAACGTAAAATGCCAAACTTTGACAAACAAGAAAAGAGGGTGTACCTGAATTTCGGCTCACCCCCTTTTTCATGAATATAAAAGCCGAATTTGGATTAAGCTTCAGCAGGAGCTTCCTCAGCAGGAGTCTCGGCAGACGCTTCAGCAGCCTCGCTTGCGGCTTTCTCCGCTGCAAGTGCGGCTTTCTTGTCAGCCACCTTCTTCGCTATAGACTCATTTGTCTTCTTCTCGGCCTCCAAGTTCTTAGCATAAGCTTCCTTCTTGCTGTTAGCTTCCTTCTCGCGAATCAGCTCCAGGCCTTTCTCCTTGTCAGCTTTCCAAGCGTCAAACTTAGCCTGAGCGGCAGCCTCGTCAAACGCACCCTTCTTAACTCCGGCGCGCAAATGCTTCATCAGGTATACACCTTCACGCTTGAGAATGTTGCGGACGGTGTCGGTAGGCTGTGCTCCTGTCTCCACCCAATACAGCGCACGGTCAAAGTCAATGTCAACCGTAGAGGGATTTGTGTTGGGGTTGTAAGTACCGATTTTCTCTGTAAAACGGCCATCTCGTGGCGCTCTTACATCAGCTATGACGATACGGTAAAAGGCATATCCCTTACGTCCGCCACGCTGCAATCTGATTTTTGTTGCCATTCTTTAAATTGTTATTTAGTTTTAAATCGTACTATTATCTCGTAATAGCGGCTGCAAAGGTAATGCTTTTTAACGGAAAAAATGTGTTTTGCAGCCTTTCCGGCATTTATTTTAACTCTTTTTATCAACAATCATTGTTTTATAAGTTTCAGTCCACACTCTAGCCCGTCCATGCTGCTTAGGAAAGACGTCGCGGTTTTAAGCATCGAGTTTTGTGCGATGTCGCCAAGTACATTCACATACTTCAGCAATTTTGACGCATCCATAACTATCAGCAAATTGTTGCCGTCAAGCTGGGTCGTCCCTATAACCTGCGAAACCTTGCCTCCATACTTCAATATGATGTTCTTGTCTTCTATCGTATAAGTGCCTTTTATGTCCTTGCCTAGGAATGTTTGCGTGAAATTTCCTTCGCTGTCAAAAACCATTTTGACACTCCCTTTCTTAAAACCATATCCTTCAAGCTTGTCCTTCAACTTTTTTTCAATCGTTGACGACGCAAGCTTTCCACCGATATTCTTCAACGTGTTGTCACTAGACAAAAGCACGGCCGGTTCTTCATAAACCCATGTCCCAACTATCTTGTCTTTCGTCGCAACCTTGCTGCTGGAGAAAACGTTTGTCAGAGCAGACAAAAGTCCATTCGACTTGCTCCCATCAGTGGCATCGGTCTCGGTCTTGCCCTTTTCGCCAGACACTACATTTTTCAGGATGTTGCCAAGGCTGACTTGCGCATTGGCCTGCACACTTAACGTCAATGCCGCACAAAGCATTAGACATTTAACAAAAAAACTTTTCATAAACATTATATTTACATTATTCAAGTTCAAACATTATGCTCGGCGCGTTCCTGCGCAACACGTCGACACGCAAGCCACCGGCGTTGCACATGCCTGCTGCCGACAATTCCGCTTCAACCGTCTTTCGTGCCAGTTCAGGGTGATTGTTTTCCTCGCTCAAATGACACAGCCATACATGGCAGAGCCTGTCTGAAGCATTTTCACATATGGCACGTGCGCAAAGCTTATTTGACAAGTGTCCCATACCCCCGGACACTCGCTTCTTCAGATAATCAGGATATGTTCCTGTCCAAAGCATGTCCTCGTCATAATTCGCCTCTATAACCAAATAATCTGCCATGCCTATGACTTCGGCCATTTCATCCGTTACATGGCCGACGTCCGTCATCAACGCAAAGGTTCGATCTCCACATTTTATCAAGTAACCGACATTTTCCAAACTGTCATGAGGGACATCAAAAGTTCTCACTTCAAATTCTCCAAGACAAAATTTCTCGCCTTTATTCAGCACCCTGACATTTGCCATGTTAACCTTCTTATGGACACAATAATTACGCCTTATGCCCTCATGAACCTTCCCCGTTGCGAAGACAGGCAGATTGTATGCCTCGCTCAACATCCCAACGGCCTTTACATGGTCTGCATGATCATGCGTCACAATTATACATTTAACGTCATCAAAACTTAAACCATAATCGCAAAAATATTTCTTCATCTTACGGATGCCTATGCCGGCATCAATCAGCATTCCATATGTCTCCGTACATATATAGTAGCAATTTCCGCAACTTCCGCTGCCGAAAGACATGAATTTCAACATCTTCTATGTTTTTTGTCTGCAAAATTATAAAGAAATGAATATGTAACAAAAAAAAACTATACCTTTGTGGAAATTTAAGCCTTCAACATGAAAATTCATCTTATCACACTGCTCTGCACGTTTGCAATTGTTTCATGTTCCCAATCATCGCCAAGAGAAGACGAGGAAGAAGAAATAACGGCCGTCGCCGACCAATTTGTCAAAAACTATTTCAATTTCAATCTAAAAGAATCATGCAAATTCTGTACGACAGAATCAGTAATCTGGCTAAAATTCATAGCCAGCAATATGAGCACAGATGACATAAAAACACTCAAAGCCCAAAAAGAGGAAGCATCATGCAAAGCGACAAAAGTCAAAATAATCAATGACACCATGGCTGTCGCGCGATACACCGTCTATAATTACCTGCGCATCGACACACTTGGAAAGGCCGGTGAAATAACAGATCGGGCTTGTTACGATATCACACTGGTCAAACGACTTGGCAAATGGAGAATCAGAATGGAAGGCCCACTGCAAAATGAAAAGCGAAATCTCGACTAAAGTCTGGATTGAATATCGCAAAATGCTCATTTTTCGTTTCATATGCAGGATTTATCGCTTTCATTCCCATGTCAAAACGAAGAATGAAGAAGTCGAAATTAAACCTTATGCCCAATCCATACGACACTGCTATCTGCTTATAAAATTCATCAAAGCGGAATTGACCGCCCGGCTGCTCTTCATAGGCCCTCAAAGTCCATATGTTTCCTGCATCAACAAACAGAGCTCCATATATTTTCCAAAATAAAAATGAACGCAGCTCTAAGTTCAGGTCAATCTTCAGATCCCCCGTCTGATTTATGAAGTCGATGGCTCCGTTCGTTCCTTTAAACCTGCCTGGCCCCAATCCTCTCACACTCCACCCCCTCACGGAGTTGGCTCCTCCCGAAAAATAACGTTTCTCAAAAGGCAACACTTTGCTGTTCCCATAAGGATACGCCAGTCCCAATCCAAAATGAAAAGCCAAGCTGTTATTACGGTCAATATTCACAACTTTCGTATAATCGAAGTCACCTTTCACGTATTGTGCAAATGCTATATTGAATAAGGTGTACTGATTCTCACCATTCCGCTTGCTCCCCAAAGCATGCGAGATGCCGCTAAGCAAATTGCCGGAAGTCTCAACATTCAACTTGAACGCCTCGTCGCCATTATTAAAAGACATGCCAAAGCCAAGCTTCATAATGAACAAATCTTCATAATTATAACGCAATATTGAATTTACATTACTGACATCTTCAAGATAATCCTTTCTAAAAGTCTCTGAGATCCATGGCATATATATATAATTAAGGTCAAGCAGGTCTACATTGTACCTCCGCTTGCCAGACAGATCGTTCCACCTGTAACGCCAAGCCGCAGAAAACACACGCCGGTGAAACTCTGGTCTGTTTTGCATATTATAGCTTACAGACAATTCCGACACAGCTGTAGACTGTCTCCTGAACTTCTTGGACAAGAACGGAACCAGGAATCTTGGGAACACCAATCTCGTCTCAAGACTATATTCCTCATAATTCTGATTTTGATATCCCTCAAGCCCTGTTATGGCCTCAAATGCACCACGCAACTTTACACTGAAAGTCTCAGCCCCCCTAAAAAGGTTTCTATTCTCATATGTCAACGACGCGGCCGCCCCAAGGTCGCCGGCCGTATTTGTACCTTCAGGCTGAAAACTTATACTGTTAATCTTGTTTGTGCTTATTCCGATATTGCAATCCAAGACATTGCTGTCCGGCCGTTCCTGAAACTTTATGTTTGTATACTTAACGATCTGAAGCCGTCCAAACCGATTATAGGTTTTCTGCAGTTCCTCTGCATTAAACAATTTCCCCGACTGAATCAACGTATTCTCCTCCAATACAGATCTTCGTAAAGGAATCTCGTCCAATTCACCACTTGCATCATATCGGATTGCCCCAATGTAATATTGCTTGTGCTCGCTTTCCTCACCAGTAGCAGACGTTATAAATTTATGCAAATGCAGTTCAAGATCTACGTCAGAACTTCCTTTGACCGTATCTATGGAGAATGAGATAAAATCCTTATGAAAATTCACATAACCGTTGTTGTTAAGAAAATCCGTTATACGATCACGCTCTGCATCTAATTCGTTCACCACGAGCGGCATCCCTACACGCAGTTTTGAACGACTACAGTCCTGTGTCTGCAACAACGAGTCTATACGAACGTCTTGAATGTCATAGCTTATGCTTTTCACATGGAACCGCTCGCCGGGATGGATTTTATATACGACACGAACCTTTTTCTTCTTGCCATACTCAAGACCATAATCAACCTGCGCCCTTACATAACCCATTCCATGCAACACGTCAGCCAAGTCTTTGCAAGTCTGCGTGGCTTGTAAAGAATCAAACAACACCGGATTCTCACCTATTGCCTGAAGCTTACGGTTTATCCACTTCGTCGTATCCCGACCAGACAATGCATAAGTTCCTAGTGGTATCTTGAACACAGAAAACCATTTTGAGTTTCCTTTTTGCCGTATATACGGCTCCAACTGGGACGTTTCGACTCCTTTTACTTCCGACCTTATCTCAACATCATCCAAAAGATAACTTCCGTCCGGTATGAACTTCGATGCGGAACATCCGGTCAGGACAACCGCCATCAAAGCCATAAAAATGAAATATGATACAATATATGATGTTTGTTTTATCACTTAACTAATATTTGTGATGCAAAAATACTAAAATTTTAGTACTTTTGTTCTCATCAAAACAGAAAAACAATATGATTAGCAAAAATATGATCAAATACATACGTTCACTCGAAATGAAAAAAAACCGTGAACGTGAGGGAATGTTCGTCGCCGAAGGCCCCAAAATCGTGTCAGACCTAATCGCGGAGTCAAACCCCAAAATCATTGTCGCCACACAAGAATGGCTGAATTCAAATAAAATCGACAACAAAGTAGAACGCATTTCAGTATCAGAAACAGAACTGAAAAAAATAAGTTTTCTACAACATCCACAACAAGTCATAGGAATTTTCCCGATACCTAAAAGCGAAACGGATACGACAATATGCAATAAAGAACTATGTCTCGCACTTGACAAGATACAGGATCCAGGCAATCTCGGCACGATAATACGCATTGCAGACTGGTTTGGCATATCAACAATATTTTGTAACGAAGGTACGGTTGACGCCTTCAACCCCAAAGTCGTACAAGCCACAATGGGCAGCATAGCACGCACAAGACTCATATACACAGACCTGCCATCCATGCTGGCCTCCCTGCCAGACAATACCCCCATATACGCAACATCACTAGACGGGCTAAACATTTATGAGCAAAAACTAACAAACACAGGCATAATCATCATGGGAAACGAAGGGAACGGAATATCACCGCAAATAATGAAAAAAGTAAACAATAAATTATTCATACCATCATACCGCAAAACACGCAACATAGATAGTCTGAATGTCGCAATAGCAACAGCCATAACATGCGCAGAGTTCAAAAGAAGGAATACTCTTTGAATCTTCACAGACAAAACCCATAAGAATAAGCGTCCCTCAGGGGCTATCCCCAATAGACGCTCACTTTTGTCATATTCTCTTTCACACAAACATTCATTTTCATCATCCGACATGTTTTTTTGACATATTACTACTTGCCGAATAACTTATATCCTCATTAATTGAAGTCGCAAAACCACCTTCCCAAAAACCGGTTCTCCCGGTCATCCCCGGAATCCCCTCAGGCGGCGGTGACGGCGCAGCCCACGCCTCAGCCCACACGAAGTGGCACAAAAAATTGCATGCCAACCCCTCCAAAGTTCCCCGTTCTCCCGGTCCACCCAGTTCTCCCGGCACTCCCAATCCACCCGATGAAAAAAGCCGGACACAAA
>CALUGP010000012.1 GCA_944320195.1 uncultured Prevotella sp. | reverse complement strand
TAGGAGGCGTACATAAAATGCTATCACAAAGACAAAAGAAGGTACAGTAATACTATACACCTAAACTGCGGATGAACAAAAAAGAGGGGCAACAACTTGCCCCTCTTTGTAAAAGAATGATTATAACGGTTACTCTTCTGTTGCGAACCAGCGTGGGTCACCAAGTACTGAAAGTTCCTTGTCTGTAATGGTGAAGTCGCCGTTCTCAACGTCCTCAAACAGGTTCTCTGATGCAACTGCCGCATTAGGCATGTCAGGATCAAAACCGTTGCTGCTCAACTCAAAGTCAGAGGTGAAGTAAACCTGAGACGTTGAAATCTCGCCGTTAGTCCTGATGCCCTTTGAAGAATCCGTATTTGTCTTGGCAAATACCGTGTTGCTTATCGAAATGTTGCTGCCGCTCTTGTTGGCGTCAATCAGATACTTGCCCGAACCAATCACGTCATAGAACGTACATGCGTCGATGCTCATCTGCGTGTCGGTGCTTGAGCCGCTGCTCTGGATGAAGGTGTTGAGTATCTTGGTAAACGTTGAATTGCTTATCTTCACGCTGCCAACATTCTCAGAGCTGTCCTTGAACAGAAGCATTGCGTATCCGCCGCTGCCCTGGTTGTTGATCTGACAGTCGTTGATGATGATGGTTCCAACTGTCTTCGCATCGCTGCTCTGCAGGCGGACGAGGCTACGCTTCAGTCCGTCGATTTTGATTCCGTTGAACGATATCTCGCCTACGTTGCAAGCCTTTGACTGGTTGAAGAAGTACTGGCATCCGTCATCCTTCAAGATAAGGTTCTCAAAGCGGACGTATGCATGCTCGCCGCCAATCTCGAGGCTCTTCGGGAAGCTGAGAGTAGGAACTTCGCCCGCCAGTCCGAAGAATGTGACAGAGATGCCATCGGGCACAGCCAGAGAAGCGTTTTCTCCCTTGTCGTCCACATCAGCCACAGTGACAGTCTTGCCGCCGGCGATACCGATTGTTATGCTTACGTCAGTCTTGCCTGTTGCAGCCTGTGCGTCAGCAACGAGCTTGTCCATGACATCCTGGGTGATCTGAGTGATGCTTTCGTCAAGCTGAACCTTATAGTCGCCAGCCGGCATGGCAGCTGCAGTAGTCACGTTAAGCGTTCCGCGCTTTGTCTCGCCGTTATAGATAACGAACGTGTAAGAAGTTGAAGCCGTAAGGCCTGTGACATCATACTCGCCCTTCTCTATTGCGTCGGGATACTGCGTCAGGTCTATTTCTTTGACAACTGTGCCGTCAGCCGTGGCAACGGTCAGGAGCGTAACCTCGGCACCCGGTATCCAAGTCAACTTCACATGGTCTTCGCCCACGTTGGCAGGCTGAACCGCATTGAATATCTGCTCGGCCTTTGTCTTGAACGTGCCGCCGTTGTTATAATAAACCCACTTTGAATCGGCCTTGGTGTCTGACGATGCCTTTATTCGCAGATAATACTTTGTATCGCTTTCAAGTCCGGTTATTTCATACGGAGAAGACTTTATCTCCTTGTTCGTGCCGTAAACCTTAGCGTTGCTTCCACCCATCTCGACCTCATCATAAAGAGAGTCCTTGCTTACTTCTATCACGAAATAAATGGTATCGGAAGTTGCCTTGAGGGCTGAAAACGTTACGGTAACCGTTGACTCCGTTGTCTCTACAGACAAAGCGTCTTCACCCACGCCAAACAACCGGTCAAACGCGGAGTCTACGCCCCAGTCGTTCTCATCCGCGCAAGATGCAACGGACAAAACGCCAAGCGCCATCAGCGCGATGCCGAAAAATTTATTAATTGCTTTCATCGTTTTATTCATTTATTTTGATTGTTGACTAAAGGAGCAGGAAATAAACGAAACACAATGGAACGGCATCCGTCCACTTCCTGGACTCCTTTTATTCTGTTTCCTAATATCCGTAAGAATTCTTCAACATACCGCCGGAATTAGAGATTGTCGTAAGGCTGATAGGCATCAGGTAACGGTTCTTCACCTCCACGCCTACATCGCCTGACGGATCAGGATATCCGCCCGTGCCTACGAGTCCGCTGCTTATTGAAGGCAAGTTGGTGTATACTTGCGTATCGGTCTCATACTCACCCTTCTCGTTGGCAACTGTTCCATCCTTTGACGGGTCGGCATCTCCAAACCAAGAAATGCTGTCCTGATAAGCCGTTGCGTCGACTTCGTCCTTCGGAGTGTAGAACGTTATACTGGAGAAGTCAATCTCCGTCTTGCCCTCATCCTTGTAGTTGAAGTAAACCATCTCAGGATAAGTTCCGTCGGTAAGCTGCTGAATGTATGTCTTCTTGAACTCAACGATCTTGTCATGCAACAAGTTCCAACGAATCAGGTCCCACTTGCGGAAGCCTTCGCCGGCAAACTCCCAGGCATTCTCCTGCACGATGGCCTCGAAGAAGCCTTCCTTGCTTGAAGGCAGACTTGCAACATACGCCTGTGCATCAGCAAGATGAGCAGCATCGAATGCACGGTTATGAACCTGCGCCAATGCCTGGCGTGCCGTAAGTCCGGCACTTCCGGGATAGCTTGCATCAGGACTACCGGCCAATTCATTCATGCACTCTGCATAGAAAAGAAGCACGTTTGCATAACGCATCTTTATCGGGTTGATACCGGTTGTATGCTTGGCTGTAGCCACCAGGTTGTCAGCAAGCCATGCGTCAGTCATCTTACGCGGATCCCACTTGCCTACATAAAGGCCGAAAGGAGCGTTCTTCAACATGTATTCACGTGTCACGCCTACGGTTGCGTCCTCCTTGATTTCCATCGGACTTACAGTCAAGTCGCGGCGTGTGTCGTTTGGATCGTAAGAATAGAGCAACGGTGCCGTAACCTTCATCTTGCCGGTAGAGTTGCCATAACCGAACTTGGATGTCACACCATTAAGACGAACACCGACAGTATAGCCGACCTCGCCCATATAATTCTGTCCCATCGGGATCTCAAAAAGATTCTCCCTATATGTCTGGTCAAGAACAAGTTGGTTCACCAGATACCACTGGTTTTCAAACGACGGGTTAAGCTGATGCCTTCCACTTGTGATAATTGCAGAAAGATGCTTTAGCGCCTTTTCGTAAAGAGCCTTGCGCTCGGCCGCACCTGGACGCTGGGTAGGATATGTAGGATCAGAGTAATCTGCCGTCTCGTATCCTTCCTTGGCCTGTTCACGGATTGCATATCCGGCACGTGTCATGGCCATTTGTGCCAACAAAGCATGCGCATAGCCTTTGGTAATATGCTCTGTCGTATAGCCGTTCTCTCCAGCCCAAGGCAACAGCTCCGTTGCTTCCTCAAGATCAAGCATCAAAGTGTCCATGATAACGTCACGGTCGGTCTTGCCCATATAGGCGTTGCTCAAGTCAGATTTTGCCGTCTCAAGTTTCAAAGGGATATCACCCCATGCACGAATCATGTCAAAATAAACCATGGCGCGCAACGTCAAGGCTTCGCCGAGATAGCGGCCCATTTCAGCGTAATTCTCGTTTCCTTCCGTGAAAAGAGAACTCTGGCGTATGCCTTCAATCACGTCGTTGGCATCCTCGATGACTGAATACATCTTGTCCCAGTTGTCTGTTATCTTGCTCCAACTTGGGTCAGCGTTGAAGTTCATGGCTCCACGCTCGCTGATGGCTGTTGCGTTTTGACCTAATCCGTCAACTAACTCAACGTCACTATTCATGTTCCAGACAATGGCCCAATCTTGTGCGTATGTACGGTCTTCACCTAATCCACCATATATTTTGTTAACGCGCAACCCTGTGTAATACGGAGAGTTGTACACGTTCTCCTTGCTGGTATCCGACGGAGACGTCTGGTCAAGGAAGTCTGAGCATGACGCCAATCCCAGAATTCCGGCGAGAAGTACCGATGTTGAAAATATCTTTTTCATTGTTTGTTTATTTTTTATAAGTCATATAAGTTACAGATGTTAAAGCCTTTACCTTTTATTGTCCAAGACACCGGCATCGGATTTTCACCCTTAACTTTTAACTTTTCACTGTTTAGAATGTTACATTAATACCACCCACGAACGTGCGGCTCTTCGGATAAGCTGCATAGTCAACACCCGGACACATCGGATTCTTCTTGCTGCTGGTGTCGACTTCCGGGTCATATCCGTCATAGCCTGTTATGCAGAAGAGGTTGTAGCCTGTGAAGTAGATGCGTACATTCTCCAACCAAACAGCCTTAACCCACTTCTTAGGCAGAGTATAACCAACAGTGATATTCTGAACGCGCAGGAATGAAGCGTCCTCAACGGCGTAATCAATGATACGCATCGCAGTCACACCTGCCGGATTCCATATATTTGCGTTAGCATTCAGCTCGTTAAGACGTGCCATCACAGCTTCGGCACCGCCGTATGTTGAGATTGTTCCATTTGAAGGACGGCCAAGGTTCAAGCCTGTTTCAGGGTCAATCCAAGTATAGCGGTTGTTCAGATTGAAGTCTGCAACCAAGTTGTAGTTGCTGCTTGAACCTGCATAGAACGAGTTGGCAAGCTTAGTACCGTTGACAATCTTATTGCCGAGAGAGTAGTTGAAGAACACATTGAAGTCGAAGTTGCCGAGGCGACCGTCTATACCGAAACCACCGGTAGTGGTAGGCACTGTATTGCCAAGACGCTGCTTGATGGGATCTCCGTTCTCGTCAACCTGCACCTTCAACACGCCCGGATAAAGGTTTCCTCCGAACATCGAGTAGCTGTTGTCTGGAGCGTGGCCCGGAGCAAGCTCCCATTTCGTTCCATTGAGCACAAGGTCGCCCTTGCCAGTGGCAGGATCATAAACTGTGTAGAAGCCGTTTGTCTTGTAGCCCCACAGCTCGCCGAGCGCGCCACCGGCCTCTACGCGGTAGTCTTCATACTGAGCGATTGTAGAACCAGACCAGTTAGAACTCTGCCACGGATTACCTGTAGCAAGTTCTTCAATCTTGTTCTTGTTGTAAGCAATGTTGAAATTGAAGTTCAAGCCAAAGTTCTTTGTATCGACAAGAACGGCGTTAAGAGCGAACTCGACACCCTTGTTTGATGTCTTACCGAAGTTCTGGTACTGCGTGTTGTAACCGGTGTTGGCCGGTATGACTGTCTGCATGAGCAGGTCGTCGGTCGTATTCCAATAGAAATCCAACGTACCGCTGATGCGGTTGTTCCAGAATCCGTAGTCGATACCGACGTTACGTGTAGTCGTAGTCTCCCACTTCAGGTCAGGATTGTAGAGATTCTTCTTGCCGTCCACAACATTGATCTCGAACATCGGGGCACGGTTCTCATTGAAGAAAGGAGCCTTTGTTGTGTTGCCGGCCATTGAATAGATCGTGGAAATCGCTCCTGAAGGTATACGGTTGTTACCGGCCATACCGAAGCTGAGACGCAACTTCAAGTTTGAAAGCCATTTCTGGGCCTTCTTCATGAAGCCTTCCTCAGAGATACGCCAAGCCAATGCCAATGAAGGGAAGTATCCCCAACGATTGCCCTTGCCGAACTTAGAAGAGCCGTCGGCACGCAGAGTGAACGTTGCCAGATACTTGTCAGCCATTGTGTAATTGATACGGCCGAAGTAAGAGAGTATGTTCTCTTCAGCCTCGATGTCGCCTTCATTGGGCAATGCCGTTCCGGCAGAAGTGTTTGCAAGCACCTCGTTGATGGAGAAAGAAGTAGGATAGTTCACAGAAGTACTTGTGCGTGTGATGTCTTGTGAACTGCTCCACTCCTGTCCGATAAGGATGTTAAGACGGTCTCTTCCACCAAACAGCTTGTCGTTGTTGTAAGTCAAGGTGTTAGCATTGCGCCAGTTCTTGTTCTCCAGACGAATGAACTGGGCCTGCGGAGTTCCGTTGTAACCATACTTTGAATTGGTTGTAGCGTTAGCTCCCCATACCTGGTCCGTGTTGTAATACTTCCAGCCGTAACCGAATTCAGAACGGAATGTCCAGCCCTTAAACGGCTTCCAGTTCAAACCGACGTTGTAGTTCTGCTGGAAACGCTGCTGATATTTATATGTATCAGTAAGGCGCTCGGTAGGATTACGGCGTGTAGATGTGCTATTCTCCTCGTCGTCGTCAATGGAAACAAGCGGCTCTACCGGATTCCAACGAACAGAGTTGGCAACCAAAGAGTTGGCAGCATTGCTCTCGTTGGTGTCGGCACCACCGTTGAGTCCATCGAGCTTGGTGAACGCCAGACGGCCGGTGAAGTCAAGGCTCAACCACTTGTTCAACGTAGCGTTCAGCTTGGCGTTGACATTGTTTTTCGCATAACCTGAGCCGCGCATGATGCTCTTCTCGTCAGAGTGAGAGAAACCTATGTTATACTTCAGTTCCTTCGAGCCGCCGCTCACGTTAACGTTATATTGTTTCTGTTGGCCTGTGCGTCCGAACACTTCGTCCTGATAGTCGCGGCCTTCAATAGATTTCCATATGTCAAGGTCGTTGAAGTTGCCATATGCCTCGTTGCCTATTTCATACTGATAGTAAGCATAGTTGTAAGGATCCATTACAGGAACTTCCTTCGTGATTTTCTTCCAGCCGATGGAAGCGTTGAAGTTGACCTGCGTCTTTCCTTCCACACCGCTCTTGGTTGTCACGATGATTACACCGTTGGCGCCACGCGCACCGTAGATGGCGGTTGAAGAGGCATCCTTGAGCACGTCAATGCTCTCGATTTCCGACGGAGAAATGTCGCTGATGCTCTCAACCGGGAATCCGTCGACGATGTAAAGAGGCGAGTTGTCCTGTGACAAAGAACCACCTCCACGCACGCGGATCTTAACGTCCGCGTCAGGCGAACCTTCAGTAGTAGTGATGTTCACACCGGCCATTTTACCAGTTAAAGCCTCGCTGACATTAGACACCGGAATCTGCCCGATGTCCTCGGCGCTCACCGAAGTGACGGCACCGGTAAGGTCGCGCTTCTTCACCGTGCCGTAACCAATCACGACGACATCGTCCAAGGCCGTGGCCTCGTCCTCAAGCGTCACGTTGACTACGCTCTTGCCCTTGGCATCCACCGTCTGCGTCTTCATTCCTATGTAAGTGAACTGCAGCTGGTTGCCGCCTGAGAGCTTGATGGAGTAATTACCGTCGAGGTCGGTCACCGCGACGTTCTTCGTCCCCTGCTCCTGAACCGTAGCGCCGATCACGGGCTCGCCCGTTGCGTCCTTGACGGTTCCTTTGACTGTCTGCGCCGACACGCCGAACGCGAACATCGCGAACAACGCAACTAGCGCAAGTCGAAAAGTTTTTAAATTACCAGACATAAATGTTACTATTTAGTTTATTAAAGATATTATTAGTCCATAAGGAATCCATCAGGTTATACGTTTTCATGAGTCCATAGAAGGCTGCATTAACCGTTCCCATCGTATCAGACTACAGTTTGCCAACCTCACCCAAATCATTGATTATCAGCGGCTTTGCCAAAAGAGGCCAATAAGTCTATGGGCATGGATTTAGATTGTTTTTAATATTAGTTTTTAATAATTTGATTTATTTGCCGACAAAGTTAACAAAAAATTATAGTTTGCAAAACTTTTTTCCTTATTTTTTCATTAAAATTTGTTGAGACGACAGTCACTTGAACTGACAATATGCAACGATTACACATTGAGTGACAACAGCGGTTGCATATTTGAGCGTCATCTTACCTAATTATTAACTAATAAGTCCGGCATGCCAGGGATGCCACACCTGTCAGTTTTATGCAAGTCTGTGGATAGCCGTCATTCCGCAGAAAAGCGGAATCCAGAAAACATCCTGAAAAAGCACTATCTTGGCGGTAAAGACCGGATTCCGCTTTTCAGCGGAATGACGGCTTGACACTGAGCGGCAAAAAAGCAAAGCGGTAAAAAATTATATGATTGGAAAGATGATTCCTTATACCGAACTCATGTTAATTTAATAAGGTGCAAACACCAACAGCCATTCAGCCCACCGCAATCATGATTGCAAAAGACGGCAAACGAGCTTGCGAAAGACGGCAAACGGGAAGGCAAAAGACGGCAAACGGGAAGGCAAAAGGCCATCTTTTACATGACACCTGCAGGTTGCATGAAGAAAATGAAAATGGGAAACAGATAAAACGTCAATACTTGTCGAGCATTTCCTTTATTTTCTTCCTGCACTTGGCGTGCTTTCGTTCCTTCGGATTGAATATTAAGAAGAAATCAAAATTGACCCCTGTTCCTCCCTTCATCCCCACTCCGGCCGCCGCCCTACGCGCAGCCTGACGCACGTCGAAGCCAGGTTTCGGCTTATTGCCGTAAATAACAACCTCGTCAAGCCTGCGCATCTTGGGCAACAGCCACACGGTATCAGGCACAGCATCCTTGCCAAGCGACAAAGGCTCATAACTGCCATGTGAGAGCGTTATGCTGTTACACTCGCCGCCGATGACGAAACGCCCGTAACGGTCGGTCACGACACGCCCGTTCGGATTGACATATACGGTCACGCCGGGAACGCAACAACGCGTCTCCATGTCAAAGACAACGGCGGAAACCTGGGCGCGGCACACATTGGCGGCACCAAACAAAAACACCAGCGATATGTAACGGCGACGGCACATCATGGAACGGTTTGTCACCACAAAGTTACGTTTTTAGCCAGTCAACATGCAAAACAGACAGCCCATTTACAGATATTTTGCATTGTTTTCAACGGCATAACACAGACGCGAAAACATTGCCGCATTAACAAAAAATAAGCAAAAACAAGACACTGCAGAGATGCATTGACAGACAAAAGCGCCTGGTTTGCGGAACATGCCGCCTGATTAACATACAGAAAACCGCCGTCCCGGCAATCAAATGATTGCGAAAGACGGCGGCAATGATCGCTTTTATATGGAATGAACAGTGTCGTTCACTTCTGAAGTCAAACACAGCTCTACTATTCCCACTCGATTGTCGATGGCGGTTTTGAAGAGATGTCGTAGCATACGCGGTTGACTCCTTTCACCTTATTTATTATCTCATTGGAGACTTTGGCCATGAAGTCATAAGGCAAATGCGCCCAGTCGGCAGTCATGGCGTCGGTGCTAGTAACGGCGCGCAAAGCCACGGGATGCTCATATGTGCGCTCGTCGCCCATCACTCCTACGCTGCGTATCGTGGAGAGAAGCACCGTGCCGGCCTGCCACACCTTGTCATACAGCGACTCGCCGTCCTCGCAGACGTAGTTGTGCATGTTCTCGATGTAGATGTCGTCAGCGTCTTGCAGTATGCGGATCTTCTCGCGCGTGATGTCGCCGAGTATGCGCACGGCCAGTCCCGGACCGGGGAAGGGATGGCGCTTGATTAGGCGCTCGGGCATCTTCAGCTCGTAACCTACGCGGCGCACCTCGTCCTTGAACAGCCACTTCAGCGGCTCGCAGAGTTGCAGGTGCATCTCCTCGGGCAGTCCGCCCACGTTGTGGTGGCTCTTGATAACCATGCCCGTTATGCTGAGACTCTCTATGCGGTCGGGATAGATGGTGCCCTGCGCCAGCCACTTGGCGTCGGTTATCTTCTTAGCCTCGGCGTTGAACACCTCTACAAAGTCGCGTCCTATAATCTTGCGCTTCTGCTCCGGGTCGGTGACTCCTTCCAAGTCCTTGAAGAACTTGTCGCTCGCGTCTACGCCGATAACGTTCAGGCCAAGGCCTTTGTAAGCGTCCATGACCTTTTGGAACTCGTTTTTACGCAGCATTCCGTGGTCTACGAAGATGCACGTAAGGTTGCTTCCGATGGCGCGGTTGAGCAACGTTGCGCACACTGAGGAGTCAACGCCGCCGCTGAGACCAAGTATCACGCGGTCGTTGCCGAGCTGTTCTTTCAGTTCCTGGACGGTAGTCTCGACAAACGAGGCTGCGCTCCACTCCTGCTTGCTGCCACAGATGTCCACCACGAAGTTCTGCAAGAGCTGCTTGCCTTGCTCCGTATGGAACACTTCCGGGTGGAACTGCACGGCCCAGAGAGGCTTTTCCGTGCTGGCGTAAGCGGCAAACTTCACGTCGGCCGTGGATGCGATGGTGTGGCAGTCGGAAGGAATCGCCGTAATCGTGTCGCCGTGGCTCATCCAAACTTGGGAGTTTTCCTTGAAGCCCTTGAACAGCGGATTCTGAGCATCGAACGAAGTAAGATGGGCACGGCCGTATTCACGGGTGTCGGTCTTCTCCACCTTTCCGCCGCCTTGTGCCGCTATGAACTGCGCCCCGTAGCATATTCCAAGAACAGGGAACTTGCCTACAAACTGGCTCAGGTCTGCCTTGAAAGCCTCCGGGTCGTGGACTGAATAAGGCGAACCGCTGAGAATCACGCCGATGACGCCCTCAGTGTCTTGCGGAAACTTGTTGTAAGGCAGAATCTCGCAAAACGTGTCAAGCTCGCGCACACGGCGGCCGATGAGCTGCGTGGTCTGCGAACCGAAGTCGAGAATGATGATTTTTTGCATCGTATTTATAGGAATTTTAAGAATTTATAGAAATCATGGAAACAAAAGCCTGACGGCTCTGCGGCCATCATATGGATACTTTTCTACGTTTGGAAATCTCCGTTGCAAAGGTACAACAAATTTTCCAAGTAATGTCCATAACATGCTGATTTATTGAGCAAAACGGCAAAATGTCAGGCCACTGGCGTTCGGCTAGACCGGGCCGCGGCACCAACCGCTTTCCAATATGCGGCAAAACAGCGCTCAAAAGGCGGCCTATTAGAGCCTGAAAGGCCGTCTTTTGAACGCTGAAAGAGCATCTTTTACAAAACGTGAAAAAAGACTTGTATTAATTAAAAGAAGTCACCGAACTTCCTCGATGAAACCTAAAGCGGATGAGTCTGTACTGCAATCACAAATGTTTCTTTACCAAAGGTATATCCAGTCCCTCGCTTTTCATCCTTACCAAACGGTCTGCACCTATGAGAAAGCACGTAGGGCGTACCTGTGTGCCATATTTTATCCTTATGGGACTTTCCTCACCCATAAAGTCAGAAATGAAAGGGAATGGCGACGGATATTCACTCTTTCTCTTCTTCAACTCGTCAAGCGATGCGCAATCACAATAAACCAGCACCTCGAAACTGTCACGGCTGTTTTCCTCGTATAGCTTAACAAGCTCGTCAAACCTATTGCCACCCATGCATGACAGCCCCTCATAAATCAGCAAGACACGCTTTCCGTCAAGAGAATTCCAATCAAAAGCGTCGCCCCTGTCGGTCATACACTTGAATGTTTTGCCATCGTGTCACCCTCACAAACCTGCTTCGTGTCGATATATTTGCGTATAATCCGGCCATGATACGAAGTCCTTAGCTCATATGGCAATGACGAAAGGATCTTTCTCAAAGTGTCCTTAGGGCAAAGGTCGCGCACCATATAGAGCCGATGAAGGCCGCTTGGCACTGCGGCAAATCTTTTAGCCAAATCAATGTTGGCCTGCCTGACATTTTCATATAACATATTGACAATCCTCATCAGGCTGTCTTTTTTATCGGGATTTTCATCTATCTGTCCATACAGAGCTTTCGTTCTTTTGGCATACTCGTCCCATAACGCACTGTCTGCTTTCAGATAATTTTCTTCCGTCACAGCCATCGGCATGCTTATGTCAAATGTACATGACACATTATTTTGGGCATACGCCATGTTTGCAAATAAGGCGACAAATAATAATAAGATTTGTTTCATAAGTATACAAGATGTTTATAAGATTTGAAGATGAGGCTGTCTTATTTTCGGAAGGTCTTTATTAAATGTTGCCATTGGCAGACAACTCAGATAAAAAAACATCCGCCTCAGCCAAAGAATCCAGCTTACCGACATCTAACAGACGGAGATCAGGCTTAAAACAAGCCTTGATTACGGCCTTGTCGCACACATTAAGGTAGAAATCCATGATGCCGAACTTGTCAGAAAAAGCGTCCATCAACGGGAACAAGCTGGGCGAAAACACGTGTATGCCGGAAAAAGCCAGCATGTGGCAAGACTTTATATCCAGATTAGGGAACGGACTTTTCACCTCTCCTGTCTCAATGTTTGTCCAGCCGACAAGGCGCATGCCGTCGTTAAACAACAGATAACGCTTCGTCTTGCGTTCACTTACAAGCAACGTTGCGTCATCGGTTCCATGCCGCGCATACAACCAGTCCAAATCCACATTGCTCAATATGTCCACATTATGAACAAGAATCGGCGTGCCATCGAGGAACAAAGGCCTGGCTTTCTTGATGCCGCCGCCGGTGTCGAGCAGCATGTCCGACTCGTCGCTTATGCCGATGTCAACTCCGAAGTTGCCGTTATCATGCAGAAAATCCACTATCTGTGAGGCGAAATGATGGACGTTGACCACAATCCTGTCAAAGCCCGAGGCCTTCAGTTTCTTTACCACATGTTCCAAAAGAGGCTCTCCCCCTACCCTAACAAGAGCCTTCGGAATTGTGTCGGTGAGCGGTTTCAACCGCGTTCCAAGGCCTGCGGCGAAAATCATTGCCTGCTTCATAAATAGATATTGTTACTTGTTCTTTGCTTCCAATGTCATGCTTATGTTCTGCTCGCGATGCACTATGCGCACCTCTATGCCGAACTTTTCATTAATGTGTTCAGCCAAATGCTGCGCCGCATAAACGCTGCGGTGCTGGCCTCCGGTACATCCGAAGCTGAACATCAGGCTGGTAAAACCACGCTGGATATAACGCCTTACGTGGACATCAGCCAGTTTATATACGCTGTCCAGGAAGGTGAGAATCTCTCCGTCATCCTCCAGGAAACGGATAACAGGCTCGTCCAACCCAGTCAATTTCTTGTAAGGCTCATACCGTCCGGGATTATGTGTGCCACGGCAGTCAAACACATAGCCTCCGCCATTGCCGCTCTCATCCTCAGGAATGCCCTTGTGGTAAGAAAAACTGAACACGCGAACCACGAGCGGCCCCTTGTTGTCATACTTTGAGAACGTGGCCGGACCGTCAGAAGGATGCCCCACATACACCTTGCTGTCTGATGTCTTGAAGCCATCGGCACGAGTAAGCGCCGGCTCCTCTATCTGCGCAAACTGTGGCAACTCTGTCAACCGGCGCAACACATCCATAAGATAAGGATAGGCAAACACGTTCAGTTTAAGCAACTCGCGCAGGTTCTGAATTGCAGACGGAATGCTGTCAAGAAAATGCTTCTTACGCTCAAAATATCCGCGGAAACCATATGCGCCGAGCACCTGTAGCGTGCGGAACAGCACGAAAAGGCTCAATCTTTCTACAAAGTGGCGCACTGATGGAACCTCGGTATACAACTTCAAAGAGTTGTAATATTCATAAACAAGTTCGCGCCTCAGCTTATAAGAATATTTTGCGGATGCCTGCCACAGGAAGGAAGCAAGGTCATAATAATAAGGGCCCTTGCGTCCGCCTTGATAATCAATGAAATACGGACGCCCTTTAACGTCGAGCATGACGTTGCGAGCCTGAAAGTCGCGATACATAAAGCTGTCGGACTTTTCAGCAACAAGGTCTTTGGCAAACAGGCGGAAATTGGCTTCAAGCTTAAGTTCATGGAAATCAAGATCGGCCGGCTTCAAGAAACAATACTTAAAATAGTTCAAGTCGAAAAGCACGCTGTCTTCATTGAACTCCGGCTGCGGATAACAATTCGACCAATCAAGTCCACGCGCCCCACGTATCTGAATGTTTGGCAGCTCGCGTATCGTGTTTACCAACAACTGCTTCTCACGCTGGTTATACCTGCCGCCGGACTGGCGACCTCCGCTTATCGCGCCAAACAACGACGTGCGTCCAAGGTCTTCTTGCAAATATCTCAGCTCATCGTCTGACACCGCAATGACACGCGGCACCGGAAGCTGACGCTTCCTGAAATGTTCAGAAAGATATATGAACGCGTGATCCTCGTCGCGGCTCGTGCCTATCACGCCGATTACCGAACCACCGTCAGCACCAGTCATCCGATAATACTGGCGGTTGCTGCCTGCACCTTCCAACTGTTCGACACCGGCCGGGGCAGATCCGCTCCATGATCTGTACAAATCCAAAAGCTTCTGCATAGTCACAATAAAATATCATCTTCGTCGCCGCCACGCTTCTTACGCTCATATTCGGCGAGCCAACGGTCAAGCAATATCAACAACAGGATTATGCCGAGCGACATCATCCATGACTTGGTGATGTAAAGAAGCCCGGCAGACACGACAATGTACAAAACCCATTGCCACCATTTTATCTTATACTTGTCAACATCCATAACGTATTCCCATTTGCCACATACCCTTAAGAAACGTATGCGAATAACTTGTCGGCAAAGGTAATCAAAATCAAGGAGACTATGAAACAAAGGCTTCTATTTTTAATTCTGGCACAAATAAAAAAATCGCATGTCGTCACGACAAGCGATTTTCAAAAAACAAACTACTTAAAAACTAATCTACTAAAACAAATCAAAAAAATATCTACTTTAGGATCTATTCTCTTCCATGTCAATTTTCGATGTGCAAAGTTAGAGAGTTTATCCGTAATCCGCAAATTTTTAAATATAAAAAAACATATCTTACAAGCTAAAATCAAATAAAAAGAGGGGCGCTACAACAGGCACCCCTCTTTTTGTTATCTTAAGTTTGCAATTTTACATCATTCCGCCCATTCCCGGGTTGCCCATCGGCATTGCCGGCTTCTCTTCGGGCTTGTCAACAATCAGGCATTCAGTTGTAAGGAACATGCCGGCTATAGAGGCCGCGTTCTCAAGAGCAACGCGCGCGACCTTGGCGGGGTCGATTACTCCGGCCTTGCGCATGTCCTCGTAAACGTCTGTGCGGGCGTTGTATCCGAAGTCGCCTTCACCCTCGCGAACCTTCTGCACTACAACCGCGCCTTCGCCACCGGCGTTGGTCACGATTTGGCGGAGAGGCTCTTCTATGGCGCGCTCAACGATGTTGATACCAGTCTGCTCGTCGGCGTTGTCGCCCTTGACACCTTTCAGAACTTCAAGAGCGCGGATGTAAGTCGTGCCGCCACCGGCTACCACGCCTTCCTCGATAGCCGCACGTGTAGCGCAGAGGGCGTCGTCCACGCGGTCTTTCTTTTCCTTCATCTCAACCTCGCTGTTGGCACCGACATAAAGCACAGCCACGCCGCCTGAAATCTTGGCCAGACGCTCCTGCAGCTTCTCCTTGTCGTATGAGCTTGTGGTATTGGCTATCTCGTTCTTGATTTGAGCCACGCGGTCAGCGATGCACTGCTTGTCGCCCGCGCCGTTTACGATGGTAGTGTTGTCCTTAGTAACAGTTACCTTGTCACAAGTTCCGAGCATCTCAAGAGTTGCCTGCTCAAGCTTCAAGCCCTTCTCCTCGCTGATGACAACGCCGCCGGTAAGGATGGCGATGTCCTCAAGCATTGCCTTGCGGCGGTCGCCGAAGCCGGGAGCCTTGACAGCGCAAATCTTCAAACCGCCACGCAGACGGTTTACAACGAGCGTGGTAAGAGCCTCAGAGTCAACATCCTCGGCGATTACGAGCAACGGGCGTCCGCTCTCTGCGGCAGGCTGCAGGATGGGCAGGAAGTCCTTAATGTTGCTGATTTTCTTGTCATAAATCAGTATGTAAGGATTCTCCATCACGCATTCCATCTTGTCAGCGTCGGTCACGAAGTATCCGCTCAGGTAGCCACGGTCGAACTGCATACCCTCGACAACGTTGATATGTGTGTCGCGGCTCTTGCTTTCCTCGATGGTGATTACGCCGTCCTTGCTGACCTTGCGCATGGCGTCGGCAATGAGCTTGCCTATTTCGGGGTCGTTGTTTGCGCTGACGGTGGCAACCTGCTCTATCTTGTCATAGTTGTCGTCAACCTTCTCGGCGTGTTCCTTGATGTAGGCAACAACGGCGTCAACGGCCTTGTCGATACCGCGTTTCAAGTCCATCGGGTTAGCACCTGCGGTGACGTTCTTCAGTCCTACGTTCACGATGCTCTGGGCAAGGATGGTGGCGGTGGTTGTTCCGTCGCCGGCGTCGTCGCCCGTCTTGCTGGCTACGCTCTTTACGAGCTGCGCGCCAGTGTTCTCGAAGCGGTCCTCAAGTTCTATTTCCTTAGCTACGGTCACACCGTCCTTGGTGATTTGCGGCGCGCCGAATTTCTTTTCGATGATGACGTTGCGGCCCTTAGGTCCGAGTGTCACCTTAACTGCGTTTGCCAACTGGTCAACGCCCTTCTTCAGCAAGTCGCGGGCGTCCATATCGAATTTTATCTCTTTTGCCATGATGTTTTTACCTTTTTACTTTTTAACCTTTTTATTTTTCAATCACTGCGAGCACGTCGCTCTGGCGCATCATCAGGTATTTCTCACCCTCAAACTCAAGCTCAGTACCCGCATATTTGCCGTAAAGCACCTCGTCACCGGCCTTAAGCACCATTTCTTCATCATTTGTGCCCTTGCCTGTAGCGATGACTTTTCCGTGCAAAGGTTTCTCTTTGGCCGTATCAGGAATTATGATACCGCCGATTTTCTCTTCAGCTGGTGCGGGTTGTACCAGCACTCTGTCTGCCAATGGTTTGATGTTCATAGTTCTTATATTTTAATGTTATATACCTTAATATATTTGTCCGCTCCTTCCGGCGCGTCCGCCAACTTTATAGCGAAAAGCGTGCCAAAGGGGAAACTGACACATGTGTCACATGCTGACTGACAAAATTGTCAGTCGGCAAAGCACGATTTGCGCCATCCCCACAAACAAGTGTCATGCCACTTTGCCAATGTATGCAATGACGGACGAACAGTACCGGCCGGACGTTTGTCAACAGCAACTGCACTTCAGCCTATCATATTGTCATTCCAAAAACACAAGCAAAAACAATGTAAACAGAAAGCCACAAAACGCAAAACGGCCACAAACAACACAAGAAACGGCTGGAAATAAAACGTTTCACAGCCGATTTGCCACCTTCAGACGGTGTTTCACGGCGCAAAAGGCGGCGTTTGGCATGGCAAAAGACGGCCTCCACCCTTCCCAAAGGCCGTCTTTTGCAAGCCAATCAGGCACATTTCACACCGCCTGCAGGCACCGGCGATTGCACACCATGACCGGAACAACGCGCAAACAAGTGGCTGTCAACGCCTTACGCCTGCACACTTTTCCACGCGTTTTTCCAACACAGACGCGATTATTTTCAAAACAACGCATTCTCAAAGCGTCAACCGGAATCACAATGAAAGCACACACGCCGGTTTCGTTTACAAATGTCAACGGCATCTTATACGTGCGACATCGCCAGACAAAATCACCCTGGCACGGCAAATTGACGAAGCCATGTCTTGTATTATTGCCCGAAAAGATATAATTTTGCACCCGTTTTACATATCAATGACCCAATACAAAGTTTTCAGGACATTACAACAATGCAACAGAAAGAGGAAGAAAACGTCCACCGGACGCTGAAAGACACTGCCATTTTCCTGGCCGAATACGCCTCAACACTAATGGCAATAGGCGCACAGACATCACGGATACAACTCAACACGGTGCGCATGGCGCGCTCGTTCGGCTATCACATCAACCTGCTGATATTCCCCAAAACGCTCAGCATCACCCTGCTCGACACCGAGCACAACCGCTCTTACACATACATTAAGAAGACACCGGCCATGGCCCTGAACTTCAAGGCCAACATGAAGCTGTCAGAACTGTCATGGAAGGCGTTTGACGAAAAGCTGCCACTGGCCGAACTGTGGCGGCGGTTCAAGGAGATTGTGAAAGAGAAAAGGGAAAGCAGATGGACGGTGCTGATACTCGTAGCCTTCGCCAACGCCTGCTTCTGCCGCCTGTTCGACGGCAACCTCACGTCTATGGCGATAGTATGGGTGGCCACGTTCGCCGGCTTCTTCATCCGCCAGGAGCTCACCCGGCGCGGCATGAACCATCTGGCAGTGTTCGTGATATGCGCCTTCGTGTCCACGATGATAGGCGTTACAGACTTCATTTATTTCCACGGCGGCACGGAAGACATATCCCTCGGAACGTCGATGCTCTATCTGGTGCCAGGCGTTCCGCTGATCAACGGAGTGATGGACATCGTCGACGGCCACGCCCTCGACGGCATAGCACGCCTCACCAACGCCTGCCTGCTGATAATATGCATAGCAGTAGGCCTGTCGGCCACGGTCATCATGTTCGGCATCGACCCGACGACGTTTACCAAAGTAATACGCCCCGACGTACTCCAGGCCGCCATAGCCGACGGTCTTTTCGCCGCCGTGGCCGGTGTCGGCTTTGCAATAATCAGCAATCCGCCGCGCAAGGCCCTGCTCATCTGCGCCCTGCTGGCGTGCGTCGGACACGGCATACGCTATTTCCTGATGCACAATTCAAGCCTGATGCTCGACCAGGTTACGGCTTCAACCATAGCAGGCTTCGTCATAGGCCTGCTGGCCGTGCCCTTCGCCATGCGCATACACTGCCCCGCGGAGTGCTTCGCCTTCCCGTCGCTGCTGCCGATGGTGCCAGGAATGTTTGCCTACAAGGCCGTCCGCGACCTTATAAATATTGTGCGGCTGCCCGATGAATACACAATGGAATACGTCTCGCGCTTCTTCCACAACTCGTCGCTCACGGTGCTCGTGATGTTCGGCATGGTTGTGGGCTGCATCATTCCGATATTCATTTTCCACCGGCAGTCGTTCTCAGTGACGAGGGGATAACATGTGAAAAATTAAGAGTTAAGAATTAAGAGTTAAGAAAATGTGTCTTGTCGGTGATTTTCTTAACTCTTAATTCTTAACTCTTAATTCCTTACATTGAGCTTGCGCCACAACCAGCGCGGAATCAACCGCCACGCAAACACCAGCAGACGGTAACGCCAGTCAATGACATGCACATGGCGGTGGGCGTATATCGCACGGAGCATCTGGCGCGCCACAGACTCCTTGTCCATCAGCATGGTATAGCCGCCGCTGCCTGAAAGCAGGTCGGTGTCGACAAAACCAGGCCGTATGTCGGTAAACCGTATGTGCAGGCGGCGCATGTTCGATAGTTGCTCCAGAGCCTGGATGTAAGTGTTCTGGTAAGCCTTCGTCGCACTGTAAGACGGCGCCACGCCCAGCCCCTTGGTTCCAGCTATTGAAGAAATCACGGCAATGTCACCGCCGAGATTAGCTGCCATGTAATTGAACATGGTGTCAACCATCGCCGTAAACCCCTTCACGTTGACATCCACTGTGGACAGCTCCACGTCACTGTCGAGCCCGGCATTCTGCCGGCCTACGCCAGAACAATACACAAACAAGCTGACTCCGCCAAGCCGACGGGCCAATTCAAGCAGGCGGCCAGGAGCGTCTGCGGCCGTAACGTCTATCCGCATCACTTCCACCATGCCAGGATTTGCAGACTTTATCTTCATCAGCCTGTCCTCACGCCTTGCCGCTATGCCGACAATCCAGCCGTCGGCAAGCAGCAGTTTGCTCACTTCGCGCCCTATGCCCGAAGATGCGCCAATAACAATAGCACGTTTCATATGGGCGAAGTTAGCAATATTTGACGATATGTTAAAACTTTGCCGGATTTTTCAATCAAAATAAAATAAAATGAGTATCTTTGCCCCTAAATAACCAAAAAAACGACTTCTTTATGAAAGACTTTCTCAAGTACATGTCAGCCACAGTCGTGGGACTGATTGTTTTCACGCTAATTACAGGAATAATTGGAGCAATGTGCATCGTCGGCATGATAGCCTCGGGCAGCTCTACCAAAGACGTCAGCGACAACAGCGTCATGGTAATCAACCTCTCCGGCATGCTTAACGAGCGCTCGGAAAGCTCTTTCATGAACGAAATAAGCGGAAACACGACAGGCTCCATCGGCCTGGACGACGTGCTCAACGCCATAAGCAAAGCCAAGGACAACGACAAGATTAAAGGAATATACATAGAGGCCGGAATGCTCGCGGCCGACTCTTACGCCTCATTGGCGGCAATACGCGACGCGCTCCTCGACTTCAAGAAGAGCGGCAAATGGATTGTGTCATACGGAGACGTGTACACCCAGGGCAACTATTACGTCGCATCGGTGGCCGACAGGATACTCCTAAACCCTAGCGGACAGGTGGACTGGCACGGAATAGCCTCACAGCCGATATTCCTGAAAGACCTTATGGCCAAGTTCGGGGTGAGGATGCAACTCGCGAAAGTAGGTACTTACAAGAGCGCTCCGGAAATGTTCACCGCCGACAAGATGAGCGATGCCAACCGCGAACAAGTCACGGCATACGTAAACGGCATCTGGCAGAACATCTGCAAAGGTGTTTCAGAAAGCCGGAAGATAAGCGTAGCTCAGCTTAACGCATACGCAGACAGCTTTGTCACACTAAATGACGCGAAAGACTTTGTGAAGTACAAGTTTGTAGACAAGCTTGTCTACACCGACCAGATTAAGGCTGAAATCAACAAGTTGCTTAAGAACGAAGACACAGACAAGGACATAAACACCGTCAGCCTGGCCGACATGAAAGTCGTTAAAGGGAAAAACGACAAAGGCGAAGAAATCGCCGTTTACTATGCCTACGGCGACATTGTCGACTCAGAAGCGGGAAACATGCTGTCAGACGGTCACAGCATTGTCGGCAAAACCGTATGCCAAGACCTTGAGGACCTGATGGAAGACGACGACGTGAAAGCCGTTGTGCTGCGCGTCAACTCTGGCGGCGGCAGCGCATACGCCTCAGAACAGATATGGCACTATGTGGAAATGCTGAAAAAGAAAAAACCGGTCGTTGTATCAATGGGAGGAATGGCAGCCTCGGGAGGCTACTATATCAGCAGCGGCGCAAACTGGATTGTGGCGGAACCCACCACGCTGACTGGCAGCATCGGAATATTCGGAATGTTCCCGGACTTCAGCGGATTGCTCACAGAAAAGCTCGGAGTGAAATTCGACGAGGTGAAAACCAACAGGCACAGCGGATTCGGAACGCCTGCACGCCCGTTCAACGAAGAAGAGATGAGATACCTCAACAACTACATAGACAGGGGGTACAGCCTGTTCCGCTCACGCGTTGCACAAGGCAGGAAGATGAAAACCGAGGACGTAGAGAAGATAGCCCAAGGGCGTGTATGGATAGGACAGGACGCGCTGAAAATCAAACTTGTCGATGAGCTTGGCGGCCTGGACAAGGCCGTCGCAAAAGCGGCTCAACTGGCAAAGTTAAAAGAATACCATACTTCGGCATACCCTGGCAAAGTAGACTGGCTTGACCAACTGCTCAACCAAGCATCAGGCGGCAGCTACATCAAGACACAAATGCAAGCCGCCTTAGGCGAATATTACGCACCGTTCATGCTCCTCAAGGACATCAGCAACCAGTCGGCAATACAAGCCAGGGTTCCGTTCATGATAAACATAAAATGAAAATGAGAAGCAAAAAGTGAAAATTCAAGAATCCACTTGCACAGACAAACGATGCATCGGCTTTTTTAATTTTCACTTTTCACTATTCATTCAAAACGCAAAAATATGGAAGGCGATTTTATCAAGATAAACGAATGGATGCTTCCACTGAGCTGGCTGTACGGCTTAGGAGTCAAACTACGCAACCAGATGTTCGAACTCGGCATCCTGAAAAGCCGCAGTTTCGACATCCCGGTAATATCAGTCGGAAACATAACCGTAGGCGGTTCTGGCAAGACTCCACACGTTGAATACTTGATAAGGCTGCTGAAAGACGTTACAAAAGTGGCCGTGCTCAGCCGTGGATACAAACGCAAAAGCAAAGGATATGTGCTGGCAGACAACAACACGGCGATGGAAGACATCGGCGACGAACCGTTCCAGATGAAAACAAAGTTTCCAGACATACACGTTGCGGTGGACAAAAGCCGGTGCCACGGCATCGACATGTTAACTGAAAACGAAGAGACAAAAGACACAAGCGTAATCCTTCTTGACGACGCCTTCCAACACAGATACGTCAAGCCGGGAATCAACATCTTGCTCGTAGACTACCACAGACTGATTATTTACGACAAACTGCTGCCGGCCGGCCGTCTAAGAGAACCTCAAGGCGGAAAGGCACGCGCAGACATCGTCATCATTACAAAATGCCCCAAAGACCTGAAACCTATGGAATACAGGGTTATCATCAAGGCGATGAACCTTTATCCATACCAACAATTGTTCTTCACGACGCTCGAATATGACAACATGCATGCTATTTTCGGCGGCAAGGAGCGCACGATAGAAAGCATAGGCAAAGAGGAGAACATACTTCTGCTTACAGGCATCGCCTCTCCGAAACAGATGCTTTACGACCTCGGCGAATACTCTGACAACATAACCCCGTTGACATTCCCCGACCACCACTGCTTCAGAAGCAAAGACATAGAGCGGATAAACGAAACCTTCGCAAGGATGCCTTCGCCCAAAATTATCGTCACAACAGAAAAAGACAATGCAAGACTGCACGGCATGGACGGCCTGTCTGACGAAGTGAAACGCAACATATACACACTTCCCATAAAGATTAAGTTCATGCTCGACCAGCAAGAAGAATTCAACAATAAAATCATTGGATATGTACAAAAAAATTCAAAGAACAGCATCCTGGCTAAAAGAAAGGATGGCCACAAGTCCAAAAACGGCAATAATACTCGGCACCGGACTGGGACAATTAGCTTCAGAGATAACTGACAGTTACGAGTTCCCATACGAAGAGATACCAAACTTCCCCGTTTCCACAGTAGAAGGGCATGCCGGCAAGCTGATTTTCGGCAAACTCGGCGGCGTTGACATAATGGCAATGGAAGGACGCTTCCACTACTACGAGGGCTACAAGATGAAGAAAGTGACCTTCCCGATACGCGTTATGTACGAACTTGGCATCAAGACTCTATTCGTAAGCAACGCGTCGGGCGGAATGAATCCGGACTTTAAGATAGGAGACCTGATGATCATCACAGACCACATCAACCTCTTTCCGGAACACCCGTTGCGCGGAAAAAACCTGCCTACAGGCCCACGTTTCCCCGACATGCACGAAACTTATGACCACAAGCTCATAGCAGAGGCCGACGCCATAGCCAAGGAAAAAGGCATACGCGTAGTCCACGGAGTGTATGTGGGAGTGCAAGGCCCTACATTCGAGACACCGGCAGAATACAAGATGTACCATCGCCTGGGCGGAGACGCTGTGGGGATGAGCACAGTGCCAGAGGTTATCGTGGCCCACCATTGCGGCATAAGGACATTCGGCATAAGCATAATAACAGACCTCGGACTTGAAGACCAGCCGGTCGAAGTAAGCCACGAGGAAGTTCAGGTTGCCGCAAACAAGGCTCAGCCACTGATGACAGAAATCATGAGGGAAATGATAAAAAGGGCGCAATAACGTCAAGGAGCAAGGAGAAAAGCTGTAAGGAGTAAGCAGGAATGCAGGATTGGCACAATGCATTTCTGCTTACTCCTTCGCTCCTTACTCCTTTATTACCATAAATAAAAACAACTACCACAATGACCGACATAGCAAAACTTGGAGAATTCGGACTGATACACCACCTTACCGACAGCCTTAAGCCAAGGAACGAGGCGACAATATACGGCGTAGGCGATGACTGCGCCGTGCTCCACTATCCCGACACAGAAGTCCTCGTAACCACAGACATGCTCATGGAAGGCGTACACTTTGACCTTACATACATAGACCTCGAACACCTGGGATACAAGTCAGCCATGGTGAACATAAGCGACATATTCGCAATGAACGGCGTTCCGCGCCAACTCACCGTAAGCATCGCCCTAAGCAAACGCTTCACTGTGGAAGACATGGAGAAGTTCTACAACGGCCTGCGAATGGCCTGCGACAAATTGGGCGTGGACATAGTGGGCGGCGACACCACATCATCATACACAGGCATGGCAATCAGTATAACATGCATCGGCGAATGCCATAAGGACGAGATAGCATACCGCAACGGCGCACAAGACACCGACCTCATATGCGTAAGCGGAGACCTCGGCGCCGCATACATGGGCCTGCAGCTGCTCGAACGCGAAAAAAGCGTGTACTACCAGCAAGTTGACGAGGCACGCCGCAAGAACGACAAGCGCGCCCTGGAGCAGCTCGCCCACTTCCAGCCAGACTTCGCCGGAAAAGAATATCTGCTGCAACGCCAACTGCAACCCGAGGCACGCGGCGACATCATACGCCGCCTGCACGAGCTGAACATACACCCTACGGCAATGATGGACATCAGCGACGGACTCAGCAGCGAGCTGATGCACATCTGCAAACAGAGCGGATGCGGATGCAGAATCTACGAAAAGAACATACCGATAGACTACCAGACAGCCGTCATGGCCGAAGAAATGAACATGAACGTCACCACATGCGCCCTCAACGGAGGCGAAGACTACGAACTGCTCTTCACCGTACCCATTGGTGACCATGAAAAGATAGAACAGATGGAAGACGTAAAACTCATCGGACACATCACAAAAAAAGAACTCGGGCAAATGCTCGTGACACGCGACGGAAACGAGTTTGAGCTAAAAGCCCAAGGCTGGAATCCACTAAAAGGATGACCACAGCCACATGCCACCACACGCCGCACGGCACCGAGAGGTACGCCATGCGGCCTTTTTCATATACAGACAAACCATACTCGCCCCGACACCGCCATCCTGGCACAACATCCAATAACGCACTGTTTATCAACACTTTAGACAGCAAAACTGCAATTTGACGGACATCTAAAAACAACCACTTTGCCAAAGGCCGTCTTTTGGAGTGTAAAAAGCCATCTTTGGGAGTGCAAAAGACGGCCTTTGACAACCTGAAAGACGGCCTTTTAGCTTCCACTTCAAAAACAAGCCATCAACACCCCCTGCCACGCCACCGTTCGTCCAACCATATCCACACACGTCATTACAAAAAAACAAAGAGCCACAAAACCCAAAAAAGAAGTTAAAAACAAAAACTTTTGCCCGTCATCGTCTTTTAGCTGAAATATTTTCACTACCTTTGCACTCGCAAAAGGCAATAATGATGGTGCCATAGCTCAGTTGGTAGAGCAAAGGACTGAAAATCCTTGTGTCCCCGGTTCGATTCCTGGTGGTACCACTTTGACAATCAGAGAGTTACAAGCGAATGTAGCTCTCTTTTTTATTGCTTTTACCCCTTGTTTCAGCGGCTGTTTAAGCGGTTTGTTTAAACCATAGTTTAAACCGTGGCAATTACAGTAAAAGCAGTTTGTTACAAGTCTAAGGTGCTTAGTAACAATGAATCACCCCTGATGTTGAGGCTGGCAAAAGAGGAGCAGTCCGACAATCCCCCTACAAGCTTCATCGGCTTCCAGGGGGCTTACATTCTTAGTGCTTGACAAGCGACTTTGATTGTTCCGCACCGCTCACGTACATATTCCGCCGACATATGGGCGTCGGAATTGTCCGGCTGTCATGGTTCGTCACCCGTTGTCGCTCCTGACTCGCTTCAGGTATTCAGAAGGAGTGTCTCCAAACTCGTCCTTGAAGCACTTGCGGAAATATGACGCAGTGCTCATCCCCACCATGTATCCTATTTCCTTTATGGTGAACTTGCCTTCAAGCAACAAGTGCTCGGCATACGTCATCTTGTATTTCCTTATGTATTCGTTTGTCGACAGTCCGGTCAGAGACTTCATCTTGCGATACAGCGTGCTTGCGCTTATGTTCATGCGTTCGGCCAGATAGTCGATGTCAATCTTGTCGCTGCTGATTCGCTCCTTTATGTATTCGTCGATGTTGTCGAGGAATTCGCGGTCAATCTTACTCATGGCTTCACGCAGTATCTCGCGCTTTTCGCGCAGTCGGCTGTCGTTGTCTGTTCCGGTTACATTGTAAATCTGTGCCAGCTTCTTGCGCTGTCTCAACAGGTTATCCACGCGACTGGCTATCAGCGAACGCACGAACGGCTTTGTTATGAACGAGTCCGCCCCCGATTCGTAACCCTCTTCCTTTGACTCCATCGACTCCTTTGCCGTAAGCAGTATCACGGGGATGTGGCTTGTGCGGATGTCTGACTTTATGCGCTTGCACATTTCCGTGCCGCTCATGTACGGCATCATTATGTCTGAAATTATGATGTCCGGCATATGGCTGAAGGTGGCTTTGAGGCCGTCACGCCCGTTCTCGGCCGTGATTATCTCAAACTCGTCGCTGAACGAGTCGGCTATGTACCGGCATATGTCGCTGTTGTCTTCCACTATCAGCATCACTTTCCTGCGACCGTCATGCCCTTCAGCCGTGGGCGGTGCGGCGACATGCCCATCCGCACGAGTGTCGTAGTCCTTACGGTGCCTTACGTTGTCGTAAGTATTGTTTGCGTCAAGCCTTACGGTGAACACGCTGCCAACGCCCGGCTTACTCTTCACGCTGATTGTGCCTTCATGCAGTTCAACCATGCTTTTCAATAATGAAAGGCCTATGCCGGTGCCTGATGCCTGGTGCTCGCCGTGCTCCTGGTAATAACGCTCGAATATGTGTGGCAACGCCTCAGCCGATATTCCGTGGCCGGTGTCAGACACTGATATCTCGACAAACTTTTCGCCTGCCTTCACGCCGTCGACAAACGACACGCTTATCACGATGCGCCCACTCTCGGTATATTTCACGGCGTTGGACACGAGGTTGTCCACAACCACGTTGACAACCTCGCGGTCAAAATAAACATTTATTATTTCTTGCGACGAGTGGAACACGATGTCAACATTGCCTTTCTTTTCTATCTCGCAATACTTGGAGCACATTTCCCTTATCACGGCAACAATGTTGCCACGTCCAACGAGCAGGCGGCGGTTGCCTGTTTCCATCTTGCGGAATTCAAGCAGCTTGCTCACAAGGTCGTTAAGCCTTACCGCGCTGCCATGAACAACCTTTATCCTGTTGCGCACGGCCTCCGAGAGAGTCTTGTCCTCAATCAGATCCTTCAACGGCCCGATGATTAGCGTCAGCGGAGTGCGCAGTTCGTGTGTTATGTTCGTGTAGAATCTCATGCGCTCTCCGTTCAACCTGGTCTCGTTGTCATGGTTTTTCTTGTCGGCTTCATAAAGGTAGCGCAAGTGTATCGTGCGGTTATAGAATCTCAGGGCGATATAAACCACGGCCAGGCCTATGGCAAAATAAAACGCCTTGGCCCACCACGTAAGCCACCAAGGTGCCTTTACCACTATGGCAATCACGGCCGTCTTGTTGTTCCACGGCTGGTTGTGCAGGCGGCAGCGCACCTTCAGCTTGTAGCTGCCCGGCGCCAGGTTGTGGAACGTAACGTCATGGGACGGAGTGGTAAGCCATTCCTTTCCGTCACCCTCAAGCATGTAGGAGAACTCCACCTCGCGCATGAGTGAGAAGTCATGCGAACTGAAACCAATGGTAAACGTGTTCTGCATGTAGTCCAGCACCACTTCCTTGCGGCCTATGATGGACACGACGCTGTCACGCTCATTGTCTGGATTGTAGACCATCAGCCGTGTTATCACCGGCGGAGACGACACGTCCTGCCTTAGGACTATGTCCGGATTAAAGAAGCACAAGCCTCCGTTCGACCCGAAATAAATGAGTCCGTCCGCACCCACCGCCACGCTTTGCGACAGGAAGTTGCCGGCCGGGATGTTGTCGTCGTAGCTCCAGTTGACGAATCTGCCGGTGTCTTTTCTCATGCAGCTTATGCCTTTGTTGGTGCTCACCCAGATGTTGCCGTGGCGGTCCTCGGCCACGGCGCGGATATGCAAGTTGGCAAGATTGCATCCCTTGGCATAAGTCTTGTATCCTCCGCGGCCGGTGAAACACACCAGCCCCTCAGCCGTTGCCACCCACATACGCCCGTCACGGGCACACATAACCTGGTTCACAATGTTCGACGGGAATCCCGTTCCGGTATCATAGCTTTTCACAAGCTTCATCCCTGACGAATATACAAGCAGGCCGTTGCCGAACGTAGCGACCCAGATACGCCCGTCGCCGCTCCGCGCTACCGAGCGCACAAGGTTGCCTGTAACGTCGTAATGGCGCAGAAGCCGGCGTCCGTCGGCATCAGTCACATATACGCCCGAGCTTGTGCCTACCCACATTGTGCCGTCAGGATGCTCGTAAAACGAGCGCACATCCTCATCGGCTCCAATGGCGCCAACCCTCTGCAAGCCGCCGTTAGCATACATGTAAGCTCCGCCATAGTAGCTTCCAAACCACAACCTGCCGCGCCTGTCACAGAAGGCGGCCTGCACAGAGCCTCCGCCTCCAACCGGTATCGAGGCCTTCCGGTGGCCGCTGTGGTCAAGAACATTGATGCCCGCACCGTCTGTCCCGGCAAAGATGCGGCCGTCCCCGTCCAGGCATACGCTCAGCACTGACTTTACCTGAAGCCCGTAGGACTTGGAGTAAGGCGCACACTTAACCTGCATGAATTTCGGCAAACGGCTAGTGAGCATGTCGATGCCTTCGCCATAGTGTCCAATCCAGACGTTGCCATAGCTGTCTTCAAGCATGCAGCGCACTGAGCTTCCGCTGATATGGCTGTCGCCCTGCCCTTTGGAGATGAACTCGACCGGAGCGGACAGACATCCGTCAAGCCCGATGCTGAGCGTGTAACAGTCTATCACGGCTATGCCGCCGAACTCGACGGCGACCCAAAGGCGGCCGTCAGACATTTCGCGTATGTCCAGCACCCTGTGGCCGAGCCTGGCTCCGTCGTTGAAACGGGTAAAGCTGCCGTCGGCCGGATTGAACAGGTCGAGACCATTGTCCGTACCCACCCACACGCGGCCGGCACGGTCGCGATAAATGCATTTTACGTCGTCGCCCGACAGCGAAGTTCCGTCGCCGGCGCGGTGGCGGTAATTCACGGCCGTGCGCCGGCTTGTGTCAATCACAGAGAATCCGCCGCGCACATGCCCGACGTAAAGCTTTCCTCCGCCGGCATCAGCCACGCACCACACGTGGTCTGACGCCATTCCCTTGACATTGCCCTTGTCGTAACGGACAAACTTGCCGGTCTTCTTGTCAAGCAGATTGACGCCTTTCCAATATGTTGACACCCATACATTGCCGTCTCCGGCCTGCGACAGTCCTGTAACGTCGTTGGTGCTCAGGCTGGCAGGGTCGTCAGGATCATTAATATAATATGTGAACTCGCCCGTGGCATAATTGTATGAATTAAGACCGCTGTGCGACGTGCCTATCCACATCACCGGGTCGGTCTTGTCATCAAGCAGGCAGTTCAGCTCGTTGCCGGTAAGTCCGTTGCCATTGGAATCTTTGTAGAACGTGACGTAACCCAAGCCGTCAAAGCGGTTAAGCCCCTCCTCGGTGGCTATCCATATGAAACCCCACTTGTCTACGGCCATCGACGACACGTAATTGCATGACAGCCCACTCTCAGCACCCATGTTCCTCACGCAGAAACGGGCATCACGGCCCGGTGCCGCCACGGCGGCAACCCATGCCGCAAAAAACAATATGATTCGTTTCAAGGCAAACATTGCTTATTATTTATCATGTCATTCTGACTGTGCCCAAGCCCGGCAAGACAAGCCGGAGCGTCTTCCGCACATTCAATATTCGGCCACAAAGGTAACAATTATATTTAAACAATGTGTGCAAACTTCAAACAGAATGCAGCCACAGGCACTCTAAAATCACATCAAACCTGGCCGTTTGCATGACAGGCCACGACCTTACGGCAGACCGCCGGAAACAACGGGCTTTGCAAAAGGCCACCTTTCAGGCTCTAAAAGGGCATCTTTTACGATGCAAAAGACGGCAAACAGCAAGGCAAAAGACGGCAAATCGGAACACGCCGGCCAACCCACTGGTTTTCAGCGCATTGCAAAACGGTCTGACCACAGGCTCCCGCGACCACGCGAACAGGCACGCCAACCACACAGCCTCGAGGCATGCGTCGACAGCAAAAATATTCATTCATAAGGGGTGCACATATCGTTTATGACTTGTTTGTCACCCCTATTTGACCGATTTTTTCACTTACGGTTATGCTTTAAGGTATTATATTTGCAGCGTTTTGTGGCTAAAAACCAGGAAACACAATGAAAACTCTATTTTAAAACCTAAACATTAAGGCATGAAAAACTTTATCAAAACGATGCCAAGACGCGCTCCGCTATGGCTGTTGGCGGCGATGTTTGGCATGACGTTGCAATCATGCAGCGACGACGACAACAACTTCACAGCCGTTGACAACCAGCAGCCGCAGATATCCATGACCGACCATCTGCAGGTTGAAATTGGCTCTGAGTTCATCATCACGGGCAAGATTACCGACCAAGACGGTATCAGGAGCATCAGCCTGCGCTGCCCAGACATGTATCTCGACAAGACAATCGACATGCTCGAGATCTACGGCGACTCGCTCATCAAGGAGTATGACCTCAGCTACAAGTACGACGCTCCTGACGACTGGACCGAGACCATGCAGATGAACGTTGACGTGACGGTTGAAGACGTGGTAGGCAACGTCAGCACGACAACACTGCTCGTAACGCCCGACGGCGACTACACCGCTCCTACGTTTACAGCAAACTTCCCTGCTGAAATCACCGTACAGCTGACAGCTCCCATCCTGTCGCTCAACTACACGGTGACAGACAACAAGGGGTTGAAATACATTACGGTGAAGATTCCTGAACTGGAAATCAACGACAGCATCCCGACTGGCGACGTGGCCGAATACAACCTGTCACGCGAATACGAACTGCCGGGCACTGTAGCGTCATACGCCATGACCGTGACGCTGGGCGACCAGTTCGACAACGTAAACACATACACCAGCACCGTGAACGTCTCGGCAGACTTCCCGAAGATGTATCTCTCTGACGTAACCGGCGAGTCACAGCTCACCACTGACCTTTACGGCGTGCCGATGTTGATTGACCATCCCGAGGAGTTCGTCTATGAGGCACGTTATTATAATTATGAGCCGGGCAGGGAAATATGGTTCATCCCGCAGAAGACGGGCTTCGCCCCGGTACGCTTCGGCCTCGACCCGTCCACGGGCAAGATAACCAACGACACGGAGAAGGCACAGCCCATCGTGCTCGACGAAGTGGCATACTACCAGATAAACTTCAACACGCAGACTGGAGAATACTCGGCAGCGACTTACACGCCGACCGACGATCCGTTCCCACAAGGACAGATGTTCACCGAGAATGGCATCGAGCAGCCTTACGAGCTGAGTTTGGCCGGCGCAGGACTGCCCGGAGTGGGCAACTGGTCTACAGCTGACCCGTACTTGCTTACAGCTGATCCTGAAAATCCGTACCACTTCTATGCCGAGATGAATCTCACAGCAGGCACTGTCATAGAGTTCACCATCACTCCGAAGTCAGCTTCAGGCTGGTGGCCGTCACCCTTCTGGCGCTTTGAAAACGGCGACAACGACTCCGGCGAGAACGAATACCACACCTTGAACAACGGAAACAACATGACCAAGGTGACCGTGAAGACAACAGGCAAGTACCGCTTCGACTTCGACACGCACCTGCTGCGCTCAAAGTTCCAACTTATCAACTAACAATCAACCAGAATAATCGAATAAAATGAAAAAGTTTATATTAACCATATTGGCAGCGGTGCTGGTCACCGTTGCCAACGCCCAAGACGTGAAAATCACGGGCCAGGTAACGTCAGCATCTGACAACGAGCCGCTTATCGGCGTCACCGTGAAGGTAGTAGGCTCCAGCAGCGGAGCCATCACCGACTTCGACGGAAACTATACAATCACCGCCGACAAGAACGCCACGCTTGAATATACAATGATAGGATTCAACAAGGTGCAGCAGCAGGTCAACGGCCGCAGCGTAATCAACGTCGTGCTTGAGGACATGGTGTCAGACCTTGACGAAGTTGTGGTAATCGGTTACGGCTCGGTAAAGAAAGGCGACCTTACCAGCAGCATCTCAGCTGTAAAGGGCGAGCAGCTGGAAAAGCTTTCAACGGGTAATGTTATGAACGCCCTCCAGGGACAAGTCACCGGTGTGCAGATACAGAACGCCGGCTCGCCAGGCTCCACACCGCGCGTAATAATCCGCGGCGTGTCAACCGTCAACGGCTCAGACCCTCTATATGTTGTTGACGGCATGCCCGTGGGCACAAACATCAACTTCCTCAACCAGAACGACATCGAGTCAATGCAGGTGCTCAAGGACGCGTCTGCAGCAGCCATCTACGGTACACGTGGTTCTAACGGTGTAATCCTCGTGACCACCAAGAAAGGCAAGGCAGGCGCAGTGAAGTTCAACGCCAGCGTGAACGTTGGCTTGCAGACACTCCACAAGCCCGACATGGCAAAGGCTTCTGAATACGAGAAAGTGTTCAAGGCACGCTATATCAACGACGGCAACGAGCCGACATACAAAGGCATCGAGAACATAACCGACGCACAGGGCACAGACTGGTGGGACGAGTGTATGAACACCATCGCACTCCAACAGAGCTACGACTTCGGATTCTCTGGCGGTAACGACAAGCTCATCTACAGCGCAAACATTGGCTACTACAAGCAAGACTCACAGTACAAGGTAGGCCAGTGGCAGAAACTCTCGGCGCGCTTCAGCATGGAGTACAACTTCAACAAATATGTGAAAGCCGGTGTCGACCTCACTCCGCGCTATGAAAACTGGGACAACACACCGTCGCTCATGAGCGCAATAATGGGAATGGACCCCACTACTCCCGTCTTCCGTCCAGAAAGCGAATGGACCAGCAACCCCTACAGCAACTACGCCCGTTCCAACAACAACCAGGAGTGGAACCCCGTAGCATCGATGTACCGCCTCGACTCAGGAGCCGATGAATATGCAATACTTGCAACACCGTTCATCAGCATCACACCGATAAAGGGTCTCACGATACGCTCACAGTTCGGACTCAACGCGCGTTTCCGCCTTACCGACACGTTCAACCCCGACTTCTTCATTGACAACCTCGAGCAGACAACCAACAACAACGCCGAGCGAAGAATGGAGAACTGGGTTGACTGGAACTGGACGAACACAATCACTTATATGACGACAATCGCCAAAGACCACAACATCAACGTCATGGGCGGCTACACTATGGAGCGTTTCCAGAACTACTGGGCCAGCGCTTACGCTGAAGACATACCGTCAAACGTTGAAAGCCTGCGCTTCCCCAGCGCCGGAACAAACAACATGAAGGCTTACGGCACAAACTCTTATTCATCCCTGATATCTTACCTCGCCCGTGTGATGTACAACTACAAGGAGCGTTACTATCTGACAGCCTCTGTCCGTGTCGACGGCTCTTCGCGCTTCTCCAAAGACAACCAGTACGCCACATTCCCCGCAGTGTCAGGTGCGTGGCGTGTCACGGCCGAACCGTTCATGAAGAACCAAAAGATATTCGACGACTTGAAGATTCGCGCCGGCTGGGGTAAAGTGGGCAACCAGAACATCGACAACTCCGCCTTCATCACAACAATCGGAAACGCAGACTATGTGTTCGGCCCAGACGCAAACCGCGTTACAGGTACAATGATGAGCGCAATGGGCAACACAGGACTCAAATGGGAGACCGTTGAAGACTGGAACATCGGCGTAGACATGACTCTTCTCAAGAGCCGCTTGAAGATTACAGCGGATTACTTTGAGAAAAAATCGCATGACATGCTTTTGAAAGCAGACAATCTGCTACTTCTCGGATACTGGCAGTGGAACTCACAGCTGTGGCAGAACATAGGCAGTATCAGCTCTCGCGGATGGGAACTCAGCATAAACTGGAACGACCATGTGGGCGACTTCCAGTACGGAATAGGCGTCAACCTGTCACAAACAAAGAACAAGGGCGAGAAGTTCCTCGGCGAACCTATCTACGCGGGCAGCTATAACGGCGACTATATCACACGCAGCGAGGAAGGCCATGAACTGAGCCTCTTCTACGGATACAAGACAGACGGTCTCTTCCAGAACCAGACAGAAGTGACATCTTATACCAATGAGCACGGCGAACTGCTACAGCCCAACGCACAGCCCGGTGACACTCGCTTCGTCGACGTGAACCACGACGGTGTAATCGACGAGAAAGACAAGACCTACATCGGCAACCCGTGGCCGGATGTAATGATGGGTCTCAACCTCAACGCGTCATGGAAAGGATTTGACCTCGTGGCCCAATTCTACGGAACATTCGGCAACGACATCTTCAATACCAACTGGGCACGCTATTCAGGCAACAGCGGACAGAACGTCTATGCAGGAACATTCGACAAGGTTTGGGACGGCGAAGGCACAAGCAACAAGATTCCGCGCCTGTCTGTCAACGACTCAAACATGAACTATACACGCATCTCTGACTTCTATGTGGAGGACGGTTCATACTTCCGTTGCAAGCTGTTGCAAATCGGCTACACTTTTCCAAAGAAGTGGTTTGCCGACAAGCTCACTGCACGCCTGTCGTTCTCAGTGCAGAACCTGTTTACAATCACAGGCTATTCAGGCGAAGATCCAGAAGCGGCCTCAATGGGTAACGGCATAACCGAAACCGGTATTGACTGGACTGGCTACCCCAACCCACGCACATTCCTCTTCGGACTGAACCTCAATTTCTAATCTAATGACAAAACGTTAAAAATAAAGATTATCATGAAAAGATATATATCAGGCTTAATGATGGCCGCCGCGCTGACCTTTGGAACAGTATCGTGCTCGGACTTCCTTGACGAGCCGATTCTCGGCCAGCAAGACCTTGAAAACTATTTTTCAAGTGAAGACGAGTGCAAGAGTATCATAACCGGATGCTATCAGACACTGGGCTATGACGACTGGTGGCAGATATACAAGTTCTACAACGCCGTAGACATGTGCACAGACGATGAATGGATGGGCAACACCACTCAGGATCCAGGCGAATACCGCGACCTGGCCCACTATTCAGGCAACACAGTCAATGCCGGAAACTCGTGCCAGAACTTCTGGCAATACCGCTACAAGGGCATCGCACGCTGCAACTTGGCCATAGAGAAGATTCCCTCAGTGCAATTCAATGACACCACATTGCGCAACCGCTATGTGGCAGAAGCCAGATTCCTGCGTGGCTTCCAGTACTTTGATTTGGTCAAGAACTTCGGAGGACTGCCCATAGTGACATCTGCGCTGACCATGCCTACAGACATTCAAGGCATCACACGCTCGTCGGTTGCGGACACTTACAAATTCATCGAGGAAGACTTCAAGTATGCGATAGCACATCTTCCAAAGAAAGCCGAGTATGCGTCTGAGGACTTGGGACGCGCCACAAGCGGTGCCGCAAAGGGTTTTCTGGCAAAGGTTTACCTCTATCAGGAGAAATACAAAGAGGCCGAAGCGCTGCTGCAAGACCTATGTTGCCGCGGTTCTTACGCCGGCAACACGCCTGAATACAGTCTGATGACAAACTTCGCAGATGTATGGAGCATAGACCACAACAACAACGAAGAAAGCCTTTTCGAGATTCAGACGAACAGTGATCTCACTTACAACTTGGGCAACCGCCTGCCGGTTGTTGTCGCATCACGCGACGACTCTGGCTGGTCATGGGGCATGCCGACAAGTCATCTTGAAAACGCTTACATTGCAGCCGGCGACGAGATACGCCTGCGTTACACAATCTTGCATGACGGACAGACCGACGTTCCCGGTGACCCGACATGGAACGAGGAGAACCCTTATGTAATATCGGCAAGCAAGCACAAGTCAGGCCGTGCCAACTTCAAGCTCTACATACCGAAGGACAAGCGTCCCGAACCGTTCGACGCGCCTCACATTCCTTTGAACTACCGCTTGCTCCGCTATGCAGACGTGCTGCTGATGTACGCCGAAGTGGAGAACGCCCTTGGCAATGACAGCGAAGCCCGCTGGGCTCTCAACAAAGTACGCAGCCGCGTCGAACTGCCAGAGGTGACAGCCTCAGGCAACGAACTGCGTGACGCCATCCGTCTTGAGCGCCGCCTCGAGCTCGCTTTCGAAGGCCAGCGCCTGTTCGACTTGCGCCGTTGGACTGACGACAATGGCAAAAAGGCTATCCAGAATGTTATGGGACCGAACGGAAGCTTCGTGCGTTACAACCTCGAAGAGTCCACCGACACATATGAGACTACCAACCAGCAAGAGAACAGCAACAAGGGTTATACTTTCGTAGAAGGACGCGACGAGCTGTTCCCCATACCAAACTCTGAGATTACTATCTCTGGTGGCAGCATAGAACAAAATCCCGGATATTGATGAAAAGCTTTCATTATCATTTTGTACTTTTAGCGGCTTGCGCCGCACTTACAGTCGGATGTAGCGATGACGAGTCGTCTACATCCGACCGTCCAATGCCTACGGTAGACGCAGACATCGAAATGTCGGTGAACATTGACTGCTCGCAAGTCTACCAGACAATCGACGGTTTCGCATCGTCTGACGCATGGAACATGGACTATGTCGGCAAATACTGGAACGAGACCGAAAAGGAAGGCATTGCCCGACTGCTCTTCTCGCAAGGGCTGGACGCGAGCTACCAGCCTGACGGCATCGGCCTTTCTATGTGGCGTGTAAACCTGGGCGGCGGCTCAGCCGAACAGGGTGATGCCAGCGGAATCAACGACCAGCCGGAACGCCGGGCCGAATGCTATCTCAACGCCGACGGAACTTACAATTGGAACAAGGCCTCCGGACAGCAGTATTTCATGCGTAAGGCACTGGAATATGGCGTTGACAACTTCGTGCTGTTCAGCAATACGCCGCCCGTCTATTACACAAAAAACGGTCTTGGATACTCTGGCAGCGGCGAGAATGCCAACCTGAAGGACGACTGCTATGACGACTATGCTGACTATCTGACGACAGTGGCCGAGCACTTCACAACCGCAGGCTATCCCATAACCTACATCAGTCCCGTCAACGAGCCTCAGTACAACTGGAACGGCGGACAGGAAGGCAGCGGATGGCTTAACTCTGAAGTGGCAAGGCTCGTCAAGGAGCTTGACCAAAGTCTTACGACCAAGGGACTCGCCACGACCGACATAATGGTAGGCGAGGCCGGAGCGTGGAACTATCTTTACGAAACGGCAAGCGACGTAGGGCCTCAACGCAGCGACGTCATCGACAACTTCTTTGACCCTTCATCAGCAAACTACATCGGAGACCTTCCCCATGTGCCGGCGATGATAGCCGGACACAGCTACTGGCTCGACACCTCATGGGACGAGCTGCAAGCAACACGCAAGCAGGCGGCCGACGCAGCCAAGGCGTACAACCTGAAGCTGTACCAGACGGAATGGTCTATGATGAGCGAGAAGTATGAAGGCATAAGCAGCTATGACGCGGCGTCATACATGGATCTTGCATTGGCCATGGCGCAAGTGATACACACCGACCTTACCGTAGCCAACGTAAGCTCGTGGTCATATTGGACCACCTGCGAACGCGAACGCTGGAGCCAGAAGAGCCGCTTCTACCTGATACGCCTCACACCAGCCGGCGGCGACTATGGCGAACTGACCGAAGGCGGCACCTACACGGCTTCAAAGAACCTTTGGGTGCTTGGCAACTACAGCCGGTTTATCCGTCCCGGATACAAACGCGTAAGCGCAATGCCCGGACAGCAAGGCAGCGACTTCCTTGTGTCGGCATACGTTTCACCCGAAAACGACAAACTGGTGGTAGTGTATGTCAACCTAAAGAAAGAGTCAGTGAAGGTAAACAACACCATAGCAGGAGCCGAAAATCCATCTAACGCTGAGCAATACGTCACTTCCGAGGGGCGTGACCTGCGCAGAGTGGGCGCTGAACAGCTAACGGTTGTGCCGGCACGTTCGGTCACAACAATCGTATACGACATTTAATTCAGTGTTTATAGGTTGTGAGGGAGCCAAGCTGTAAGTTCATCACATGCTCAATGCCGACTGGCCGACGTTGACGACTTACAGTCTTGCCCTGCCCTCACAACCTGTAAAATAGAGAACACCACACCTGCATGATACACTCTCATGCAGAACAGCCTTACACGAACAAACAAAAAACACCGCACAATGACATCATTACTAACCTTATTCCTTGCGGCCACAATGTCAGCCAACACGGCAGGCAAAGCCACCACATTCAAGATTGACACCGGCAGCCCGGAGCAGACGATAGAGCACTTCGGAGCATCAGACGCCTGGAGCATGAAGTACATAGGGCTGTGGCCGGAGGAGCAACAGCGCCAGGTGGCCGACTGGCTGTTTTCCACCGAGGTGGACACCAACGGCAAGCCCAAAGGCATAGGCCTCTCGATATGGCGCTTCAACCTGGGCGCAGGCAGCGAGGAGCAGGGCGACAACGCCCAGATACAGCCGTCCACGCGCACTGAATGTTTCCTAAACGCCGACGGCACCTATGACTGGTCGAAGCAAAAAGGACAGCGCCGCTTCCTCGAACTGGCTAAAGAACGCGGAGTGCCCTACCTGCTGGCATTCCTCGACTCGCCGCCAGTATTCTACACCCAGAACGGACTTGCCACCAACACCGGCCGCGGAGGAACGCTCAACCTGCGCCCCGACTGCTATGACGACTTTGCCGAATACATGGCCAAGTCGCTTGAAGGGCTGGAGAAACACCACGGGATACACATCGACTACATAAGCCCGCTAAACGAGCCTGACGGGCACTGGAACTGGCTGGGGCCGAAACAGGAAGGAACGCCGGCAACAAGCCGCGAAGTGGCACGCGTGACACGAGAGCTTGACAAACAGATAACCAAACACAAGCTTACGACAAAAATCATCGTGAACGAGAGCAGCGACCTGCGCTGCCTGCTGGGAACCCACATGACCGACTGGCAACGCGCCTTCGAGCTCAGCTCCCTCTTCTCGCCAGACAGCACCGACACATACGTAGGCAAGTGCAAAAACGTGATGCCGCTCATAGCCGCACACAGCTACTGGACTAACACTCCGCTCGACTACATGCGCGAGATACGCCGCACACTCCGCGACTCCGTGGCCAAATACGGCATAGACTTCTGGCAGACAGAGCTGTGCATAATGTCAAACGACGAGGAAATTGGCGGAGGAGGAGGCTACGACTTCGGCATGAAGACGGCTCTTTACGTGGCACGCGTCATACACAGCGACCTTGTCGACGCCAACGCGCGCAGCTGGTCATGGTGGCGCGCCGTGGGCGGGGACTATAAGGACGGCCTCATCCGCGCATACACCGTGGACGACATGAAGACAGGCTACGCCGTTGACTCAAAACTCATGTGGACGCTCGGCAACTACAGCAGGTTTGTACGTCCGGGCGCGGTGAGATACGACATCAAGGCATTCGCCGCTGACGGCACGGCCATTCCTGACGGCGCAACCGACCTGAAAGGCATAATGTGCTCTGCCTACCGCAACAAGGACGGCCGCTGGGTGATCGTGGCCATCAACTATTCTGAAGCCATATTGCCGTTCAACATCGCGCTCGACAACGGCACGAAGGCAGAATGGAAGATGTACCGCACGTCTGACGTGTCAGCTGAAAGCCTGCTGCCGGTAGGCACGACTAACGGCAACACGCAACTGCCACCAAAGTCGGTCACAACATTCACAACCGAGTAAGACAGCCAGGTGACAGCAAAAAAAAATGCCGTTTCCACCATAATTAATACAAAAGAATTATTGTATATTAATTTAATAATCCGTATCTTTGTGGCAAACAAGCCGGCAACGCCTTGAAAACTGAAACGAAACAGGCGCCACGGCTTACACTTCAACAGAACAACGGCCGTAAAAACACATAACGCGAACTTTTCGCATGGCGTTTACTTATAATCAGAAAGACGGCTTTTTACAATGTGAAAAGCCGTCTTTCAGCAAGCAAAAGGCCGTCTTTCGCAACCACGAAGACGGCCTTTAACAGTGGCAAGCCACAACCAACGGTTACAAAAATAAACACTATAACACAACATTATCATGAAAAAAGCATCATTTCTACGCACCTTGGTGCTATCATTAGCACTACTTGCAGGCTCTGCCGGCGCATCGGCCGCCGACAAGGCCGGCACGTTCACCACAGGAGACAAGACGTTCCTGCTCAACGGCAACCCCTTCATCGTCAAGGCCGCCGAGCTGCACTATCCGCGCATACCGCGCCCCTACTGGGAACACCGCATCAAGATGTGCAAGGCGCTCGGCATGAACACCGTCTGCCTGTACGTGTTCTGGAACATCCACGAGCAGCGCGAAGACCAGTTCGACTTCACCGGGCAAAACGACATTGCAGAATTCTGCCGCCTTGCGCAGAAGAACGGAATGTACGTCATCGTGCGCCCCGGACCATACGTTTGCGCCGAATGGGAAATGGGCGGACTGCCCTGGTGGCTGCTTAAAAAGAAAGACATCCGCCTGCGCGAGCAAGACCCCTACTTCATGGAGCGCGTGGAGAAGTTCATGGCAAAGGTGGGCGAACAGCTCGCTCCGCTCACAATACAGAACGGCGGCCCCATCATCATGGTGCAGGTAGAGAACGAATACGGATCTTACGGCGAAGACAAGCCCTATGTTGCAGCCATACGCGACATCGTGCGCAAGTCTGGCTTCGACAAAGTGACCCTCTTCCAGTGTGACTGGGCCAGCAACTTCACACGCAACGGCCTCGACGACCTCGTATGGACGATGAACTTCGGCACAGGCTCCAACATAGACGACCAGTTCAGCCGCCTGCGCGAGCTGCGCCCGCAGTCGCCACTGATGTGCTCAGAGTTCTGGAGCGGATGGTTCGACAAATGGGGCGCACGCCATGAGACACGCCCGGCCGAAGCAATGGTGGCAAATATAGACGAAATGCTTTCAAAAGGCATATCCTTCTCCCTGTACATGACTCACGGAGGAACTTCCTTCGGCCACTGGGCGGGAGCCAACTCTCCGGGCTTCGCCCCCGACGTGACATCATACGACTACGACGCACCCATCAACGAGTACGGCGCAGCCACACCTAAATATTACACCCTGCGCGAAACCATGCAGAAGTATGCCGACGGCAAACTTCCATCAGTGCCCAAACCCGCAGCCCGCCTGATAAGCGTTCCTAAGTTCACACTTTCCGAGTACGTGCCGCTCCTTTACGGTACAGACAAGGTCAACACATCACGCAATCCGCTCACATTTGAAGAGCTTGACATGGGCTGGGGAACAGTTGTCTACACCACAACACTGCCAGAAATCAACACAAGCAGCGTGCTCCATCTTGACGGAGCGCACGACTACGCACAAGTGTTCGTCGACGGCAAGTACATAGGCAAGTCAGACAGGGTTAGAAACGAGAACACCGTGACAATGCCGCCTGTGAAAAAAGGCAGCCAGCTCACCGTTGTCGTAGAAGGCATGGGCCGCATCAACTTCGGCCGCGCCATCAAAGACTTCAAGGGACTCACCGGCGACGTGACCATGCGTGCCGACGTTGACGGCGACGAAGTGACATGGAACCTGAAGGACTGGACCATGCGTACACTGCCCGACGGATATGACGACGCACTCAAAGCCATAGCAGCCAAGGACAAAGGCGCAAAGCAGGAACAGCTGATAGACTCGCGTGCGGGATACTACCGCGGCTATTTCAACCTGAAAAAGACCGGCGACACATTCATCAACATGGAGACATGGGGCAAGGGGCAAGTCTACATCAACGGCCATGCCATAGGCCGCTTCTGGAGCATCGGCCCACAACAGACGCTCTACGTGCCCGGATGCTGGCTGAAAAAAGGCAAGAACGAGATTGTCGTCCTCGACGTTGTCGGCCCGAAACAAACCGAAGTATGGGGCCAAGATAAGCCCGAACTTGACAAGCTCCAACTTGAAAAGAGCAACCGCCACAACAATCCAGGCGACCGTCCCGACCTGAATTCGGCAACACCCGTGGCAACGGGCAGCTTCTCGGCCGACCGCCAGTGGCAGACAGTTAAATTCGGCTCTACCGTAAAAGGCCGACACATAGCCATCGAATGCCTCAGCTCGCAAGACGGCGGAGACGTTGTGTCGTTGGCCGAACTTTATCTGCAAGACGCCCAAGGCAAACGCATCAGCCGTGAATCATGGTCGGTGAAATATGCGGACAGCGAGGATGCCGACAACGGCAACCATACCGGCGACAAGGCCTTCGACCTGCAGGAGTCCACATATTGGAGCACTGTCAAAGGTTCGCAGCTTCCACACCTGCTTGTCATAGACATGGGGGCCGAGCAGACAATAGGTGGCCTGGAATACCTGCCATGCACAACACAGACCAGCGTCAGCGGAATAAAAGATTATAAGATATACGTATATTGACGGAAAACACAACTTCCGGTTACATAAAAAAACTTTTCAACAAATGAAAAACAAAGCACTTGCACTTCTCTCACTACTGGCAGTCCTGGCGTGTCCTGCACAGGGCGCGCCGGTAGAAGAGAAGGACATGGCCGCCTATCTGTTCGTCTATTTCACAGGAAACAGCATCGACGAGGAGGCCATATGCTTCGGTGTAAGCACCGACGGCTACAACTATTACGCCCTTAACGGCAACAAACCTGTACTTGACTCCAAGGAAATAAGTTCTACCGGCGGAGTGCGCGACCCCCACATACTGCGTGCCGAGGACGGCAAGACATTCTACATGGTTGCTACAGACATGGTGTCAGGCAACGGGTGGGATTCCAACCGTGCAATGGTAATGCTCAAATCAACCGACCTCGTAAACTGGACTCACTCCGTAATAAACATGCAAAAGCGCTATCCGGGGCAGGAACAGCTCAAGCGCGTGTGGGCGCCTCAGACCGTTTATGACCATGAGGCCGGGCGATACATGGTATATTGGTCCATGCAATACGGCAACGGGCCCGACGTGATATACTACGCTTATGCCAATGACGACTTCACAGACCTCGTAGGAGAGCCGAAACCTTTGTTCGTTCCGAAAGACAAGAAATCGTGCATCGACGGAGACATAGTATACAAAGACGGCGTATATCACCTGTTCTACAAGACGGAGGGACACGGCAACGGCATAAAAACAGCCACCACCCGCTCACTTACATCCGGCCAATGGAAAGAATATCCGGACTATAAACAACAGACGAAAGAAGCCGTAGAAGGCGCAGGAACATTCAAACTGATAGGCCAGGACAAATACATCCTGATGTATGACGTGTACATGAACGGGCGTTACCAATTCACCGAAACCACGGACCTGCAACATTTCAAAGTGATTGACAGCGATGTGAACATGGACTTCCACCCCCGCCACGGCACAATAATGCCGATAACGGCCGCCGAACTAAAGAGGATCACCGCACGCTGGGGCAAGCCTGAAGCCATCGGAGAAGTACAAGACAACCCCGTAATACCAGGATTCCATGCCGACCCTGAAATACTTTACTCCAATAAGACACACCGTTACTACATCTACTCCACCACCGACGGCACGCCGGGATGGGGCGGATGGTACTTCACAGCATTCTCTTCAGCCGACATGAAGGACTGGACTTACGAAGGAATTGTACTCGACCTGCGCTCTCCGCAAGTGCCATGGGCAAACGGGAACGCATGGGCACCGGCCATTGAAGAGAAGCTTGTTGACGGCAAATACAAGTATTTCTTCTATTACAGCGGCAACCCTTATGACGACTCTGGCAAACAGATAGGCGTGGCTGTTGGCGACTCGCCCGTAGGACCGTTCAAAGACATGGGCAAGCCCATCATCACCAAGTCGCCTGCCGGAGGCGGCCAGCAGATAGACGTTGACGTGTTCACCGACCCTATGACCGGCAAACCTTATATATATTGGGGCAACGGATACATGGCCGGAGCCGAATTAAACAGCGACATGGTGTCGCTCAAGCAGGAAACGGTCACCGTCATGACCCCCAAGGGCGGCTCGCTGAAGGATTACGCATACCGCGAAGCCCCATACGTGTTCTACCGCCAGGGGAAATATTACTTCCTATGGTCGGTCGACGACACTGGTTCCGCCAACTACCACGTGGCTTATGGCACGTCAGATTCGCCATTGGACAAAATAAAAGTAGCCAAAGACCCGATAGTGACCATCCAAGACAAGGCTAAGGAAATATACGGGCCGGCACACTGCTCGGTGATACGAAAGCCCGGAACAGACGAATGGTACATTGTTTACCACCGGATAAACAAGAACTACATCGCCAAAGACAAGCAGCCAGGAATACACCGTGAAGTGTGCATAGACCGCTTGGAGTTCAATCCGGACGGAACGATACGGCGTGTAGAACTTACAAAATAACATCTTAAGCAAACACACACGCAAACATACAAACAACCTGAATAATCAGGAAGCATTATGACAACGCATGTAAAAACACTTGCCTTATGCCTTTGCGCTGCCTTTGCCGGCCTGGCACACGGCCAAAGCGTAGAGTGGATAAGCAGCATCGACAATGATTATTGGAACATTGGGAAGACCCGTCTTGACGGCAAACCTGACCATACCCCAGACCTCTCGACAGGACGAAGCGGCAGCATCGTCCTGTTCAGAGACTGGGGAACATGCTTCAACGAGCTTGACTGGGACGCTCTGAACTTGCTCACACGTGATGAACAAGACAAAATCCTGCATGACGTATTCTCGCCCGAAGGCGACCTTCGCATAACCCGCGGCCGCATATCAATGGGCGCAAACGACTACTCACGCTCATGGTACAGCTGCGACGAAGTGAAGGGAGACTTCGAGTTGCGTTATTTCAACATAGACAGAGACAAACAGACGGTCATCCCATTCATACGCGCAGCCCAAAAGTTCAACCCTGACATGACATTCTGGATTTCGCCATGGTGTCCGCCGAGCTGGATGAAAATAAACGGAGACTATCCCGTACTAAGCAGCAAGTTCAACAATCTTTCTCCAGAAACAGACTACCTGCTTTACGGCAACACCGGCGGAAAGACAGATCCGGACGAGATGAAACTGACCGGCGAACGCAAGGACAAGTTTCCGCGGCAGCTCGCGACGACCGACTACATGATTCAAGATCCGCGCTATCTGAAGGCGTATGCCGGTTATTTCTGCAAGTTCATCGATGCCTACAAGGCTCAAGGCGTGCCAATTGACATGGTGATTTACCAGAACGAGGCTTACAGCTACACCCCTTATCCGGGCTGCGCGTGGACAGCCGAGGGCACCATACGCTTCAACAAAGACTACCTTGCCCCCGCGCTCAAGCGCGCGCATCCCGATGTCAGGCTGTATATCGGAACGTTCAATACAAACAGGCTGGATCACGTCGAGAAGATTCTTGCCGACAGCCAACTGCGCGATGCCGTGAGCGGTGTGGCTTTCCAGTGGGAGGGAAGGGAGATATTGCCTTCCATAAGAAGCAAATACCCGGACTTCAGCTATATCTGCTCTGAGAGCGAATGCGGTTGGGGCAGTTTCGACTGGAAGGCGGCCGAACATACGTTTGAGCTCATCAACCATTATCTGGGCAACGGATGCAATGAATACAACCTGTGGAACTTCATCCTTTCAGACAACGGCGAAAGCCCGTGGGGATGGAAGCAGAACGCCCTGATACGCGTCGACTCCAAGGCTCGCACCTATCTTTACACTCCCGAATATTACGCCGTGAAGCACTATTCGCGCTACATTTCCAAGGGAGCGGAGATCATCGCCTGCAAACCCGACAATGGAAGCGGCATGCCGGTGCTGGCCGTGCGCACCCCCGAAGGCAACACCGTCATCGTGGCCGCAAACTTCACTGACGGCGTAAAGCCATTGACAGTGGACACCAGAAGCAAGTATCTGAATGTCGACCTGGCTCCTCACTCATTCAACACGTTTGTGATAAAATGACACATTACGAATGTAAACATCTCATAACCATGAAAATTCTCAACCGATTACTCATCTTATTCGTTACAGCCGCCGTGTGCCAAGCCGCAATGGCGCAAGTAAAGAAACATCCAAGGTTCAAGACCGGCGTGCCACGCGACTCCATCCGGCTGAGCGATCCGTGCGTGCTTCCCGACGAGGCTACGCGCACATATTACATGACCGGCACCGGCGGACTGCTGTGGAAGAGCAAAGACCTCGATACTTGGGACGGCCCTTACATCGTGGCCAACACCGACCCGAACTCGTGGATGGGGCCGCGGCCGCAGATATGGGCGGCCGAACTGCATAAGTACGGAGACAAGTTTTACTATTTCGCCACGTTCACAAACGACTCCATCATCGTCAACCGCTACAAAGGCATGGACATACCACGCCGCGCAAGCCACATACTCGTGAGCGACAAGCCCGGCGGGCCATACGTTCCCATGGCAGACGCTACTTATCTTCCGGCAGACATCGCCACGCTCGACGGCACCTTCTGGGTGGACAAGGACGGCAAGCCTTACATGGTGTATTGCGGCGAATGGATACAGAACTGGGACGGAACCATGGAAAAAATAGAACTTAAACCCGATCTGAGCGGAAGCGTGGGAAAAGGCAAAGTGATATTCAAGGCCAGCGACTCGCCCTGGAGCCGCGAAGTTGTGGAAGGCAAAACCGGGCCCAACCGCGTGACTGACGGCCCCTACCTGTTCCGCACCGGCACAGGCCGTCTCGGCATGATATGGACCAGTTGGATATATGATGTCTACACGCAGGGTGTAGCCTATTCTGAAAGCGGCACGCTTGACGGCCCGTGGACGCAGGAACCCGACCCTATAACGCCGCCAAACTACGGACACGGCATGCTGTTCAAGGACTTCAACGGGCGTTGGCTCATGTCGGTGCACAGCCATGCCGTGGTAAACGGAGTGTATGTCCGCATCCCACAACTGTTTGAAGTAGACCTCTCAGGAGACAAGCTCAAGGTCAAAAGCCATATCGACTCCGCAGTAAAAGGCACGACTAAATAACCGCACAAATCGGCATACGGCTTTAAGGCAGACAACATATTAAGATAACGTGAGTTCGGCATAACAGTAATGTCACACTTATCCGTTTTTTGCAAGTCGGTGGCAAGTCGTCATTCCGCTTAGAAGCGGAATCCAGTCGAAAAGACAAAGGCGGCTAACCACTATGGCGGCTTTCTGGATTCCGCTTTTCAGCGGAATGACGACTTGACACTGAGCGGCAGAAAAGCAAAGCGGTAAGAAATTATATAATTGGAAAGATGATTCCTTGTGCCGACGTTAAGATATGTCAGGATTTACCGCCGCTGCAAAAGGCCGTAAACCGCAACATAAAAGGCCGTCTTTTGCGATGCAAGAGACGGCCTTTTGCACGCCAAAAGGCCATGTTTCGCACCGCAGCCTGTAACACATTGACACACAACAAGTTACAGGCAAAGCAATACAACAATGGCATCTTTGGCAGTATGACACGCATATCAAACTTCAGCCATGTCTAAAAAAACAACACACTCCAGACCGACGGAAGGCGAACTCTTCGCCATCGATTCCCCATGCGGCAACGAGACAAACACGGCAGAGCCTAACCATGAGCTTGACCCTCTGTTTGAAAGGCTTGCATGCTCAACCTTCAGAAGCCGCTTCCGTCTGAAAGCCGGCGACATCCTGTACATAAAGGAAAAAGGATGGACCACCATACACCGCCACGCCGCCGACTTCATACGCAGACGGCTGGCACCCGCCTGCCCTCCGAACGACGGCCGGCAGACACCCATGCGCGGCCATCCGGTCTTCATCGCGCAGCATGCCACGGCATGCTGCTGCCGCGGTTGCCTCGAGAAATGGCACGGCATACCACGCGGACGCGAACTTACCGAAGAAGAGCAACGCTACGCCGTAAACGTGATAATGGAATGGATAAGGAGACAGACAGAGCCACACGACACGCAAAACAACATTCCGGACAACCCGGGAAGCCATCAACCATAAGACAAAGCAACAACAAGAGCCACAAAAAGCCACGCACGGAATTTACCATGCGTGGCTTCTATCAATCATGCCTACACTATGCAGCCGACTCTGAGGCAGCATGGCGTCATGCGTTTCCTGTTCCTAGATGATCCTTCAAGTTGATGGCCTCAAGCAGTTTTACCGCGTCAACATATTGCGCTATGCCCTCGGCCACCTTCTTTGCGTCGCGCATGGCAAGCACAACGGTAGACGGACGATTGACCACATCGCCTCCGGCAAACACGCCCTTGCGGCTCGTCATGCCGCACGGAGTGTCGCGCGTAAGCACATATCCGCTCTCATCAACGTCTATTCCCTTGGTTGTAGACACAATGCGGCTGGCCGGCACTGAGCCGATTGCCATCAACACCTTGTCCGCCTTCTCGGTGCGCCGCTCGCCGCCATGCTCTATCACTACTCCGCTAAGCGTACCGTTGAAGTCAAGTATCTCAACAAGGTTGGACTCCCAGTTGAACTTCACGCCTTCTTCTACCGCCTCGTCATATTCAGAACGCAGAGCACTCATGTCGTCTATCGTCTTGTGATAAATTATCTCCACGTTCCTGGCACCCATCCTTATTGCAGTGCGCGCAGCGTCCATGGCCGTGTTTCCACACCCAAGGACAAACACGCGGTCGCCCTCCTGCACCGGCACGTCCTCACGGTCTATGCTGCCCTCATTGTAAAGACTCACCTTCCGAAGGAAATAGACAGCCTGGCGCACACCACGCAGATTACGCCCTGGAATGTCAGGCTTGCGCGGTTTAACCGTACCCGTACCCATGAAAATCGCGTCGAAGCCCTGTTCGAAGAGCTGGTCTATGTTCAAGTCGGAACCAATCGTGGTATTGCAATGGAACACGACACCAAGTTCCTCGATCTTCTTAATCTCCCTCCTGACGACATCCTTTGGCAACCTGTACTCGGGAATGCCGAACATCAACACGCCGCCGGGTTCAGGCTCCATCTCGAAAATCTCAATATTAAATCCCTGCCGCGCCAAGTCGCCTGCAATAGTAAGCCCGGCCGGCCCCGAACCGATGACCGCCACCTTGCCTCTGGTTTTCGGCCGAAGCTTCTCGCGGATAAGCCCCATGTCGCCGTCAAAGTCGGCGATGAAGCGTTCCAGCTTGCCCACATGTATGCCCTGGCCTTTTTTTGCCAGCACACAATGGCCCTCACACTGCTTCTCATGCGGACAGACACGACCGCACACGGCAGGAAGATTGCTCTTGTCGTTGATTATTTTCATGGCATTGCCAAGGTTTCCCATCGACAGCTCATGTATCCAGTCAGGAATGTCATGGCTTATAGGACACCCCTTTTGGCATTGCGGAATCTTGCAATGCAGGCAACGCTTGGCCTCGTTGATGGCTTCAAGCATGGTATAACCTTCGTTAACCTCATGAAAAAGTTGCTTTTGTTCCTCCATTTCAGTACATTTTGATTTGTTTTCGGCGGCAAAGATAATGTATTTTTTTTACTTTTTCTTTGCTGTAAATTTATTTCTTATTAACTTTGCAAAACAGAAAAGCATTTCATAGGCTTATGATATCAACACTTGACCGCACAATTAAACTAGGCATATTATTATCCGTAATAGACTGGTTGACGTTCAATGTCGTGTTCCTGCTGTCTTTCCATCTCAACTGGTTTCCGTTACCTGACTGGAAAGAACACTTCACGACCTACCTCGTTACAGCCAACATCGCATACGCCATCGCCCTGCAAGCCGTTACGATCAGCCTGCACCACAGAATGTCGCAGCCCGCAAAGGTGCTCCGCAACACATCGCGCACATCTCTTATTTTCATCATCCTGTACACTTCCTTTCTCGGAGTATTCACTGACGCAAGTGTTCCCGGAGTCAAGGCGTCGCTGTTCATGCTGGCAATATTGTTCATTGTGACAAGCGTGGAACGACTCATCCTGCGCACATACATAATACGTTTGAGGACAAGCGGCCGCAACACGGTAAAGACAGTAATACTGGGAACGGGCGGAATGGCGCAAAAAGTAGCCGACATAATGACCGACAACTGGACCGGATACGAGCTTTTGGGCTACTTCTCACGCCCTGACAGCCAACCGATATCATGCCCAAACAACGGGAAAGAGCTGAAAAGACTCGGCGACAAGAACGAAATCATCAACTTTCTCGAGAAAAACCATGTGGACGAACTTTACCTGAGCGAGGTTCCGTCAGGCACAACCGGCTTCAAAAGTCTTATGCAATTGTGCGACAAGGAGATGATACGCGTATATTATATGCCGTCAACATTTTACGGAGAATTCCGCAAGGCCAAGGTAAAAGAGTTTGGCGACGTGTATGTCTTGTCGCAATACAACGAGCCGTTGATGGACATGCGCAACAGGCTCAAGAAGCGCTTGTTCGACATTGCGGTGTCGCTGCTCTTCCTTTGCACGGCTTTTCCAATAATACTAATCGTCGTTTACGTCGTGTCGAAGATAACGATGCCTGGCCCGCTGTTCTTCAAACAGAAACGAACCGGATACGACGGGCGCGACTTCTATTGCTACAAGTTCCGAAGCATGAAGGTGAACAAGGACTCTGACACCGTCCAGGCTGTAAAGAACGACCCGAGAGTAACGAAATGGGGAGCGTTCATGAGGCATACGAACATTGACGAACTGCCACAATTCATCAACGTTTTAAAGGGCGACATGAGCATCGTCGGGCCACGCCCCCACATGCTGGCACACACTGACTATTACTCTGAGCTCATTTCAGACTATATGATACGCCACTATGTCAAGCCCGGCATAACAGGGTGGGCACAGACTCACGGCGAACGCGGAGAGACAAAAACGGTGGAAGACATGCGCCGGCGCGTGGAAAAAGACATCTGGTACATCGAGCACTGGAGCTTCTGGCTGGACATCCAGATAATAATAAAGACCGTGACGGATGCCATCCACGGCGACGACAAGGCGTACTGACCATCATCCGTAACGCAACAAGTTGACAAACAGAAAGGAGAATCCGCCTTACCGTTTGTCAACTTTTTTATTTCCAAACGCAGATGCGGATCCCCCTTTTGCCCGAAACTATTTGCTTGCCGCTTGCCTTATATCCCAATAAACTCCGTATTCGTTATCGTTATCTCAGGATTATCTTTTATTTCCTTAGCCTCCTTCGTGTAGTAAAACGTCGACCGGTCTATTGTCACATCATGTACGCAGTTCATGCCGGGAAGCCCCGTCACAGAAACAGCCGTCTTCACATTGCGGCACAAAACGCCGGAAATATGGATGTCGCTGAACTCAGGAACAAACGGTGCGTCCTTCCGAACAACCGCCTGCTTGTCTCCGCCGTCGGCCTTCACGCTGTATTTCTTGTCCATGTATGTACACTCAAACACAATGGCCTCATCCTTTATGTCAGTCATGTAAATGTCACTAATGTAGATGCCCTCGGTCTTTCCGCCACGCCCTATGCCGCTCTTGAAGCGCAGGCCGGTGTCAGTGCCGCAGAAGCGGTTGTTGCGCACCACGATGTTTTTCATTCCGCCGGAATATTCGGAACCTATTACAAAGCCTCCGTGAGCGTGGAACACAGCGTTGTTCTCAATAAGAATGTTCTCACACGGACCATACTCCACGCCCTGCTCGCCGGCGCCGCCCTTCATGCAGATGCCGTCGTCGCCGGCGTCAATCATGTTGTTTACAATCAGCACGTTCTTGCAGCAGCTTATGTCAAGCGCGTCACCATTCTGAGCGTTCCACGGACAACGTATCGTCACGCCATCCACAATCACATTCTTGCAACGAGTAGGAATAAGATGGAACTTGGGCGAATTCTGTATCGTCACTCCCTCGACAAGCACATTCTCGCAATCGGTTATCCTTACAAGGTGATTCCTCATCTTCTCCTGCTCCTCCGGAGTGTCCGCAATGTTGCCGCATCCTTTCAGGTTGAACGGGAACCACAGCTTGCCGTCCTCCACAACGGTGCCGCCCATGTTCAGAAACTCCTTCCATTCCACATCGCTCACCTTTGAACGTTTCACCGGACGCCAATATGCGCCGTTGCCGTCAATCACCCCTTCGCCAGTTATGCTGATGTTCTTACGCTTGCTCGCACTGATCATCGGCGTGCACTTTGAGTCCTTCTTGCCGTCTTTCACCTTCACGAAGAGGCTCTTGTCTGGCGAAGCCATCAGTATAGCGTTCCTCTCAAGATGCAAGTCAATGTTGTCTTTCAGTGATATCAGTCCGCACATCCACACCCCGGCAGGAACCGTCAGCCGTCCCCCACCCTTCTTCTCCAGCGCGCTTATCGCCTTGCGGAACGCCTCCGTGTTAAGCGTCCGCCCATCTCCCACGCCGCCGTAATCCTTTATGTTTACCGCGTTTGCCGGAATCACCGGAGCCGTAACCACCGGCATGCCTACCGGCAGGTTGCGGTAATACACGCCATAGTCCTTCGCACCCGCCACGCTTACGGCCAGCATGGCGGCAAATAATGACAAAAAGATTTTCTTCATGTTCTGATTAGTTAATAAGTTAGTATTTTAAACATTGCAAAAATAGTGCAACTTTAAGACATATCCAAGCATTAAACGTTTTTTAAGTCACTCCGTTAGCCATAAGCCCAAGACCGCACAAAATGCAAAAGACGGCAAACAGCAATGCAAAAGGCCGTCAATTGCGCGCCAAAAGACCGTTTTTTGGAACACAAAAGACGGCCTTTTGCAAAACACTGTAAATCAACATGTTACATCACCCGTCAAAAAGCCTTGCAAAATCAAAAAGAAACAAATTTGAAAAAACACATAAAATTTTCAGCAAAACATTTGGTAGTTTAAAATATAATGCCTACCTTTGCACTCGCATTTGAGAAATAACATTTGCAGACGCGCTTGTAGCTCAGTTGGTAGAGCATCTGACTCTTAATCAGAGGGTCCAGGGTTCGAACCCCTGCAGGCGTACAAAGAGACACTTTCAAAGGTGTCTCTTTTTTGTTTTTTGGCGCTTTACAAGCCGTTTACGTCACTTTTATTTCGTCTGACCGGATTTTTACCGTATCTTTGTAGCATGATAAAGATATAGGGAAAAGCAATGGAAGAAATACTAAACATGCAGTTTTTCGGCGTATCGCTGCGCTGGCTCGTTGTGTTCGCAATTAAAGGCGCGGTAATATACCTGTTCGTCCGCCTGCTCACGGGGCTGACAAAATATCTGTTCTACCGCTCCATGCACAAGCAAGGCAAGGTGGTGCTCGACGAGACTAAGGTAAGCTTCATGCGCCGCATAATCGTAACAACCATATATATAATAGGTATAGCGGCCTTCCTCTCGCTCATTCCGGGAATGGAAAAAGTGAGCAACTCTATACTGGCCAGTGCCGGAATAATGGCCGCCGCGGTGGGCTTGGCGTCGCAGGACGCACTGTCAAACGTCATAGGCGGGCTGTTCATAATATTCTCGCAGCCGTTCAAGCTGGGCGACTTCATCGAGGTTGACAGCATAGTGAAGGGCACGGTGATGGAGATAACGCTGCGCCACACAGTGATTCGCGACGCAGAGAACCGCATGATCCTAATCCCGAACAACAAAATAAACTCAAGCACCATCATCAACTCGTCTTACGGAGACACATCAACATGCGCATTCGTGGAGGTCGGAGTGTCATACACCGCCGACCTGAACCAAGCCATCGACACCATGCGCGACGAAATAATGAAACACCCGTTGCTCACCGACCACCGCACGGAAGACGAAAAGAAGAACGGCGTGCCGCAGGTAATCATACGCGTAACCAACCTCGGAGATTCGGCCATCACCCTTCGCGCATGGGCATGGGCGGCCAGTGCGGGCAACGCTTTCGCCATGAAATGCGACCTGCTCAAAGCCGTAAAGGAGCGTTTCGACAAAGAGAACATCGAGATTCCTTATCCTTACATAAACGTGGTAAAGGCTTGATTGCAAGCCGCCATCCATCATCCCATCACTTAAAACATGACAAAGACGACGACAACCGTAACCGAAATAAGGAAAGAACAGCGCGACACCGCACTCACAGAAGCCCTTGCCTACCTATGGGAACGCTCCGTAAGGGCAAGCCACCACTTCCTTAAAGAGGGCGACATTGCCAGCCTAAAGCCTTACGTAAAGGAGGCATTGCTGACCATAGACACGCTGCTCTTAGCCCGGAACGGGCAGGAATGCGCGGCGTTCTGCGGCATACAGGACAGCAAGATAGAGATGCTTTTCGCCGCGCCGGAGTTCTTTGGCAAAGGCATTGGAAGGCAGTTGGTCGGCATTGCGGTGAAAGAACACGGCGCGACGCTTGTAGACGTGAACGAACAGAACCCCCATGCCGCCGGCTTTTACCGGCACATGGGCTTCGAGGAATACAGGCGCGACGAGACCGACGACCAGGGAAATCCCTTTCCCATACTAAGAATGAGACTGAAATGAGCGGGCCCAAAGCCAATGGGAACACTGACGAAAAAGCCGCAGACTGCCAAGCATGGCACCGTCTGCGGCTTTCGTTTTTCCAACGGGAATCAGCCTTTCATGTGCAGCGCACTCATGAAACGCTCCACCACTTCAGGCTTGCCAACGTGCTTGCCCTCGTCCTCGCTCAGCTTGCACGTGTCGTTGTAGAACGACCACGACTCCGTAATCTTGGCTGCCACCAACTTGATGACGATGTTCATGGGCTTCACCCCTTCGAAATCGTTGGTGAAATGAGTGCCTATTCCGAACGAAGGCTGGCAACAGTCCTTGGCATACTGCTGTATTTCTATTGCGTCGTCGGTGCTCAAAGCGTTGCTGAATATTACCTGCTTGGTGGTAGGGTCGATGCCCAAGGAGCGGTATTTCTCCACTATGCGCATAAGCTGCTCGCGGTTGTCTCCGCTGTCTATGCGCAGCCCCTTGAACAGGTTGGCAAAGTCTTCGGAGAAGTTCAGGCTGAATATGTCCCACCCGAAGCTGTCGTAAAGATACGTGCCGAGTGCGCCGCGGAACGTGTTTCGCCAAGAGTTCATGGCTATGTGGTTGGCCATCTGCGGCCCATACATGCCGCCTATGGCGCAAACAAACTCGTGGGCCATGGTGCCTACGGGCAGCACGTCGTGCTTCATGGCGAGGTAGACATTGCTCGTGCCGACGAACTTTCCCGGCCATTCCCTGTTCTGGTAGCAGTCCTTCATGGCGCGTATTACTGTGTCTTCGGCGCGGAACGAGGCGCGGCGGCGTGTGCCGAAGTCGCTGAACACGCATCCGGCGGCCAGCAGTCGCTCGGCCTTGCGGTACGTTTTATGATAATAAGCGTCATAATCGAAGACCCCGGCCTGTCCCGTCATCTCATAATAAAGATCGGATATTATGGCCAGCACCTTGACTTCAAGGAAGATGGTCTCGGCCCATCCGCCCTCAAACTCCACATATAGATGCCCCTCGCCGTCCTGCCACGCCTTGGCCCAACGGCGGTTGAAGCGGAATCCCTTTAAGTAGATGAAAAACCATTCGGGCAGGTAATAGCACCGGCGGCGCATGAAGTCAACCTCGTCATCGGTTATGACGACATCCTCCAAAGCGGCTATCTGCCGCGCCAGCTCGTCGGCGAAGCCCGGCGGATATACGGTATTGTCACGGTCGGTAAAGGTGTATTTTACCTGCGCGCGCGGAAAATTGTCAATCACGGCGCAGCACATTGTAAACTTGTAAAGGTCGTCGTCGGTAAAGTGGGTTATGATTTGCTTCATCGTAAAACGTTTTATTTCTAAGCCTCAAGCCCTTGACAAAGCGCTGAAGCCCACGCCAAAGGTAACATTTGTTTTTGAATTACGCAAACCATCACCGCCTTTTTATCGCCGGAGGGCCGCAATCTTGCAACGCTTTGAAGTCCAGCCACTTACAGACAAGCCGCGAAACAGCGTGCAAAAGGCCGTTTATCGCATCGTAAAAGACGGCCTTCCGCACGCTAAAAGGCCGCCTTTTGTCGAGCAAAAGACGGCCTTTTGAAAAGAGTGTATAAAACTATGATTATTCAAGTGTTTCTTCCTCGTCGTCAACGGCTACGTTGTCCTTCCACATGTCGCCGGTGAACTCTGCGCCGATGTCCTTGCCTGCGATACCGTCGCACACTCCCTTGTAAGCAACCTTGCGGCCATAGTTTGCGTCAAAGACGTTTGGCGCGTCGTTAGGTATCCAATAAACGTGCTCGTCGGCGGCGTCAGACACGCCCCAGATGATGAAGCCTCCACGCTGCGCCTCGGGCACATTGGCCTTGTAAGACTCGATTATCATCTGGTACGTGTCGGCCTGCTGCTGCAACTGGTCTGCCGAAGGAGAGGCCGAACCCACCTTGACATCAAGCTCGCTCACGCGTACCAGCTTGCCCGTGGCGGCCATCGTCTGGAACATCTGGTCTACCTGCTCGCGTGTAAGGTTGTTCATGTCAACGTGCATCTGCGTAGCTATGCCGTCCACCTGCGTGGTGCTGTTCTGGTCGATATAGTTGACAAACTCGATGAGCTTGGCAAGTTTCGACGGGTTTGTCTCCAAGTTGTAGTCGTTTACGTACAGCTTCATGTCGGCCGGTGCGTACTGGCGCGCCAGCTCGAACGCCTTTACGGCGTAGTCCATGCCGAGATAGTAGCCCCAGTAGAAGTGGCCGCTGCCCCAGTTAAGGTTCAGGCCTTCGGTAGTCGTCTCCGTAGGCTCGGCGTCATAATGGGTGGTGCCGTTGTCATCATCCCATGAACCACCGAAGCGTCCGTCTATTCCACGGTAGTGACCGTCGTCGGTAATAGGCTCGTTGATTACGTCCCAGCCTACGAAACGCTGGTCGCCGCTGACATGCTGGAGCATTCCGCCTATCCAGCTCTCCATGGCTCCGAGCAACGCCGCACGCTTCTCTTCGGGCGTCTTGAGCTCGTAGGTGATAGTGGTAGCGCGCGTTGCGCGGTTGGCCTGTACGCTTGCGCCTTCCTCTTTGCGTGTGCCGAACTCTATGTTGTCGATGTAATAAGTTGTGGCTACCTTTCCGAAGTTGAAACAGAGCTGCTGTGCATCGTCCTTGGTGCAGGTAAACTCTTGCTCGAAAGTAACCCAGTCTGTGCCTATGTTGTCAAACGTGTGGTATATTTCGCCGTTGCCATAGCTAAGGTTCTGCCATGCAAATTGTATGGAACCGCCGGGTTGCTCGGCACGGATTTGAAACCTCAAGACGTATGTCTTGCCGTTTTCCAACGGCTCGGTAAGGTTGTATACAAACTGTGATGAATATTCGCTGCCGGCCGCAGGGTTGTAAAGCTTAGCCGCATACGAGCCGTCAACGCCCTCGCCCGCCACGACTTCACGGGTAGACTCGCCGCCCCATCCGTTCCAGAGGTCAAGCTGCCCTGTCTCAAAATCGCCATTCTGAAGCATTGTGACAATGTCGCCGTCAGTCTCTACTATCATCTTCGGAGCTATCAACGACAAGAGGTATGTCTGCTGCTGCTGCGTATGCCAAATGAAGTTGTGGCCGAATATCTGCACGTCCTCCGGTGCCTTGGCAAGGAAAGCATCGAGCTTTGTCGTGTTGAGCGCGCCGCTGCTCGTCACCATTGCGTCCATCTTCATGGCGTTACCGGTAACATACTGCTGGAAGTTGTTGTCGCACAGCGCCGCATAGTCAGGGTCGTCCTCGTCGAGATACTTGTCCGCCGAAAGGCCGACGCCGATAGGCGTGCCGGGCATATACTCGGCCATGTAGTTCTTTATGTAGTCGTAATGGTCGATTTGCTCCTGCAATTGCAGCGGAATATCGTCCGTAGTCACGGGGTTGTGGCCGTCGGGCGTATGCCAGTCCATCTTCTCGTCGTAACAGCCGACAAGCAGAAGCGAGCCTGCCAGCATGGGGAATATTATGTTATTCAGTTTCATGATGTTTTCTGTTTGTTGTTTGTAAGTTGACAGATTTTAAGTGACGGGCAGGCCGGCAAGCATGCATTGTTTCCTGCCTGCCCGTCACTTGTTTGCCATAGTGCGCTTATTACTCAGCCGCTTCATCCTCGTCGGGGAAGTCGGATATAATCTCGCTCTTGCACGGCACTACGCGCCAGTTGTCTATATAGATTTCCTGTGTGCAGATGGAAGATGTCACATCGAGGCCGTCAAACACAAAGTCGGTGTTGACAAAGCCCATTCCGAAGTTTGAATATGTAGCAGAACTGCGGTCGGCCACAACTTCCGCGAACGTGGGAGCGTCGCCGCCAGCAACCTCTGCCGCATACTTGCCAAACTCGCTGAACGGTATAGTTACCGTCATCCATCGGCCTTCCGTAGAGAAGGGAACGGCCTTGCCGTCAACTATCCACGGGCAGTAGAACGCACACTGCTTGCTGTCCGCGTCGTCGTCTGAACCTATGCCGCCAAAGTTAAAGTTGTTCATCAGGCACAGCTGTATGTGGCCGGTGCCTACCCAAGCGTCAGGCACGTATATGTCGAACTGGAACGCAACGTCGGTAAGCAGGGTTGTGTCTGAAATAAACTCGTACATGCGGGTCCAGTCGTCCATTCCAGTAGCATCGTCCTTGCCCGCCGTCCAGCATTCGGTGGCGCGCGCCTTGCCGGCGGCTATGCCTCCGGCCTGCAAAAGACGGTCAGGTATCAGCTTGAGCACCTTGCCACGGCCTGTACCGAGCGGATCGTCAACGAGATCTTCGTCATTAATCATGCTGCCCGTCTCGCTCCAACTCCAGAAGCCGTGCGTACCTGTACCGTCAAAGTCGAGCACCATGCAAGTGCGGTTGTTAAAATACTCGGCTGACTTTGCCGTGCCGTTGGCACATGTTATGGTCAGAGCACCGTAGCCGCTTACGCCTGAAGGCATCACGAACGAAAACCACTCGCCCTCCTCATCCTCGGGAGCATTGGTGATGTCGGTCACTTGCGTACCGTCGGGCAGTGTCACGACTGTTGTTTCCTGAAGGTTCTCACCGTAAACAGTGACGGTCTCGCCAGGTTGTGGCAGCGTGTTGTCAACGTTTGTAATAACAGGGGATGCAGCGCGGATGTCGAACTCATGCACATACTCCGTGCCGTTCTTGACAAATCGGATGGTATTACGCGCTTCCGGGGCGGCATCGCTCACGGGCGTGTCGGTGCTTACCGTCACTATCATGTTTGTATTGGTGACATACGCTGTGTTGAAATATGTCTCATAACCGTTGATGTACAGTTCTTTCAATCCCTTGAAACCTGAACCTTCAATACGTATTGTCTGGCCAAGGCGGACAAAGTCCACAGGGCGGTCGGTCACCGTCGCATCTGCATCTTCAAGGTAAATCTGCGTCACAGTAATGGCAGAACTCCCTGAAGCCTCCTCGTCATCGTCGCACGATGTGAAGCCGACAGTAGCAACCGCGAGGCACAACATCCAAAAATATTTTAATGCTTTCATGATGAATTTGTCGTTTTATGTTATTTGTCCATCGGTTCTAGGATTGTAAGTTTTTTATGGAGACAAGGGCATTGCAACGTTCATGAAGCATACCGCATGTCCGTAAAACCCACAAACCTTACGACCTTATTAAATTAATTAAACAGTTCTTCTTCAGAAACTTCACGCTCGCCAAACTCGTAAGGCACGGTCTGCAGCTTGCCGTTACCGTCGGTCTGGAGATAGTGGTTGCGGTTCTGGTCTGCGTCAGAGTAAGGCAGGCGCAGGCTTCTTTCTGTGGCAACACCCACACCGGGACCGGGATTGGTCCAGTCTTCGTCAAGTTTGTACTCATGAGTTTCAGCATCGTAATAAGATGCGTTGCGGTCTTGGTTGTTGATATAGTTGATGACTTCCTGCTGCTTGTAGTACGAGCGGCGGAGCAAGTCGTACCAATACTGCCCCTCGAAGGCCAACTCAACGCGGCGCTCATGGCGCAAGTCTTCATATGATATGGAGCTTTTTGCAGCAAGACCGGCGCGTGTGCGCAATTGGTTGAAGTAATAAAGTGCGGTCTGATCGCTGGTAGACTGGTCGTTGCCAAGTATCGCCTCGGCCAGGTTGAGGTAAACTTCTGCCAGACGGAGCATGTGCGTATTGATGCCGCTCGACTGCTTGTAGCTCACCCCATTGTCGTCGATTGTGCCGACAACATACTTCTTTATGTTAGCACCTTGGCTTCCAGCGTCTTCCGTTATACCATAAATATAACCGCCGCCACGTGTGTTAAGTTCGGGATATTCCTCTCCATACCAAGCCACAGACTCGTGCTTGCGCTTGTCGTTAGCCTCATATTCCTGGAACAAGTCCCAAGAGCAGTAAGTGGCTCCGCCCCAGTTCGTACCATCGCAAACCATCGTCGACCATCCAAAGTACGAAGTAATGGTCTGGTTACAACCCCATCCGATAGCGTCGGTAGAGCCTTGGTTCCATTGAAGTTGGAACAAGTCTTCCATGCAGTTGTTGTTCTCTATCTTGAACAAGTCGCCGTATTCCTCCATCAATCCGAAGCTCGACTCTTCAATAACCTTGAGAGCTGCCTTCTTGGCGAGGTTGAGATAATAGGTGTTACGCGTTCCGCGGTTAAAGTCGGTAGCAGCATTCGTGCCGTCATATTGTCCTTCTGTTGTAAGTCCCGCCATCGAGAGATATACGCGTGAGAGCATACCGTAAGCGCTGTACTTGTTCACGCGGCCTGTGGCCGGCGATGTCTCGGGCAGGTTGGCGGCAGCATATTCAAGGTCTCTGACGGCAAACTCCATAACGTCAATCTGCGGATTGGCCGGTATCACATAGTTATTGACCAAGTCGCTTGTATTGTTGTAGATTATGGCGTCGCCCCACAGCGAAGCTATGTACCAGTAAGCCACACCACGCATGAAGCGTGCTTCAGCCATGCCACGTGTCTTCGCCTCCTCGCTTACATTTTCCGATGAACGCGTCATGATGTTGTTCAGCGCGTTGCTTGCCTGTGCTACAACGGAGTAAAGTGCTCCCCAGGCATCTTGCAGGCCAGGGCTGAGCGATGTCTCGTTGAAGTTCGTGTAGGGATAGATGTAATCTGAGTATTGCGCCGTTATGTTGTTGGCTCTTCCGTCGCCCATGCCGTAATAGCCTTTGTCGTTAAAACTGTTCCACACATAATTGTATAGCGGATACATGGCTTGGTCGATAGCTTCGTCGCTATTGAAGAACGTCTCGGCATTTGGACTTGTAGTATTCTGCTGGTCGAGGAAATCTTCGGCGCATGAAGTAGCCAACAATCCTACAGCCAAGAGCGAACCAAATAAATATATCTTAGTTTTCATTGTTTTCTGAAATATGAAATGTTATCTTGTTATTCCTTATATAACGCTGCATTAGAACGAAATATTGAGACCAAACGTATAGATACGCGGTGACGGATAGCGGCCGTAGTCGACACCTGTCATGAGCGCGTCGCCGTACATTGCACCGACCTCGGGGTCATAGCCGCTGTAATTGCTCCACGTATAAACATTTTGCAGGTTCATGTACACCTTTACATTTTGCAACTTCAGCTTCGTTACTAAAGACTTCGGGAGCGTGTAGCTCAACGAAATGTTTTGCAAGCGGATGTATGAACCATCCTCTACGTAGCGGTCGCTGACGCGGTTGTTTGCATTAGTAGTAGACGCGCTAAGACGCGGCAGACGCGAGTTAGGATTGGTTACATACAGGTTACGGAAGTCATCAGCAGGCAAGTTGGGGTCGATGACACCAATCTTAGCATATCCCGCGCATTCTTTAAGAAGGTTGCTGTTCACTCGGACATCTGAAAGTTCACGGCCGGTCAGATTGAGAATGTCGTTTCCGTAGCTGCCGTTGAAGAAGATGGAGAGGTCAAATCCCTTCCAAGAGAATGTGTTGCCGATACCGTAAGTGAAGTCAGGCTGTGGGTCGCCGATAAACGTGCAGTCCTGGTTGTTGATGACACCGTCGCCATTGATGTCGGCAAAAATATAGTCGCCAATCCATGTTCCGCTCTCGCTGATAGTACTGCCCTCAGGTATTGCCACAGGCTTGACTGCGCCATTGGCGTCTTTATAATAAAAGTCTTCAGCCTTGTCGAAGCGTCCGATGACCTTATATCCATACAGCTGGCCGACAGGCTTACCCTCTACGGTACGTGTTACGGTGAGGACATCTGAGCCAATCTGGAACGTCTTGTCAATTGACGCGCTCTCGGTGTCAAGGTTGATGACCTTGTTCCGGTTAAGTGAGAACGTGAAGCTTGAACGCCACTGGAAGCCACCCTTGTCGATGTTTACGGTGTTCAACGTCATCTCGACACCTTGGTTGCTCATCGAACCGACGTTGCCCCAAGGATTGGAGGCGGCGCCGTTGCCGTAAGAACCAATGTAGGCAGGCAACGGAAGTTGCAAGAGCAGGTCGTCCGTCTTCTTATAGTACCAGTCAAAAATAAACTCGATGCGGTTGCGGAAGAGGCTGAGGTCGAAACCAACGTTCCACGATGTCGTGGTCTCCCACTTTAAGTCAGGGTTGGGAGTATTGCCGTTGAGCACGCCCGTGCCCCATGGTGTACTCTTGGATGAGAGCATAGCCATGTAAGCCCAGTCGGAAACGTTCTGGTTACCGGTGGCTCCCCAGCCGAGGCGGAGCTTCAGGTTGCTGATTACGTTGCTCGTCTTTGCCATGAATTTCTCGTTTGACACGCGCCAAGCAAGTGCAGCTGACGGGAACCAACCCCAGCGGTTGCCCTTGGCAAAGCGTGAGCTACCGTCGCGACGGAGCGTAGCCGTCAAGAGATAGCGGTCGTCGTATGAATAGAACGCACGTCCGAAGTAAGAGAAGATGGAGTTGTCATTCTGTGTACCGTTACCTGTCGAGGCGGTAATGTCACCTGCCGAGGGGTCGTGGGTGCTGTTGGTGAGGAAGCCGGTTGCCGTGCTCACCTGGTTTTCCCAGTGTGACTGGCTCATTTCCTGACCCACCATTACATTGACAGCGTGCTTCTCTGCGAATGTGTTTTGGTACGTCAAGATGTTGCGCCATGACCAATACTTCGTGTCGGTCTTTGTCCAACGGCCCGTGCGGGTGTTGTTTTCCAGCTTGCCGAAGGTATAGTCTGGCTCATAGTAATAGAACTTGTTGAGGTTATAATCAGCCGAAAGCTCGGTCTTGAACGTCAAGCCTTTATACAACGTAGCCTCAAGGCTGCCGTTTATACGGAAGTTCATCTTCTTGTTGTAGTTCTCGCGCATTTGGGCAAGAGCCACGGCGTTCACAGGCATGTAGACATCGTCCGGGCCGTCGAAAGAGCCGTCAGCGTTCCTTACCGCAACCGAAGGCTGCTGCTGCAAGGCGTTCATGATGATGTTGTTGTCGGCTCCCACCTGCTGCTTAGAGTCAGTAAGAGAGAAGCTGAGGCTTGCCTTGAGCCACTTCTTCACCTGCGCGTCGGTGTTGCCGCGCAGCGTAAGGCGCTTGAAGCCAGAGCCTATGGCGATACCGTCTTGGTTCAAGTAGCCGGCACTGATTGAATATGTAGCCTTGTCTGAACCGCCTGTTACAGAGAGGTTGTGGCTTGTCATGAGCGCACTGCGGAACAATGCGTCCTGCCAGTCGGTGCCGTTGCCGAGGACAGACGGATTTACGAAAGCGTCGCTTGCCTCCACAATGTCCTCATCCGCACGCGCATTGTGATGGATGGCATACTCGCGCAGGTTCATCATGTCAAGTTTTTTAGCCATATCCTGCCAGCCCACGTAGCCGTCGTATGTAATAGTCGCCTCGCCGGCCTTGCCCCTACGCGTGGTTATCATGATGACACCGTTAGCCGCGCGCGCGCCATATATAGCGGTGGCGGAGGCATCCTTGAGCACGTCCATCGACACGATGTCGCTCGGGTTGATGCTGGCCAGGGGGTTGTTGCTTGACAAGGGGTCGTTGGTGTCAGTGCTCTGGGGCTCCACCACTACACCGTCAATGACGAAAATCGGCTGGTTTGTGGAGTTGAGCGAGCTGATACCGCGGATGCGGATACTCGTGTTCGCACCCGGTGTACCTGAGTTGGCTTGTATCTGCACACCTGCCGCACGACCTTGAAGCACTTGGTCGATACTGGTGGGCACGGACCGCTCAATCTGTTCGGAGTTGACCGATACAACTGAACCGGTAACGTCAGAACGTTTCATCTGGCCGTAACCTACCACTACGACCTCGCTCAACGCCTGGGCGTCAGATTCCATCGTGACATCAATCCGCGTCCTGTTGCCCACGTTCACCTCTTTATTCTGATAGCCAAGATAGGTGAATGTAAGGGTGGCACCTGGATTTACCTTGATGGTATAATTGCCATCAATGTCGGTAACGGCAACCGATTTGGTACCTTTTTCTCTTACAGTCGCTCCGATGATAGGCCCCTGATCGTCAGTGACCTGCCCCTTTACGGTAATTGCCGAACCCTGAGCCATCGCCACCAACGGGAAGACGCTCATGAGCATTAGCAATGCAAGGGCTTTGCAAACCTTAATAGAGTGTTTCATGTTTTGGTTGTTTTAAGTTAGTTAAGGTAAATTTTAATTTACTTTTGCAAAGTTATTGCTTTCTGTTTTATGTCAAGTTTCAATTTGTTTCATCAATATCTAAAAATGTCTCGCATATCAGAAATCACGATATTTTTTGCCGTATCCAAGACAAATCTTAATAGATTGGCATTAAATAATGTCGCATAAAACAATCAATATCCATTCTGGGAATGCAGCATGTGCAACAAAACAACATGCACGATGTAATAATATCTGCACATGGAGACATAAGCCGGACAACAATTAGACACTGAGCAAGAGGCAGAAACACAAAAAAACATTAAATACAACGCATGGGCACTGCCACCAACCGACGAACTTACAGGCACGAGGCATGTGTTAACAAATAAAAACAACTAGAAACTTGATGGGTAAACAATATGTAAACTTAACGCCTTCAGAATGCCAACGGCGAGCACGAAACACACTTTTGGCTTGAAAACCGGCATTTTCAGGCATAACACGCAACCACCTGGATGACAGAGGATTACGGCAAAACACGAGACTAGCAGAAACGCACGGCCACATGAAAGACGGCCTTTGCCAGCATGAAAGAGGCTCTTTTACATTGCCATAGGCCGCATTTTATACCAGGTTTAAGGGCTTAAACACACATGTTTTGCCCGTAAATTGCAAAGCGCACATTGCAAAACAAGCACCCTTCGACAGTATTTCCACTTTAAAACGCATATAAAACACATTGCGGCAAACCTGTTACGCAAAAAACACTTGTCATGTTTTTTTACTTGCGCACAAACGTCTTACATTAAAAATAAGTTAAATAATATGTAAAAACAACCGGCTTGACCACCCATGTGCATACTTTTTATTACCTTTGCAGCCGCAAAGACGGGCAAGTCTTGCACGGCCAGCTCCCTTCGAATCCTCCAGGGTGGGAACACAGCAAAGGTAGTTGGTTGTAGCGGCGCGATGCAAGTAGCTTGCCCACCCCGCCTCTTTAGCTCAGCTGGCCAGAGCACGTGATTTGTAATCTCGGGGTCGTTGGTTCGAATCCGACAAGAGGCTCAACCGTAATTAGGAATTAGTTAAAAGCGAAAAGGGAAAAATCCAAATGTCACATTGGTGCGGATTTTTCCCTTTTCGCTTTTTGCTTTTCATCTGATTGGACCAACTTGGACCAATCTTTGCCGGCTATTTTGCCAACAAAACGATAACTTTGCAGAAAAATCAAGCTGCATATGATTGAAATGAAAGAGGGATGCACAAAATTCACCGGCAAACGTTGGGACATTATAAAAAATTCAGTAACTTTGCCAAAGTCAAGCCGTCCTTATGCGGATACAGGCGAGACAAGGTTTTTGTGTACACGCACAGACAGTGACGTTCAGGAAGTAGAATCTGGCAGTTCAACCCTGATGATGACGGAACGGAGTCTGAGCGAGTTCACATCGTGTAGCGGTGTGGATTCCTCTTTCATGTTTTCTTCATCATCGGGTTTTGCCAGAACCTTACTTTCGGGAAATGTGAGCGGAAGCCCACACCGCCTCTTTTCCTCTCCTTGCGCCCTGAAAAACACAGGCAAAAACAAACGTCTAAATATTTAAAACATGAAAAAAACACTAATCTTATTGGCATTTTGCACCCTGCCGGCAATGGCTTTCTCGCAGAATGGAGGCGCAACCACACAGGCTACGGTGGTGAGCGATGGACAAGTTTATGACAAAGTGGAGCAGCCGCCGCGGTTCCCCGGCGGATATGAAGCCCTTGAACGGTGGAAAGAGCAGCACATCGTGTACCCCGAAGAGGCAATTGAAAGGGGCGCACAAGGGCAGGTTGTCGTAAGGTTTGTAATTCTCAATACTGGCGAAGTGGCCGATGCCGAGATATTGCGCAGCATCGACCCTGCGTTGGACAAGGAAGCCTTGCGCCTTGTAAGCTCCATGCCGAGATGGACACCGGGCATGCAAGACGGCAATGCGGTGAGCGTAAGATGGGACGAGCCGGTGACGTTCACACTGCCTACAGCCGAAGAAATAGCCGAGATGGAACGCATAAAGAAAGAAAAAGATCAAAAAGTATTCGACATTGTTGAGCAGCAGCCCCAGTTCCCAGGCGGTCAAAACGCACTAACGCAATGGCTTGGCGCCAACATGAAGTATCCTAAGATAGCCGAAGAGAACGGCATAGAGGGACGCGTAATGATGCAGTTCATTGTCCGCTCGACAGGCGAAATCACCGACATCAAGGTCGCACGCAGCGTTGACCCGTCATTGGACAAAGAGGCGATACGCGTAATAAGCAGCATGCCAAAGTGGATTCCGGGCAAGCAAGGCGGCGAGGCGGTCAACGTAAGGTACACCATGCCTCTTACATTCAGACTGTAAAGACAAGGCAAAACAATTCTAAAAGAAAGACAGGACATGGAAACACGCCTAACAATATATTAAGGTATGAACAATTACTAATCAACAAAAACCGTGAATCATGGAAAAGACTATTGTTTCAGTGGCCATGGCCGCAGTGCTCGGACTTGCGCTTGCAGGTTGCAGCAGCAACGGGATGAAAGACAAGATCGCCGGTAAATACACAGCCGAATTGACACCCGGAGTAACCTACGAGTTCAAGGCTGACGGCCAGTTCCTGCAAAACGCCGACAGCGAGGGCTGCCAGATGACAGCCACAGGCACGTGGAACGTCAAGGGCGACAGCATCTACATGAAGACCGATGTTGACAACATATCCGTCAAATACGGAGAAGACGTGCCGGAAGAGGCCAAGGCCATGATGGACGAAGTGGTCAACGCAATGAAAGAATCGGGAGCAGCAAACCAGGCATTCAAGATCAACAGCGTTACTGACAGCGAGATGGTACTTGAAGGCGGAGGCATGCAGGTCACTTATAAGAAGACGAACGACTGACCGTTAAGACAGCGGACGATGGCGAGCTTGCAGCCAGCCATCGTCCGCAAAGCGCATAATGATTATGCCATAATAATATAATAAGGTAATATTTGACATGAAAGAAACCAAGCGTTGCCCATATTGTGGGGAAGAGATAATGGCCAAGGCCAAGAAGTGCAGGCACTGCGGAGAGTGGCTTGAACAGCCCGTGGCCGCAACACAGGCGACCGGACTTGAGCCTGAGACACCAGCTGAAGAAGCCGACGACTCTGAACAGGCATTGCAGCCGGGCTCTGCCATGCTGACAACCGTATTGTTGCTGCTGGCCGTAGTCAGCGAATGCCTGCTGCTTGTGCATGAAGATTGGATGACGACAATCATAGACGACACCCACGCCTTCGGCCTTGGCAAGTGGAAAACGATAGACGGCATATTCAAGGCTATGGCGAAAGTGCCTGAAACATTGTGCTCTGTTGTCAACATCATAGCCATGCTCGGGCTTCTCATACTCTTCCTGAAAGGCATGAAACGGCTACCGCATCCGTTCACATCGCTGACCGGTTGCCTCATAGGTTTGTCGGCTTTTTTATGGGTATTGTCGTTTGTCATGGATGTTGCGGCAAGCGGAGACCCGTCAATTTCTGAAGGAGCTGCTACCGGCTTGTACGTATTCATCTTTTCAGTTGTCGTCGCAGCTTCCGTGTTGCAGATAGTCCTGGGTTCAAAGTTGATGCTCAATTACACCGGAAATATATGGCTTGTAGGCCTGCTTTTCGTCATAATAGGCGGCTTCGACTTTATATCCGTACTGATTTATGCCCTGTCTGACAATCCGTTCGGCCTTATGCCGATAATCGCAAGCTGTCTTAACACAGGTCTGTACATCCTGCTCTACTTCAAGCTGGGAGACCTTCTCTGCATGCATTCAGGCATAAAGGACGAACTGATGTATGTCTTCGGACTTTTCATTGCAGGTGTCCTTATCTACGGAATAAACGCTTACCAGAAATACGGAAGCCAAGACGGCGAAGAATATGGGCAGGAATACGGGTCTGCAAGCGACGAAGACGGAGCCCCTACAGGCACAAGCACAGCCAGTCCTGAAAACAGTGAATTTGTAGCCGAGTCGGCTTCCGCCGATGCAATATACTTTTTGGACAAAGAAAATTCCATATTATATAAGAAGCCGTCAGGCTCTTCCGAGATCTTCTCGATAAATATCGGGGAAATCCTTGCGGAAGAATGTTTCATATACGGCATTGAAGATTATGCCGTATTGAACAATAAGATATTCTTCATTTCCGACAGCGGAGCGACCGGTGCAGGTGCAGGATACAACGCCTATTACTTCGACATGGCCAATGAGACTTGGTATTATATCAAATTCGCAAGGATGATGTCCTTTGACTCGTCCAAAACACACATAAAAGCCTCGGTAAGAACTCTTGTAAAAGCAGGTGCAAGTGAAGCTGAAAACGAATATGATTACGAAGACCAGACCATCAACCTGGCCGACTTCTGACGCATCCGGCTAACCCGTTGGTTGTCAACGCATTACTAATATGCCCTCTTTTGTCCTGCAAAAGACGGCATATTGGAATACAAAAGGACGCTTTCGCAGCTTAAAAGACGGTCTTTCGCAGTTTATACAAAGTCCGTGTGTATAGGACTTGACGGCAAAATAGTTGAAGAAGCAATAAATACAGAATAGCAATGGAAGAAACAAAGCGTTGCCCTTATTGCGGGGAGGAAATACTTGCCGTGGCAAAGAAGTGCAAGCACTGCGGCGAATGGATTGAACAAAAAACAAAAGCGGAAGAGCAGGAAGACTCCGTTAAAGAAGACCAGACGGTTGAAGATGACGGCAACGTATGGGGATGTTTGGGCAATGTCATCGTAATTGCCATCATTTGCGCTGTTGCATGGCTTACATTGCCGTCAGACACAAGACATAAAAAGGAACTTAAAGCAGACATGCGCGAATGTATTAGAGATATTGCACGCGAATATCTTGAAAGAGAAGATGCTCTCACAAATATTCTCGGCAACGCCGTTTTAAACAGCAAAACGCTTTCAGACTATGCAATCGACGCTATCATGAAGCAGCGTTTAGAAATGGAAATAAGGAACTACAAGGTCATATCCCTTGGTTACATACGCGATAAGCAGACAGGTAAGGAGGCCGTTGCAAGCGTGGCTGTATTCGGATTTGTATTTCCGTTTGCACATAAAATAGTTGAAACAGCAATAAATACAGAATAACAATGGAAGAAACAAAGCGTTGCCCCTATTGTGGGGAAGTAATCCTTGCAGTGGCAAAGAAATGCAAGCACTGTGGCGAATGGCTCGAACCGAAAGAGTCTGTAAAGGAGAAAAAGATGATAGAATGCCCCATCTGCGGCGAGGATGTGGAGGACGGCACCGACGTTTGCCCCTACTGCCATGAACGTATCAAAGGCGCAGACACGGTTGCACAGGTGCAAGAAGATTACCATGCACGGCAGGCACAGCCGTCTGTACGGCAGGTACGGTCAGAAAACCCAACCGCAATCCAAGCCGACGGCGATGCAGAAAACACGGAAACAGAAGACGAAGAGGATGAGGAAACGGACGGCCTGTTCAGGTATTACTTCACCGACGTGTTCTTCCGCCACTACGCCGACTTCAAAGGCAGGCTGTCGCGCAAGCGCTTTTGGATGGCATACTTGTTCCTGCTGCTCACCTTGATGCCTGTCTACAGCCTTGACTTCGCCCTGTTTGGCGCGCCGTTCGTATTTTATCCGCTTTATTCAGTAGCGTTACTCGTGCCATCGTTGGCCTTCGCCGTGCGCCGACTGCACGACACCGGACGGAGCGGCTGGCACCTGCTTTGGGGACTGATACCTCTCGTCGGAGCCGTAATACTCATCATATTGTTCTGCCGGAAAGGCGAAGAAAAGACCTTGAAGCCTTACGCCGTGACCCAAGACTACGTGCTCTTCGGCTCAATAGGCGTTGCCACGGCACTGTGCCTGGCCATCGGATTTGCCACCTTGGACCGCAAGACTGAAGCCGCGCAAAGCCTTTTCAGCGACAGTTATGCCGACAACACTGACAACCAAGAGGAAGAACCTGAAATGAATTTTGACCTGACTCCGTTTGAAGATGATACGGAAACAGGCGACTACTCGCAGCCTGTCGAAGACTACGGGGAGACCACCGACAAGCCGGCCGACACTACGCAACCAACCAGCCAAGGCTACGCCACGCTGTACGACCTGTTTGAAAACGGCAACTCCCGTGAGCTTGAATACTGCAAATTCCCCCTGCCAATATGGCGCGACAGGCTCATCTCGCTTGTTGGCAGGGACAATTACCGGTTCATGTGCGAGCAGAACATGGTGAACGGTCTGGAAAAAGGCGACATGCAAATGGGCAGGATAACCACATGGTCGTTCAGCGGATGGACAAAAGAGACCAACGACGGCTACGATATTTTCTATTCTTACCACAGCATGGAAAGCCCCGTGCGCGACGTGCTGGACGTTACAATAAGGCGAAACGGCAACGAACAGACCTTCAGCGACAGTAAAACTTATTGACAAGCCGCCTCTCTGTTTTGCCCCGGCAGGCACCCACGCGTAACCCATTGATTACCAACACATTTCCAATATGCCGTCTTTCATGCTGCAAAAGGCCGTCTTTTGAACGGCGAAAGGCCACATTTTGCAACATGAAAGACGGCCTTTCGCAAAACAACCGGGCAACACGCACATGCTTAAAAACAAAAAACATTGCGCCAAGAAGCGGCACTTAGCCATGTTTTTAGTATTTTTGCATACATCAAACCCCCAACCGGCGACAAATGGGAAACCTCGGAACGACAGGTATTCAAGGAAGCAACGAGTCAGAGTCAAGGCTGATTCTACAAGGCGCGGAGCTGGTGATAACCAACCACTTCACCGACATCGAGCCACTGTACACGTCTGCACGCGGCCACGCCGCACTCTACCGCGCCAAGCGCATGGGCAAATGGCATGTGCTGAAATGCCTGAAGGTCGGGCACTCCGGAAATCCCCTGTATCTCGGACTGCTGCAAAAGGAATTTGAAATAAGCTACAACCTGTCCCACCCCAACATCGTACAGACCATAGGATTCGAGAGCGTCGACGGCCTCGGGCCGTGCATCGTCATGGAATACATCGACGGACGGACGCTGCGCAGCGTTTTAGACGAAAGAAAAATGACACGCGACGAAGCGCGGCAGGTTATCTTGCAGACATGCAAAGCACTGGAATACATACACAGCCGGCAAATAATACACCGCGACCTGAAACCTGAAAACATCATGCTCACCGGCAACGGCGGCAACGTGAAGCTGATAGACTTCGGCTACTCTGACACAGACAGCTACGCCGTGCTTAAGCAGCCGGCAGGCACCAGACGGTACGCCGCACCGGAACAGACGGTTGGACAGGCAGCAGACACACGGGCCGACATCTACGCTTTTGGGGTAATAATAGGCGAGATTAACGGTGCATTGCCCCACAAGTGGGTGCGTCTGGGACGCATTTCAGCACGCTGCACAAAGCCGGATGCCGACCGGCGTTACGCTTCGGCGGCTGAAATAGGAACAGCCTTGACACCCACTCACACGGCAGGCAAAGCGGCAGCAACGGCCTTTGCCGTCACGGCAGTCGTAGCTGCGGCGGCCTTCACCATCCTTGGAGGTGGCAACGAGGCCACGCAAACCGACCATGTTTCACGTCTGACGCCACACACCACAAGACAAACAACCCACCCCACCCCTGACACCATTTATATCAAACAAGGAGAAAAGCCCGTCTGGCAAATGGCAAATGCCACAACAAAGGCCATCAACAACTTCAACAAAGACAAACGTCTGGCAGCGCTCTGCAAGCTTGCAAGAGAAAAAACGCTTGCCATGCTTCAGGCCGACGAACGCGTATTGGCCGACAGCAGCGTGCCGCTTCAAGAGCGGCTCGACTTGGAAGGCGGACAATTCACGAAAATAGAACAAGCCATAAAGGATGAAACAGCACGCATAATCAGCCGCTCGTCACCTGCATATCCGCTATACAAGACCGCCGCACTGGACGCGATGCGCGACACATACAAATCTTTTCAACGGGAAAAATACAGACCGAAAACTGAAAACGAACAATAAAAAGAGCATTTTGCCCATGCAAGAACATCACCCTGAAATAGAAAGCCTGAAGCTGGCCATAGAGGCGAAAACGGGCGGCAGGCTGGCCACTCCTGCCGACTTCAGCCGACTGACGGCCCTGATTGAGCGCGAGACGGGCTGCCACGTGGGCATGACTACCGTAAAGCGGCTGTGGGGATACATTGAGAACAACAACCGGTTGCGTGATGACACGCTGTCGATATTCGCCCGTTTTGCAGGCTACGCTGACTGGAATAGCTTCCGCGCTGCCGTGCGCGACAATGCCGGAACGGAGTCAGCTTTCCTCGACGGACGGCAGGTGTCTGCCACTGACCTTGCCGCAGGCGACCTTCTGGAAATAGGCTGGCCGCCTGACCGCTACTGCATGATCCGCCATATGGGCGGCAACCGCTTCGTCGTGGAGAAGGCCGTGAACGGCAAGCTGCGCGCAGGCGACGTGTTCAGCGCGTCGTTGTTCTGCCTTGGTGAGCCGCTGTACGTCACCGGTCTGAGCCGAGCCGGGAGCCGGCCGGCGTCTTACGTGGCAGGCATCAGGCACGGGCTGACCTTGATTAGGATAAAAAACAATCTGCAAGGTGAACGGTAACAAGGGCACTTTCACTATTCAACATTAAAGCGATGGATCTGTTCTCTAAAGAAAAACGCAGCAAGATCATGGCCGCGATACGGTCGAAAGACACTCGGCCCGAGCTCATTGTGCGCCGGTATCTGTTCGCCTGCGGCTTCAGGTACCGGCTCAACAGTCCGCGCCTACCCGGCCATCCCGACTTAGTGCTGCGCAAATACCGCACGTGCATATTCATAAACGGATGCTTCTGGCACGGGCACGACTGCCCCGCTTTCCGCCTGCCGAAGAGCAACACCGCCTTCTGGCGCGCGAAGATAGAGCGCAACCGCCGCCGCGACCGCGAAGAGCAGCAGGCCCTGGCGCGCATGGGCTGGCACTGCATAACCGTGTGGGAATGCCAGCTTAAGCCCAAGGTGCGCGAGCAGACGCTCGAGTCGCTCGCCTATACGCTGAACAAGATATATCTGGAAGACCATGCCGTGAAATACAAATTGCCGGAAAGTGACAGCTGGGACATGGCGGCGGAAAAAACAATTGAAGGTGAGAAGGTGGGAAAGTGAGAAGGTAAGAAAATGCAAAAGGCACTTTGTATTGTTTTCTCACCTTCTCACTTCCCCACCTTCTCACCTTCATTCAAGGTCTACAACGGTGATTCCCGCACCGCCAAACTGCACATGCTCGTCGCGGAACGACACCACATTGGGCACCGTGGCAAGGTATTGGCGGATGAGTTGGCGCAGTATTCCCGAGCCGGTTCCATGCAGAATGCGCACGCGGCTCATGCCTACGAGTATGGCATCGTCGATGAAATAAGTTACGGCGGTTATCGCTTCGTCGCCCCGCATACCGCGCACGTCAAGGTCTTGCTTGAAGTTCAGCTTGCGCGAATCAATGGCCTCGCGCGTCTCGCGGCTGACGTTGACATACGCCTTCGGCTCTTCCTGCTTCGGCTTCTCCGCTCTTTCAAGCCGCTCGGCGCGCATCTTGGTGCGCATGTCTCCGAATATCACCGTAGCCATTTTCCCGTCTACGCTCTCTATCTTGCCAACCGAGGTAAGCCCCTTGATGCGCACAGTGTCGCCGGGAGTAAGTGAAGAATTAAGAGGTGAGAGTGAAGAATTAACTTCACTAGCAGATTTTTCGTTTTTCACTTTTAATTTTTCACTCTCCTTCTCCTGCTTTCTCTTCTCCCGTCTGGCCTTCCGCTCCTGTATCTGGCGCATCTTCTTGGCTATCAGCTCGTCATTGGCGGCGGTGTCGATGTCCTTCACTCCGGCCTTGAAGGCTTCCAGTTCCTCGCGTATCTTCTTGGTTTCGGCCTTCTCGGCCTGGCTCTCGCGTATCTCCTTTATGGTCTTTTCTATCATGCGGTTGCTCTCGCCAAGCAACTCTTCTGCCTGCAGTTTTGCCTTGGCAAGAATCTCCTTGCGGCTCTGCTGAAGTTCCTTCACCTCGTTCTCGTAACGGGCAATGGCCTGTTCGAGGCTCTTCTCGCGCTGGTGTATGGTCTGACGCTTGTTCTCCCAATAGCGCTTGTCGCGCACGATGTCCTGAAGATACTTGTCGCTCTGTATGTAGTCGCTGCCCACAATATCACTCGCGTCGCGGATTACGGCCTCGGGCAGGCCTATCTTCCGCGCTATCTCTATGGCGAACGAGCTGCCGGGCTGGCCTATGGAGAGCTGAAACAGGGGCTGCATCTGCTGCCTGTCGTAAAGCATCGCGCCGTTCACCACTCCGTCGTGGCTGTCGGCAAAGTGCTTCAGGTTCTGGTAATGGGTGGTTATCACGCCGTAAGCGCCTTTGCCGCAAAACTGCTTAAGCACGGCCTCGGCTATCGCTCCGCCAATCTGCGGCTCGGTGCCCGTGCCGAACTCGTCGATGAGCAGCAACGTGGAATCGTCGGCATGGCGCATCATCTGCTTCATGTTCATAAGATGGCTGGAGTACGTGCTGAGGTCGTTCTCAATGCTCTGCTCGTCGCCTATGTCGATGAATATGTTGCGGAACACGCCCATGCGCGAACGCTCCTCTACCGGAACTGACAGCCCACACTGCAGCATGTACTGCACAAGGCCCACCGTCTTGAGGCAGACAGACTTTCCGCCGGCGTTAGGCCCTGAGATGATGAGTATGCGCTTCTCCTTGGTCAGCATGATGTCGAGAGGCACAACGGCCTTGCCCTGCTTCTCGAGCGAAAGACCAAGCAACGGATGAGCCGCCCTTATCCAGTCTATATGCGGATACGACTCAACGTCAGGCTCTATGCCCTTTACCGTCTTCGCCAGCTCAGCCTTGGCGTATATGAGGTCTATCTTGGCAAGAAACCTGTAAGAATCGAGTATCGGCGCGACATGCGGACGCACCAGCTTGGCAAACTCAGTGAGTATGCGTATTATCTCGCGACGCTCTTCCGACTCCAATTCGCGTATGCGGTTGTTGGCCTCTACCACCTCCGCCGGCTCAACAAAAACCGTCTTGCCGGATGCAGACTCGTCGTGCACGATGCCGCGGATGCGGCGTTTCAGACCCTGGCTGACAGGAATCACCAGGCGGCCGTCGCGCATGGCGGGCGTCACGTCCTTGTCGACCAACCCCTCGCCTTGGGCAGAGCGCAGGATTCCATACAGAGTTTTCGAAATAGACCCCTCTGTGCGTGCAAGTTCACGGCGTATGCCCGCCAGTTCCGGCGACGCCGTGTCTTTTATCCGCCCGAACTTGTCGAGTATCTGGTCAATGCGTCTCACCAGTTGCGGAAACGTCGCTACACCATCCGTCAGACGGTGGAGCGCAGGATAAGGATGCTCTCTGTCCTCCCCTTCACCATCTCCGCCACGGTTCAGGTAATCCACTATGGCGCATATCGTATCCAATGAACGGCGCAGGTCGAACAGCTCGGCCTCGTCCAGATGAGTGCCCTCAAGGCGCAGACGCGCCACAGCCTGGCGCACGTCGAAGAAGTAACGCATGGGAAAATCATCGGCTTCCTCCTGCAAACGGCGGAACTCGCGCACCTGCGCAAGCCACTCGTTCACCACCACGGCATCGCTTGACGCGGCTATGCCGTCCACCATGTCCTTGCCCAACGTGCTGAGGCAACGCTCGCGCAACAACGCGCGTATCTCGTTGAAACCAATCTTGCTTTCAAAAGTATTCGGATAAATCATGCTGCAAAATTACTCATTTTGCTCGTCATTGCAAAGCATTGCGACCGCCAATTGCGTTTTGCCACCAAGCCGCCCACAAACAGGCATAACACAATTGACGGCTTTTCGCGTCGCAAAAGGCCGCAAACCGCACGCCAAAAGGCCGTCTTTTATCACGCAAAAGACGGCCTTTTGCAACTCATTGGATATCAGCATGTTACAAAAGGGCATGTAAACCATGCGCTGAACACAGACAACAGCCACAACAATCAACACCCACACAAACAGGCAAAGAAACGAACTTAAAAGCAAAAAAGCGGCGAAAAATTTGGAGAAATGAAAAAAACTGCTTACCTTTGCACTCGCTTTTGAACGCAAAGCTTGTCTTCCCGACAAAAGGAGAGATGGTAGAGTGGTCGATTACAACGGTCTTGAAAACCGTCGTGCTGAGAGGCACCGGGGGTTCGAATCCCTC
>CALUGP010000011.1 GCA_944320195.1 uncultured Prevotella sp. | reverse complement strand
ATATACAACCACATCTTTCTAATGGCGGTCATTAGAAATAGTGCTAACTCCGTCTCTAATGACCGATTTGGGTTAAACGCAATGCAAAATGCCGTCTTTCGCAAATCGGAAGACGGCATTTTGCATTGTATGCCATGGTCGTTGCCATTGCCGGTGGCGGCAAACGGCCAAAAACAAGGGGAAGAGCCGCAAGCCCTTCCCCCGTGTCTGCTAATATTCAGAAGTATGTTTCTCTAAGCGTAATGGTTACTTCTCCGCTCCGGTGTGCCCCATGCTCCTTTCCTTGCGGCCAAGTGTGAGGTAGGCCACAGGCGCGGCGATGAAGATTGACGAGAACGTACCAAAGACGATACCGAGTATCATCGTCAACGAGAAGCTGCGGATGCTTTCGCCTGCGAAGAAGAAGCAGATTATCAGCACGAGCAATGTGGCCGTACCGGTGTTGATTGTACGTGCAAGCGTCTGGTTCAGTGAGTCGTTGAAGAGCGTCCACCTGTCGCGCTTGGTGTACAGTCCCATGTTCTCACGGATACGGTCGAACACGACCACCTTGTCGTTGATGGAGTAACCGATGACGGTAAGGATGGCTCCGATAAACGTCTGGTCAACCTCGAGCGACATTGGAACGAGTCCCCAAAGCAGCGAGTATATACCGAGCACGAACAGCGTGTCGAACGCCAGCGCGATGGTTGAGCCGAGCGAGAAGGCCACGTTGCGGAAGCGCAGCAGGATGTAAAGGAAGATGGCCACGATAGCCAGGAGCACGCTGATGACGGCACCCTGTGTGATGTCCTTTGCAACCGACGGGCCTACCTTGGCGCTGCTTATGATGGAACCGCCCTCGCGGATGTCAGGATTGCGGAACTTCGAGATGTCCGTCTGGGTAATCAGCCCGGCCTTGGTCAGCGAGTTGAAGAGGATGCTCTCAACCTCAGCGTCGACGTTCTGGTCGTTTGACTCTATCTTGTAGTTGGTGGTTACGCGGATGTTCCTGCCGTCAACACCAAGAGAAATGGCGCTGAACGTAGATTCGCCGAACGCTCCTTCAAGCGCATCGCGCACCTGCTCCGGCTGAACCGGCTTCTCAAACTGCAGCACGTAGTTGCGGCCTCCGGTGAAGTCAATGCTCTTGCTGAAGCCCTTGAACATGAAGCTGAGGATGAACACGACGGTCAATACTCCCCAAACGGTGAGCGAACGCTTTGAGCTGCCCATGAAGTTGAAGTTTGTGTTCTGCGGCAACTTGCGTGAGAAGCCCGTGGTGAATGTGAGATTCTGCCACTTGTCGCGCTTCATCTGACGGTCGTAGATAAGGCGTGTCATGTAAACTGCCGTGAAGAACGAGCAGCAAAGACCGATGATGAGCGTTACGGCGAAGCCACGGATGGGGCCGCTGCCGAACACGGCAAGGATGACACCGGTGATGATTGACGTCAAGTTGGAGTCGAAGATGGCCGAGAACGCGTTTTTATATCCGGCATCTATGGCTTTCTTTACGTTGAGGCCTTTGGCAAGTTCCTCTTTGGCGCGCTCGTAGATGAGCACGTTCGCATCGACCGCCATACCCAGTGACAACAGCAAACCGGCAATGCCCGGCATTGTCAATGCCGTCTGGAAGGAACTCATTATTCCCAAAGTGAAGAACAGGTTGAACAGAAGTGCCATGTTTGCCAGCATTCCGGGAATGAAGTTGTACAGCACAACCATGTACGCCATAAGGATGATGAAGGCGATGATGAACGAAATCAAGCCCTGCTGGATTGACTGCGCACCGAGCGTAGGACCGACAACGTCCTCCTGAACAATGCGTGCCGGAGCAGGCATACGTCCCGACTTGAGGGTGTTGGCAAGGTCTTTGGTGTCCTCGATGGTGAAGTTTCCGCTTATCTCAGAGTTTCCTCCTGTGATCTCGTTGCTTACACGCGGAGCGCTGTAGACCGAGCCGTCGAGCACGATTGCTATCGCACGGCCCACGTTTGCCTTGGTAAGCGAAGCCCAGCGGCGTGCGCCGTCAGAGTTCATAGACATGCTTACGACCGGACGTCCGGTAACCTGGCTGAAGTCGTCGCGGGCATCCGTGATGACATCTCCTTCCAACGGAGCGCGTCCGTTGCTTTGGGTTACCTTTAAGGCGTGCAGCTCAAATACGTTCTTTGACGACAAGCCTTCGGCGGGTTTGGCGCTCCAAAGCAGCTTGACATCTGAAGGCAGTATGCGTTTTGCGGCCTCGGAGTATATGATCTTGTCTATTGCTGCGGTGTCACGGACATGGGCGTAGCCTACAAGGCTGAGGGCTCCCTGGCCTGTTGTCTGCAAACGGGAGAGCAACGGGTGCTGCTTCATGGCCGACTCTGCCTGTTTGTCGGCTTGGGTTGAAGCCGGCTCGGCAGCTGCGTTGTCTTTCTTGAGCTGGAACTTGGGCTTTTCCGCAGAGTCTTTGGCTGCGTTGCCTGCTGTGGCCGTTGAATCCTTGACAGCCGTTGTGTCGGCTTCTTCGCCCATGTTGGCCTCGGCTTGGTCGAGCTGTACGAGGTAAGGAGTGATTTCCTCGCTGTTATATGTCTCCCAGAACTCGAGGTTCGCGCTGCCTTGGAGCAGTTTGCGGATGCGCTCAGGCTCTTTGATTCCAGGCATTTCGACCATTATTCGGCCTTCCTGTCCTTCGAGTTTCTGGATGTTTGGCTGCACGACACCGAACTTGTCGATACGGTTGCGCACAACGATGTACGAGTTGTCGATGGCCGTCTGCACCTCGGCGCGCAGTGCTTTCTCCACTTCCGCGTCGGTGCTTTGTGTGCTTACTTTGCCTTTCAGTTGCTGAGTGGCGAAGATTTCGGCGAGCCTGTGGCCGGGCGCATTCTGCCTGTAATACTTGATGAAGAGCGAGATGAAGTCTCTCTGGCTCGTCTCTTCCTCTTTCTTTGCCTGTTCCATCGACTTGCGGTAGACGGCGTCGGTCTTGTGGTCGGCAAGCATGTCAACCACGTCGGGCACGGAAATCTCGAGCACCACGTTCATTCCGCCCTTGAGGTCGAGGCCGAGTCCGATCTGTGTTTCGAGGCATTTCTTGTAAGAATAGATGCCCAGGTACTTCACGGAGTCCTTGTAATCCTGCTGTGCCACAGGGTCTTTTATCTTCGCCGCCTGGCTGTCATAATAGCTTGTAGCCACGGAGAACGAGAGATAAAAAATGCTTGCAAGGGTCAGAAGAACTGATAATACAATTACGATTCCTTTGTTTTGCATTTTGTTGTTATTTGTTTTGATGTTTTTTCAACTTTGGCATTATAGCGTGCAAAGATATACAAAAATTCAAACTTTGAAAAATTTAAAGGCTTTTATTATTCATTTTGCCATTGTTTTTAGCCTTATTCGCGTTTTTTCAGCCAGCAGTAAATGGGGTAATGGTCTGAATATCCGGCACTTCTGTCTACTTTGCACCGGTATGGTGTCCAGTGGCTTGAGCACATGATGTTGTCTATGCGCACGAAGAAGGCGTTGTGGTGGTAGGATATTCCGGGGCCGTTGCCTGTCGCCACGTAGCAGTCGGAGAGCACGGTGGCGAGCTTGCGGTGCGCGTAGGATATGGGGCTGTCGTTGAAGTCGCCGCAGAGTATCACCGGGCCGGCGCATTTCTCCACGTATGCGGCCACGGAGTCCACTTGTGGCGCCCGTATCCTGACTGACTCGCCGAGCTTGCGTGCGAGCCGGCGCGACTCCGCCTTCATCGTGTCTTTGCCGGCTTCGCCCTTCACCATCTGCCTGAAGCCGGCGCGGTCGGCCAGGGAGAGGCCTGTGGACTCGAAGTGGTTGTTCACCACGGTGACTGTGTCTGAGTTTATCTTTACCTTGAACGCCGCGCTGAGGTTGCCTCTTGACTTGTATTCTATGCGGTCTTTCGCGAGTATGGGGAACTTGCTCATCAGCACGAGGCAGTCTCCGCGGCCGGGATGGAAGACTGAGTCGCAATATCCGTACACGTCTTTCGCCTTGTCGAGCAGGGCCTTGTCGAGCCGCGCTTCTTGCAGGCATACTATGTCGGCGTCGCTGTTTAAGATATAGTCCAGAATGGGGTTGGGGGTGTCTTCGGGTGGACTGTCGGGCTGGAAGTTGTGCACGTTGTAGGAAAGTACTTTCAGCGCGCCCGGCGGAACGTCGCGCTTTACGTTGAGGGGCCAGTAGTTGCGTATGGGCTGGTAGCCGATTACGAAGCCCGCGAGCGAGACCAGCGCGTATTTCTTCTTGGTGAAGAGGAAGAACACCAGGAAGCAGGCGCAGGCCGCGAGGAACACGGGAAAGAGCAGCCCGGCATTGGCCAAGACCGGATGCTCGGCCGGATTGACGCGGTCTGAATAGCCTGTCAGCAGCATTGCCGCCACGGTGGCGGCGTTGGCTCCGGCTATTATCTGCAGCGTTATGTCCTTAATCTTGCGAATCATGTTTTAGGTTGGCCGGCGGGCTGGCTTGCCGGCGAAGGGCGGCCTGCCTGCCGGCGGCTGAAGTCACTTGCCTCCGTCGAAGAGCTTGCGCTTCTCTTCGTCGGTCAGGCTGTCGTATCCGCTTCGGCGCACTTTGTCGAGTATGCGGTCTATCTCGTCCTGCTCGGCCTTGCGGCGGGCGTTGTAGTCCCAGTCAGACTCGCGCCTTGTGCCGTCGTCGCGCCGCGCGTCGTCGGCCCGGCGGTGGCTGCGTCGTTCCCAGTTGTCCTTCATGCGGTCGAAGAACTGCTGTCCGCGCGAGCGGCCATAGCCGCCTCCGCCCGGGTGGTTGCGCCAATACCTTATCATAATATAGCCGAAGAACGCTCCGCCGAGGTGGGCGAAGTGGGCCACGTTGCTGCCGCTTGTGCCGAGGGCCGAGAACAGTTCGACTACAACGAATATGCAGACGAACCACTTGGCCTTGATTGGCACGGGCAGGGGGAAGATGAACATGCGCTGCTCGGGGAAGAGCATGCCGAAGGCCAGGAGTATGCCGTATATCGCGCCTGAGGCGCCCACGGTGGTCCACATGTTGAGCACCGCCTGGCTGTTGCGCGCCACTTCCATGACGTCGCCCATGCCGAAGCCGGGTATCTGCTCGCCGGCCAAAAGGTAGAACTCGCCGAACTGCGCCAGCATCTGTGTCACTCCGGCGCCCACGCCGCAGGCTATGTAGTAGAAGAGAAACTTCTTCGGCCCCCATACCTGCTCCACCACTCCGCCGAACATCCACAGCGTGAACATGTTGAAAAGTATGTGCGTGAAGCCGCCGTGCATGAACATGTATGTGAACAGCTGGTAGAAGTGGAAGTCGCTGGCGAGGAAGAAGTGCAGCCCCAGCACGTCGTTGAGGTCTGTGCCCATCCGCCCGAACACTATCAGCGCCAGAAACATCAAGGCGTTGATTATCAGCAGATTCTTGGTTATGGCAGGAATTCTGAACATACTCGCATTGTTTTATCAAGTTACACAAACGTCGGCAAAAGTACGAAAAATATCCGTCACACGGCATAAATCCGCGCTTTTACCAACTTTTTTTCATTAAATTCCTCACTTTTTTTTATTTTTTGTTTGACAAATAAAAGGAATGGGCTATATTTGCGAGGAAATATGTCGGAACAAAACATTTATAACTAATATTTTAAATCCATCAAGTCATGAACAAAACAGAACTCATTGAAAAAATAGCTGCAGGCTCAGGATTGTCTAAGGCTGACGCGAAGAAGGCTCTCGACGCTACTGTAGCTGTCGTTAAGGACGCTCTCGTGGCAGGCGACAAGATATCACTCGTAGGCTTCGGCACGTTCAGCGTGAGCGAGCGTCCCGCCCGTGAAGGCATCAACCCGGCCACAAAGGAGAAGATACAGATAGCCGCAAAGAAGGTGGCTAAGTTCAAGGCCGGAGCCGAGCTCAACGAAGCGCTCAACTAAAACGGCACGGCAAGGCTGGCGCATTTCGTCGCCGGCGCAATGTGCTGATATCCAATGTTTTATAAAAGGCCGTCTTTCACACTCTGAAAGACGGCCTTTTGCGTCGCCGTTTGCGGCCTTTCGGAAGGCGAAAGACGGCCTTTTGCGGATGAACCGCAAACGGCACGGTGGGCGTGGCCTGGCCGGCCCGCCGCGCCGCGTGAAGGCAGACGGGCTTAATCAAGCTTAAGCCGCCCGCGGCGGCTATAAAAAACGTGAAAAAGTTGCCGTATTCAAAAAGTTTAGCTTAATTTTGCACACTCAACATCTTATAATGTCAAGATGAGCATAACAAGCATAGCAAGAAATCTCTTCACGCCGAGGCTAAGGGAGATAGAGAAATACGCCACAAGGGCGGCGGAGATACAGGCCAGGATGCTGCATTACCTGACCGACAACGCCAGGCATACCGAGTATGGACGGCGCCACATCTTCAGCGGGGCGATGACTTATGAAAGCTTTGCGGCCAACGTGCCGCTCAACACATACGACGACCTCAAGGACATGATCGACCGCATGCGCCACGGGGAGCAGTCTGTGTTGTGGCCGGGCGCGGTGAAATGGTACGCCAAGTCGTCAGGCACGACCAACGACAAGAGCAAGTTCATACCGGTGAGCCGCGAAGGCCTCAGGCACACACACTACCAGGGAGGCACCGACGCAGTGGCGCTCTACCTTGGAAACAACCCCGAGAGCCGCATGTTCGACGGCAAGGGGCTTATCCTCGGAGGCAGCCACTCGCCCAACTACAACGTCGAGGGCAGCCTTGTGGGCGACCTCAGCGCAATCCTCATAGAGAACATCAACCCCCTGGTCAACCTCGTCCGCGTGCCCAAGAAGCAGACCGCGCTGCTCGGCGACTTCGAGGTGAAGCGCGACCGCATAGCGCACGAGACGCTGCACAAGAACGTCACCAACCTGAGCGGCGTGCCCTCGTGGATGCTCTCGGTGCTGACGCGCGTCATGGAACTGTCGGGCAAGGAGCACCTGGAAGACGTGTGGCCCAACATCGAAGTGTTCTTCCACGGCGGAGTGGCCTTCACGCCCTACCGCGAGCAGTACCGCAAGCTAATCACGTCGCCGCGCATGCACTACATGGAGACCTACAACGCCAGCGAGGGATTCTTCGGCCTGCAGAGCAACCCGGCCGACCCCGCAATGCTGCTCATGCTCGACTACGGCGTGTTCTACGAGTTCATACCCATGGACGAGTTCGGCAAGGAGAACCCCACGGTGCTCCCCCTCGAGGGCGTAAGCGCCGGCGTGAACTATGCCATGGTGATATCCACCCCCTGCGGACTGTGGCGTTATATAATAGGTGACACCGTCAAGTTCACCTCCGTCAACCCCTACAAGTTCGTCATAACAGGCCGCACAAAGAGCTTCATCAACGCATTCGGCGAAGAACTCATCGTAGACAACGCCGAGCAGGGCCTGGCCGAGGCCTGCCGCAAGACCGGAGCCGTGGTCAGCGAGTACACAGCCGCCCCCGTGTTCATGGACGGCGCCGCCAAGTGCCGCCACCAGTGGCTCATAGAGTTCGCCAAAGAGCCGGCCGACATGGCCGCCTTCGCTGTGGCGCTCGACAGGAAATTGCAGGAAGTAAACAGCGACTACGAGGCAAAGCGGTACAAGGACATCACCCTGCAGCACCTCGAAGTGGTGAAAGCCCGCCCCGGCCTGTTCAACGACTGGCTGAAGTCAAAGGGCAAACTTGGCGGCCAGCACAAGGTGCCGCGTCTCAACAACAACCGCGACATAATGGAGCAACTGCTCAGGTTCAACACCAGGAAGGATGAGAATTAAGCAAGCGATAAGGCTGTTTCGTGCCCGTATGGCCCGTCCGGCCAATTGGGCCAATAGGCAGAATAAGCCGAACAGGCCTGACGGCGGCATGCTGTGGCTGCTCGCCGTGGCGGCGTTGGCCGTGGCGTCGTGCGCCAAGATGGGGCAGCCGGACGGGGGATGGTATGACGAGACACCGCCGAGGATAGTAAGAACCACGCCCGAAGACCAGGGCGTGAACGTCAAGGGAAAGAAAATCAACATATACTTCGACGAATACATAAAGGTGGACAACCCCACCGAGAAAGTCGTCATATCGCCGCCACAGATAGAACAGGCCGAGGTCGTGGCCTCAGGCAAGAAGATTGTTGTGGAACTGAAAGACTCCCTGCGGCCAAACACCACATACACGGTGGACTTCTCTGACGCCATAACCGACAACAACGAGGGCAACCCCTTGGGCAACTATACCTACACGTTCTCCACCGGCGACCACATAGACACGATGGAAGTGGCCGGATACGTGCTCAACGCGCAGAACCTGGAGCCGATAAAAGGCATACTCGTGGGACTTTACGACAACCTCAGCGACACCGCCTTCACCAAGGAACCCATGCTGCGAGTATCGCGCACCGACAGCCGCGGCAAGTTCATAATAAAGGGAATTGCCCCCGGAGACTACCGCATCTACGCCCTGCAGGACGCCGACAACAACTACGTCTTCAGTCAGAAAAGCGAGCAGATAGCCTTCACACACGACATCATCACGCCCTCGTTCAAGCCCGACGTGCGCCAGGACACCGTCTGGAGGGACTCGCTCCACATAGACTCCATAGCCCGTGTGTCTTACACTCATTTCCTTCCCGACGACATAATGCTGCGCGCCTTCACCGAAGTGCAGACCAACAGGTACCTGATAAAGACCGAACGCACCGAGCCAGACCACTTCACGCTGTTTTTCAGCTATGGAGACAGCCTGCTGCCCGTGGTAAAAGGACTCAACTTCGACGAGCGTGACGCCTTCCTGACGGAGGCCACCGAGAAGCGCGACACCATAACCTACTGGCTGCGCGACACCATGCTGGTGAACCAGGACACGCTGCGCATGGAGCTGAAATACATGGCCACAGACACGCTCGGCGTGCTCCGGATGCAGACCGACACAATGGACATCCTTGCAAAAGAACCTTACGAGAAGCGCTTGAAGCGCATGGCCGACGAATACAAGGAGTGGAAGAAGAAGCAGGACAGGGCCAAGAAGCGCGGCAAGGAGTATGAGACGGAGATGCCCGGAAAGGGCCTTGAGCCGAAATACGACGTTGCGTCCGAGCCAGACCCTGACAAGAACATCATCATAACGCTGCCTACGCCGCTGGCTTCGGTCGACACTTCGCGCATACATCTGTACTCCAAGCACGACACGCTGTGGTACAACTCGCCGTTCGTGCTGCGCCCCAAGCCCGGCGCACACCGCACTTACGAGCTTCTCGGGGAGTGGAGGCCGGGCATAGAGTACAGCCTTGAGGTGGACACCATGGCCTTCGTGGACATCTACGGCAAGGCTTCGCCGCCAAACAAGCAGGGCTTCAAGGTGAAGACCGAGGACGCTTACGCCACCATATTGTTCGACCTTGTGGGACTGGCCGACACCACCGTCGTGGTGCAACTGCTCAATTCGCAGGACGCCGTGGTTAAAGAGACTGTCACGACCAACGGCCGCGCCGAGTTCTTCTACATCAATCCGGAGACCTATTATGCGCGTCTGTTCATAGATTCCAACAAGAACGGCGTGTGGGACACTGGCGAATACGCCGCCGACAGGCAGGCGGAGACAACGTATTACTATCCCGAAAAGATAGAATGCAAAGCCAAGTGGGACCTTACGCTGACGTGGAACCCCAACGGGCGCAGCCTCAACCTGCAGAAGCCCATGGAGATAACCAAGCAGAAACCGGAGAAGGAAAAGACCATAAAACGCCGCAACCAGGAACGCGCCGAAAAGCTCGGGATACCATATCCGGGACAAAGATGACAAACAACTTCCGCCCGGACTTTCGCTTGGGAATGGACTGAGAAGGGCGGACTTAAAACGATACGCTTATGAAACGTCTGAGATTTTTATTGCTTACGGCCGTCATGCTTGGCATGGCAGGCGTGGCCGCAGCCCAGTGCAACTTCAGGAACACTGCGTTCAAACCCGGAGAATTCCTGTCGTATAACCTCTATTTCAATTGGAAGTTCGTATGGGTGAAGGTGGGCACGGCGTCGATGTACGTGGTGCAGAGCAAATACAACGGACAGAACGCCTACCGGGCCAGCCTTACGACGAAGGGCAACAGCAAGATGGACAAGATCTTCGTGATGCGCGACACGCTGCTGTGCTACTCCACGCTCGACCTCGCTCCACTGTATTACCGCAAGGGAGCGCTCGAAGGCAAGCGGTACACCGTTGACGAAGTGTGGTACAAATATCCGGGAGGCGACTGCCAGGTGACCCAAAGCCGCCTGCACAAGGACGGGCACAGGGACAGGCGCACGGTGAATCCCGGAGAGTGTGTCTACGACATGATGAACATCTTTCTGCGTGCAAGAAGCTTCGACCCTGCCAACTGGAAGAAGGGATATGTAGTGAACTTCCGCATCGCCGACGGCAACAGCCTTAACCCCGCGAAGCTTGAGTTCCTTGGACGCAAGACAGTGAAGGCCGACAATGGCGTGAAGTATCGTTGCCTGGAACTATCTTATACGGAGTTTGACAAAGGCGAATGGAGGGAGATAGCCCACTTCTATGTAACCGACGACGCCAACCACATACCCGTGCGGCTGGACATGTTCCTGAAGTTTGGGTCGGCAAAGGCGTTTCTCACAAGCATGAAGGGCATAAGGAACAAGATCTCATCGCAAGTCAAGTGACATGCGTCTGGCAATGACTTTTATTGCGGCCATGCTGCTTTTCGCTTCAGCCTGCGCGCAAACGGCCGTAAGGAAAATAAGCGAAATGCTGCGCGGCAGGCACGCCGAGGTGGGCGTGGCGTGGATAGCCGACGGCCGTGAGCACGTTGTCAACGGACACGACGGCTACCCGTTGATGAGCGTGTTCAAGCTGCACGGTGCCATAGCGGCGCTGAGGCAGATGGAACGTAGGGGCACGCCGACCGACACTTTGATAACAGTCAAGGCTTCGGAGATGCTTGAAAACACGTACAGCCCGATGCTTAGGCTTTATGGAAAGCGTGACTTTACCATCCGCCTGGACAGCCTCTTGCGCTACAGCGTGGCCGAAAGCGACAACAACGCGTGCGACATCATTATGCGCCTTGCAGGCGGCATCGAGGGGGTAAACGCCGAGATGCGCGCCATCGGGCTGACGGGTTTCAATTTGACCGAGACCGAAGCCTCGATGCATGCCGACCCTATGCGCTCTTACAACAACCGGAGCACGCCGCTCTCAGTGGCCGTTCTCTTCAAAAAACTGTATGAAGAGAACATCATCGGCGAATCTTACGCAGCATTGTTAAAGAATATCCTGCTCTCCACTTCCACCGGCCCGAACAAGATAAAGGCCGCCCTTAAGTCCGGCATGACGCTCGCACACAAGACTGGCACCGGCTTCGCTCTGCCCGACGGCACGCTGACGGCCGACAACGACGCAGGCGTGATAACCCTGCCCGACGGCCGGCGGATATACATAGCCGTGCTGGTAAAAGACTCCAAGCTGGGCTCGGACGGCAACGCAAGGCTCATAAGGGAGATTGCGGAGGCGGTGATTGGAAACCTACCCCAGACCCCTCCCGAAGGGAAGGGAGCCTGAAATGCCTTGCAAACGAGGCAAGCTCATCATAAACAAGTATTTTTACAATATAACAACAACATCCTAAAGACATTCCAAACGCTCTCCCTCGGGGAGGGTAAGTGTGGGTTCTCAATATGAAAAAGCTATACATAGAAACCTACGGCTGCCAGATGAACGTGGCCGACAGCGAGGTTGTGGCCTCGGTAATGAAGATGGCGGACTACGAAGTGTGCCAGAACATAGACGAGGCCGACGCCGTTTTCCTCAACACATGCAGCGTGCGCGACAACGCCGAGCAGAAAATCCTGAACCGCCTCGAGGCTCTCAACGCCATGCGCGGCGGTGGGCGCAGGCTCATCATAGGCGTGCTGGGCTGCATGGCCGAGCGCGTGAAGGACGACCTGATAGCCAACCACCATGCCGACCTCGTGGCCGGGCCAGACGCTTATCTGTCGCTGCCCGACCTCATAGCGCAGGCCGAGACCGGCCACAAGGCCATCAACATAGAGCTTTCAACCACCGAGACTTACCGCGACATAGTGCCCCAGCGCATCTGCGGCCCTCATGTGGGCGGCTTCGTCAGCATAATGCGCGGCTGCAACAACTTCTGCCACTACTGCATTGTGCCCTATACGCGCGGCCGCGAACGCAGCCGCGACCCCGAGAGCATACTCCGCGAGGTGGCAGACCTGCACTCGCGAGGCTACAAGGAGGTGACTCTGCTCGGGCAGAACGTGAACTCGTACAAAACCACTCCTAATCCAACACCCACCCCAACCCTCCCCAAGGGAGGGAGCTTGGATGCTTCCGCAAACATGAGCGTCAACGTCAAAGGTAACCATACCCCCTCCCTTGGGGAGGGTGGGGGTGGGTTTGGCTTTCCCCGGCTCCTCGCCCTCGTGGCCGAGACGTTCCCCGACATGCGCGTGCGCTTCACCACGAGCCACCCAAAGGACATGAGCGACGAGACGCTGAGCGTCATAGCGTCGCACGACAACGTGTGCAAGCACATACACCTGCCCGTGCAGAGCGGATCCGACCGCATCCTGAAGCTGATGAACCGCAAGTACACGCGCGAGTGGTACATGGGCCGCGTCGAGGCCATACGCCGCCTGATACCCGGCTGCTCCATCACCACCGACATATTCGTTGGCTACCACTCCGAGACGGAGGAAGACCACCGGATGTCGCTCTCGCTGATGAAAGAAGTGGGCTACGACTCCGCTTTCATGTTCAAGTACAGCGAACGCCCAGGCACCTACGCTTCGAAGCACCTGCCCGACGACGTGCCCGAGGAAGTGAAGCTGCGCCGCCTCAACGAAATGATACAGCTGCAGACCGCCATATCCGCTGAAAGAAACGCCATGGACGTGGGCAAGGAGTTCGACGTGCTGGTGGAAGGCTTCAGCAAGCGCAGCCGCGAGCAGCTCTTCGGCCGCACCTCGCAGAACAAGGTCGTGGTGTTCGACAAAGGCACGCACCGCATCGGCGACACCGTGCGCGTCAGGATAACGTCAAGCTCCAGCGCGACCCTCAAGGGCGAGGAAGTGAGATAATTAAATGCAAATCATGATCCTCTCATAACTGCCTGACAGTCAGGCATGTTGCGAAAGGCCGTCTTTCGCACGCTGAAAGACGGCCTTTCGCGTAGCCGTTTGCGGCCTTTTGGACGGCAAAAGACGGTCTTTTGCGGTTCATCCGCAGTTTAGGTGTATAGTATTACTGTACCTTCTTTTGTCTTTGTGATAGCATTTTATGTACGCCTCCTACTTTAATCCAGGCAGTCGGTAACCGTCATGCCGCACTCCGATGCGGCATGACGGTTACCGACTGCCTGGATTATGGCAGGATGTATTTGCAAATGAAATAATGTGCCACATTTAATAGAGCCATATGTCCATCCAAAAGGTTTGCGGATGAACCCCTTTCGCGGCTTCTCGGCAGCTGTGCGGTTGGCATGGTAGTGTCCGGCTGTTTATTTCTCGATGGCCAGGCGGTCAATCTCCTTGCCTGAAGTGTCATGTATGGTGATTGTCATTTTGTGTGCGTCGGCCTCGGCTTTGAGCAGCGTCTTGTCTGAGTTTACTATCAGTGGAAAACTTGCTCCATCTTCCCCGGCGTCATGGCGTATGTTTTTGTGAAGGTGGGCTGAAAGGTAAACGTCGGGCTTGGCCTCGTTCAGCAGCGGCATGAACTTGGCTGCTATTTCGCGTTCTCCGTGCCATCCTCCGAATGGCGGCATGTGGCATACCACCACCTTGAATGGCGCTTCCGTGTACATCTTGCTCTGCAAGGCGGCTTTGAGCCAGGCGGCCTGCCTGGTGCGGTATCCGTCGTAGTCAGTGATGCCGTAATACTCCACGTCGGAGTCGGGCTTGTCTTCGCCGCAGTCGAGCACAACGAAGCAGACGGGGCCTTGGCGGAACATGAAGTACATCTCGTCAATCAGAGGGTTGAAGTAGTCTTTCATGTAAGGAGCCATGGCTCCGCGGGTCTCGTGGTTGCCCCTGCAATAGTACACGGGCACTTCCTTGGCGAACATGTCCACAGCCTTGTCCATGAAGCCGCCGAACATGTGTTCTTCGTTGTCCAATACTGAGGCCATGTCCCCGTTGAAGAGTATCAGGTCGGTCTTGTCGAAATCGCATTGGCTTATGAGGTCCTCAAGCACATCGTTGCGTCCGTGGATGTCATTCACCATGGCGAATTTCACGTCGGGTTTGCCATGGTCGTTTGTGGTGAATGTGGGCGGAGCTTTGTAGAACACATCGCTCGACGTGATGTCGCCGTAGGTCACTTTGGCACCCTCGTGCGCCGTTACCTCCTGTGAGCACACGCGGTAACGGTAGCGCGTGCCGGGCTGCAGGCCGGTAAGCTTCACGGCATGCACGCGCGACGTGTTCTTTATCCCTATCTTCGTGTCGAAAGTCTTGGGGCGTTCCTCGGCGTAAAAGTGAGTTCCGTCGTCAGGCGCGGTCTCCACCCAGCCGGTGGAAGGCTTGTCGGTCACCCACACGATGGTCGCCTCGTGTTCGTCAAGATTCTGCAGGTACGGGCCGTGTTGTATCTTTATGCCCGCCATGAGCTGCAACGTGCCGGCCATGGTGATTGCGGCCAGTAATGTGATTTTCTTGTTCATGAGCGTAAAGTTTTTATGATTATGCTTGAGTGCGCAAAAATAATGAAAAGTCGCTTGTGGCGCGGCTTTTTCCCGTTAAAAATCTGCTGCGTTGCGAAATACGGCCTTTCATTGTGTAAAATACGGCCTTTCGCGTTGTAAAATACGGCCTTTCGCAAGGCGGTTTGCCGTCTTTCGCAAAACAGGCGGCTGACGGGCGTCGAGGGCGTGGCCGTAGGAGGCTTTTTGGGCGGCAATCGCTCACTTTTCATGTAAAATTTTGTTCTTATGTATAAAAATGTTACCTTTGCAAAAAACTTAAGCCCCTTAATGTAAAGAGACTTCCTGACTGATGAAAGAATTTCTGCAAGTATTGCGCCGTTTCGTGCCGCCTTACAAGAAGTATCTTGTGCTGTCGGTTATCTTCAACATACTCTCGGCCGTGCTAAACATATTCTCGTTCATGGCCATAATGCCCATCCTGCAAATCATCTTCAAGACGGGCGACGCCACGGCGGCCGCCACGCTCGCCCCCTGGGACTGGGGCGACCTGAAGGGTTCGCTGACCAACGTGGGCGAGTACTACGTTGGCCGGCTGATTGCCGACTTCGGCGCGAGCACCACCTTGCTCATAATAGGCCTCTTCCTGGCCTTCGCCACGTTCCTTAAGACGGGCGCCTACTTCCTCTCCTCGGCCACCATCATACCCATACGCACGGGAGTGGTGCGCGACATACGCAACCAGCTCTACCGCAAGATAACGTCGCTGCCGCTCGGCTTCTTCTCGGAGGAGCGCAAGGGCGACATCATAGCGCGCATGAGCGGCGACGTGCAGGAGATTGAAAGCTCGATAATGTCGAGCCTCGACATGCTCTTCAAGAACCCCATACTCATACTGTTCTACTTCACCACGCTGGTGCTCATCAGCTGGCAGCTCACCCTGTTCACCCTCATCTTCGTGCCGCTGATGGGCTGGGTGATGGGCATGGTGGGCCGCAAGCTCAAGCAGAAGTCGATAAAGGCGCAGAGCCTGTGGAGCGACACCATGAGCCAGGTGGAGGAAACGCTGGGAGGCCTGCGCATAATCAAGGCGTTCTGCGCCGAGGAGAAGATGAACCGCCGCTTCGACCGCATCAACTCTGAGTACCGCGAGAACATCCGCCGCGTCAACACGCGCCAGCAGATGGCCCATCCCATGAGCGAGTTCCTCGGCACGCTGATGATTGTCATCGTCATGTGGTTCGGCGGAATGCTCGTGCTTGGCGGCAACGGGCTGAGCGGCCCCACGTTCATCTACTACATGGTAATCCTCTACAGCATCATCAACCCTCTCAAGGAGTTCTCCAAGGCCGGCTACAACATACCCAAGGGCCTCGCCTCAATGGAGCGCGTGGACAAGATACTGAAGGCCGAGAACAACATAAAGGAGCGCCCCGAGCCGGTACACATAAGCGAGTTCAAGAGCAAGATAGAGTTCCGCGACGTGTCGTTCCGCTACGGCGAGAAGTGGGTTCTGCGGAACATAAACCTCACCGTGGAGAAAGGCAAGACCATAGCCATAGTGGGGCAGAGCGGCGGAGGCAAGTCAACCCTTGTCGACCTGATACCCCGCTACTACGACGTGCAGGAGGGAAAAGTGCTCATCGACGGCGTCAACGTGAAGGACATGGCCATACACGACCTGCGCCAGCTTATAGGAAACGTCAACCAGGAGGCCATACTCTTCAACGACTCGTTCCGTAACAACATATCGTTCGGCGTGAGCGACGCCACCCAGGAGCAGATTGAGGCGGCCGCGCGCATAGCCAACGCGCACGACTTCATCATGGAGACCGAGCACGGATACGACACAAACATCGGCGACCGGGGCAGCCGCCTGTCGGGAGGTCAGCGCCAGCGCATCAGCATTGCGCGCGCCATTCTCAAGAATCCGCCCATCCTTATACTCGACGAGGCCACCTCGGCGCTCGACACTGAGAGCGAGCGCCTTGTCCAGCAGGCCCTCGAGCACCTCATGAAGACACGCACCACCGTGGCCATAGCCCACCGTCTGTCTACCATAAAGAACGCCGACGAGATATGCGTCATGCACGAAGGACGCATCGTCGAGCGTGGCACTCACGACCAGCTGCTCGCCATGGACGGATATTATAAGAAACTGAACGACATGCAGAGCCTGTAAGCACGATGATAGGAAATACCTTGCAAGCCATCGCCTACGCGGCGTTCTATCTTGTATCGCTGCTCCCGTACAGGGCGCTTTACGCCTTGTCGGGCGTGTTGTATTTCTTTACTTACCGCGTGGCGCGCTATCGCCTGTCAACGGCGAGGCGCAACATGGCGGCCGCCTTCCCCGGGAAAAGCCGCGAAGAGCTGCGCCGTATAGAACGGGGCTTTTACCGCTGGCTGTCAGACTATTTCGTGGAGACGGTCAAGCTGATGAGTGTGTCTCGCGAAGAGCTGATGCGCCACGTGGAGTTCCGCGGCACGGAGGCCGTTGAAGACTGCTTCGACCGCGGCCAGGCGTGCGCCGGGATACTGGGACATTACTGCAACTGGGAGTTCCTGTCGGCGGCAGGCAAGGTGTTCACGCGCCACAAGGAGGCTGTCGTCGGGCTGATATACGCGCCCTTGCCGAGCAAGACTCTTGACCGGTTGTTTATCAAGATACGGCAGAGCATGGGCGGTGTGTGCGTCCCGAAGAGGGACATCCTGAGATATCTGACATCGTTCCGCAACCAAAACCTGATGAACATATTTGGCTACATGGCCGACCAAAGGCCGCAATGCCCCAACTCGCAGCTGCGGCTGACGTTCCTCAACCGCACGGCCAACGTGATGACCGGGGCGGAACGGATTGCCAGAAAGATGGGAAACGCCGTGTTTTACGTGGACATGGAGCGGCCGGGGAGGGGCCGGTATGTGTGCACCTTCCGCCTGATTACAGACAACCCGTCGTCCATGCCAAGGCATGAGATAACGAGACGCTTTTTCGAGATGCTGGAACAGTCGGTAAGGAGAGACCCTTGCCTGTATCTCTGGACCATGGACAAAGCGGAAAACTGATAGTGAAAACTGGGAAATCCATTGCCGAAGACGGCTTGGATTGACGTGAAAGTGAAAGATTCTTATGACAATAGGATATGACGCCAAGCACATAGTGTGCGACAATACGGGGCTGGGCAGCTACGGCAGGACGCTCGTCAACGACCTGGCCGGGACTGTTCCGCCTAACGTGACGCTCAACCTTTATGCGCCTGAACGCGGCGAAAGCGTGCTGAGAAGGCAGATAACGCCGCGGCAGGACGTGAAGTTTGTCTATCCCTCGGCCGGCATAAACGCCGTGGCCAAGGCGTTATGGCGCACCCACGGCATCGTGGCCGACCTTGTGCGCGACGGCGTCAAGCTGTACCACGGGCTGTCGGGCGAGCTGCCAATAGGCATAAAGGAGGCCGGAATAAAGACTGTGGTCACCGTTCATGACCTTATCTTCATGCGCCACCCTGAGTGGTATTCGTGGATTGAGAGGAAGGTGCATGCCTGGAAATTCAGGAAGACTTGCCTGGAGGCCGACCGCATAATAGCCATCAGCGAGTGCACCAAGCGCGACGTGATGCTCTACGGCGACGTGCCCGCCAGCAAGATTGACGTGATATACCAGAGCTGCGGCACGCGCTACAAGATGCGTGAGGGCGAGAAGAAGATGCAGGAGGTGCACACCGACTACATGCTGCCCGAGCGTTACGTCGTGAGCGTAGGCACCGTCGAGGAGCGCAAGAACGTGCTGCTGGCGGTGAAGGCGATGCGCCTGCTGCCCGAAGACGTCAGCCTCGTGGTGGTGGGGAGGTCAACTCCTTACTGCGAGAAGGTAAAGCGGTATGTGGCACAGAACGGACTTGCCCGGCGCGTGATGTTCCTGCACAACGTGCCCGTCGACGACCTGCCTGCCATATATCAGATGGCCGAGGCGTGCGTCTGCCCGTCGCGCTACGAAGGTTTCGGGCTTCCGGTGATAGAGGCAATACAGAGCGGCCTGCCCGTTGTGGCCTGCACTGGCAGCTGTCTTGAGGAGGCCGGGGGCAACGCCACTCTATATGTAAGTCCCGATGATGTCTACGGAATGGCCGACGCCATGAAGCAAGTGCTCAAAGGCGCTCCCGGGCGCGACGGCCGCATAGCCGCCGGGCGGCAGTATGTCGCGCGCTTCGAGAACAACGACGTGGCGCGGCATGTCCTCTCGGTGTACGACGAATTGATCAACGGATGATGCGGTTTGGCCTGCAACGGCTAAACCACTGATAATCAGCATATTTGCAAAATGCCGTCTTTTTGATTCCAAAAGACGGCCTTTTGCCTTGTAATTGACGGCCTTTTACAAGGCAAAAGGCCGTCAATCGTGTTCTATGTCGCGGACGGCTGCGATGGCGGTACTGCGGTTCATTCCGCAATGACGGTGCCGGAGGCCTCGCATGTGTGATGCCATGGGTGGGCGTTTACTCTGCGAACGCGGCCGCCTCGGCCGCCGCAATGATGTCCTCCTTGGTCATCTTGTCGTTGAAAGCCTTGATGTCTGACAGGTCAAACTCGTCCTCCTCATTCTTCTTCTGCCTGCTCTTGGCTTTCGTACCGCTTGTTGCCGCATTCTCGGCGGCATCTGCGCGGCGCTCCTCAGTCACCGTTTCCACGGTCTGCGTGATGATGAAGTCTTCCTTCGCCTCCACGTCGGGCACTGTCTGCACAGGCTCTTCCTCCATCTTCGTGCGCTCGGTCTTTGCGGCGAACACGGCGTCGATGAACTGCGGCTTGCGCCTCAGGTTCTGCAGTGCGCTCTTGCTGGCCGTCTGTTGGCTCTCCTTTTTCGAGTATCCGCGCCCTTCGCCGCCCTCTATTCCCTCGATTTTCGCCTTGTAGACGAACATCGGGCTGTTGCTGTCGTCGCGTTTTTGCTCTACCAGCTCGAAGTCAAGTCTCACCTTGTTCTTCTGGCACCACTCTATGAGCTTGCTCTTGAAGTTCACCTCCTTGTAGGCCACCTTGTCGAGGTTGATGAGCTGCGAGAGTATGCGTTTCTGCATGAAGCGCATGCACGCGCCGTAGCCGCGGTCCAGGTAGATCGCCCCTACGAGGGCCTCGAACGCATTTCCTTCCATGTAGCTGTTATGGGAGGACATGTTTCCGCTGGACACTATGAGCTGGCCTATGCCTATCTCGTGGGCCAGGCGGTTGAGAGTGTCGCGCTGTACAATCTTGCTTCTCGTCGTGGTAAGGAATCCTTCGCGCTTGCCTTCAAAGTGGCGGAACACTATGTCGCCCACAATGGCGTCGAGAATGGCGTCGCCCAGGAACTCGAGCCGCTCGTTGTTGACGGGTTTCCCCTTGGCGTTGCGCTTGGCGACGCTGCGGTGCATGAGAGCCTGTTTGTAGAAGTCGATGTTGTGAGGGTAGAATCCGATGATGTCGCGTAAAGAATAATAAAGCTCCTTTTCCTTGCGGAAAGGGAGCTTTATTTTGTCAATGAAGTTGTTAATCATCATATTTCTTGAAGATAACGCAGGCGTTGTGTCCGCCGAATCCGAACGTATTGCTCATTGCGGCACGCACAGTGCGCTTCTGCGCCTTGTTGAAAGTGAAGTTCAAGTTATAGTCTATCTCTTCGTCCTTGTCGTCTTCGTCGTGGTTGATTGTCGGCGGAACGATGTCGTTCTTCACTGACAGCACGCTTACCATGGCCTCTACCGCGCCGGCAGCGCCGAGCAGGTGTCCGGTCATTGACTTCGTAGAGCTGATGTTCAGCTTGTAAGCCGCGTCGCCGAAGACGTCCTTTATGGCCTTGGCCTCGGATATGTCGCCAACGTGTGTTGACGTGCCGTGGACGTTGATGTAGTCTATGTCTTCAGGTTTCAGGCCTGCGTCGTCGAGAGCCGCCTGCATCACGAGCCTTGCTCCGAGCCCTTCGGGGTGGGAGGCAGTGATGTGGTATGCGTCGCCGCTTTCTCCCTCGCCAACCATTTCGGCGTAGATCTTGGCTCCGCGTGCCTTTGCGTGCTCCAATTCTTCGAGGATAAGACATCCCGCTCCTTCCGCCATCACGAAGCCGTCACGGCTTGCGCTGAACGGGCGCGACGCCTTTGCGGGCTCGTCGTTGCGTGTGGAGAGCGCGTGCATGGCGTTGAATCCGCCCACGCCGCAGGCGCATATTGCGGCCTCGGCTCCTCCGCTGACGATGATGTTGGCCTTGCCCAGACGGATAAGGTTGAATGCGTCGGCAATCGCGTTGGTCGATGACGCGCAGGCGGAGGTTGTCGCATAGTTGGGGCCGTGGAATCCGTATTGTATCGAGATTTGGCCGGCTGCTATGTCGCTGATCATCTTCGGGATGAAGAACGGGTTGAACTTGGGGCCGTTCTCCTTGTTTTGGGCGTAGTAAGACACTTCGTCCTCGAAGGTCCTTATTCCGCCGATGCCTACGCCGAAGATTACTCCGATGCGGTTCTTGTCCTCTTTCTCCAGGTCCATGCCGCTGTCCTTTACGGCCTGAGCCGCGCTGACGAGGGCCAGCTGTGTGTAGCGGTCCATCTTGCGGGCTTCCTTGCGGTCTATCCACTCGTTCACGTTGAGGCCTTTCACCTCGCATGCGAACTGAGTCTTGAACATGGAGCAGTCGAACTGTGTAATGGGTGCCGCGCCGCTTACGCCCTCAACCAGGTTTTTCCATGTCTCTTCGACATTGTTTCCCACAGGGGTAACCGCGCCCAGGCCCGTTACTACTACTCTTTTCAATTCCATTTATCGTTGACTGGAATTATTATTTTATGTTAGCCTCAATGTAGCTGATAGCATCGCCTACGGTAGCGATTGTCTCTGCCTTGTCGTCAGGAATAGAGATGTTGAACTCCTTTTCGAACTCCATGATCAGCTCTACTGTGTCGAGAGAGTCTGCGCCAAGGTCGTTTGTGAAGCTTGCTTCGGGCTTTACTTCTGCCTCGTCAACACCAAGTTTCTCTACAATGATAGCTTTTACTTTTGATTCAATTTCTGACATGATTGTAATGTTTTAAAAAAGTTTATAATAATATTCAAATCTCAAAAATCGCTGCAAAGGAACGAATTTTTATTCAAGTGTGCAAATTTTTTCAACAAAAATGTTCCATCATTTGCACACATTGGGGGCATGTGTGCAAGAAAATAGGCGCTGAAACGTTTTTTTGAAGATGGCGTGTCGTTCTTTGGCGTGTCCGGGATGAATGGCTGTCGAAATGCGAAAGGCCGTCTTTTGGCTTGCAAAAGGCCGTCAATCGCGCGCTGAAAGGTCGTCTTTTGCAAGCCAAAAGACGGCCTTTCGCAAACGTGCTGACTGCCAGGCGGTTAGCGTCGGGCTGACGGGGTCTGTCGTGGCAGCCCCTGGCGGGTTTGTCAGTCGGCCCGTTCCCTTCTCAGCGGATAGTTGCCGCGCTGCTCCTCGAAGCTTTCGGGCGAAGCTTTCAGCCGTGCGCTGTCGTCAAGCGGGTTGTACAGCTGCAGGCGCAGGGTGTCATCGTCTGTCGACGGGACGAACGTCGCCGGCAGTTTGGGCGGCACTATGCGCGGCGGAACGTCGAGGCCGAACCGGCGGCAAAGGCCCTCAATCACCATGTTGTCGGCGTTAACCTTGCCGTCGGCGCTGTATCCGGCTATGTGCGGAGTGCCTATCCATGCCCTGCCGAGCAGCTCCCGGCTTATCTGCGGCTCGTTCTCCCAGGTGTCGACTACGGCGTCTCCCACCTTATTATATATTAGCGCGTCAAGCAGCGCCGCGTTGTCCACCACGCCTCCGCGGCTCGTGTTGATTATGAGCGGCCTCCGTCCAAGCCGCCCGAAGAAGACCTTGTCTGCCAGATGCAGCGTAGGGTGGGGCCCGTCTGCGGTCAGCGGCACGTGGAATGTTATTATGTCGGCTTCGCGCTCTATGTCTTCCATCGTGGCGAACGGCCCCCCGTCGCCGCGCTCCTGCCGCGGAGGGTCGCATGCGAGCACGCGCATGCCGTACTCTTCGGCCACGGCCTTGACCTTCGTCCCCACGTGGCCGCAGCCCACAATGCCCATTGTCAGGCCGCCGAGGCGTGCTCCGCGGTCACGCTTCAGGAGCAGCAGCACCGACCTTACGTACTGCGCCACCGAGGCGGCGTTGCATCCCGGGCAGCTCATCCACTCTATCCCGGCACGCTCCATGTAGCCGGCGTCGATGTGGTCGAAGCCTATCGTGGCCGTAGCCACGAACTTCACGCTGCTTCCTCCGAGCAGCCTCTCGTCGCACCTGGTGCGCGTCCTCACTATCAGCGCGTCGGCGTCGCGCACGTCATCAGGCCCTATGTCAGAGCCTTTTATGTAAACTGCGTCGTCGGTGAGCCGGCTTATGGTCTCGCGGATGTAAGGAATCTTGTCGTCGATTACGATTTTCATATTGCCGTATGTTGTTGTACCAGACTTATGATATGTCTCAAAAGTTTTGCAAAATTACTAAAAATATCGCGCGCGAGTTGGCGGAATGGAAATAAATAGCTAACTTTGCCAAACAGAAAAGCAAACTTGTTATATCTTAAGACAAACGACGGCACGATTGCATTTGTTGTACTTTACGCCCCGAAAGGATAAATGAAGACCGAGCACATACTTATAATAAGGTTCTCTACGATTGGCGACGTGGCTATGACCGTGCCCGTGGTGGATTCGCTCGCGCGGCAGTATCCAGATGTAAGGATAACCATGCTGAGCCGTCCCTCGGCCCGCCCGTTCTTCGAGTACATGCCGCAGAACGTGGGCTTCATGGAGGCCGACCTTAAGAATGAGTATTACGGCGTGAAGGGAATGAACGCCCTCTACCGCCGCCTCACGGCAAAGAACTTCACGGCCGTTGCCGATTTCCACAGCGTCTTGCGGTCAGACTACCTGCGCATGCGCTTCAACATAGACCGTTTCCGCGTCGAACATGTGGACAAGCACAAGGCCTTGCGCAGGCTGCTTGTCAGCCAGGCGGACAAGCGTCTGATACAGTTGCCTGCGGCGTTCGACTGCTATGCCGACGTGCTTGCGCGTCTCGGATATCCGGTCAGGATGGATTTCCGCTCGGTGTTCCCTCCCGAAGGCGGAGACATCAGCCGCCTGCCTGCCGGCTTCAACACGCCGAAGGCCTGCGGCGAGACATGGATAGGAGTCGCGCCTTTCGCCGCTTATGCCGGCAAGACATATCCGTTGCCGCTCATGGAAGAAGTCATAAGGCGTGTCATAGGGCGTCATCCGGGCTGCCGCCTGTTCCTGTTCGGCGGCGGAGACACCGAGACCGCAGCCCTGAACGAGTGGAGCATGAAGTTCGACCGGTGCGTCAACGCCACGGCGCAGTTGGGCGGCATAGGCAGCGAACTTATCCTGATGAGCCGTCTCGACGTTATGATCTCAATGGACAGCGCCGCGATGCACATGGCGTCGATTGCCGGAACGCCGGTCGTAAGCGTATGGGGAGCGACACATCCCTGCGCCGGCTTCATGGGCTGGGGCCAAGACCCGGCCGACGCAGTGCAGGCAGACGTGCCCTGCCGGCCGTGCAGCATATCGGGAGAAAAGGCATGCCTGCGTGGCGACTGCTTATGCATAAGGAGCATTCCGCCCGAGGAAATAGCGGCGAGAGTTGAGATAGTGCTGCGCCGCGGGCGCGCTTCTGCGAGATAAGATGAAGACCATATTATCAACATTTAAAAATTAAAGCATTATGAAAAAGTATGTTTGTGAGACTTGCGGGTACGTGTATGACCCCGAAGTGGGAGATCCCGAGAACGGAGTGGCTCCCGGAACAGCGTTTGAAGACCTGCCTGAAGACTGGGTGTGTCCTCTTTGCGGAGTAGGAAAAGAAGATTTCTCTGTTGAAGAATAACCCTTTTACGGGGTGAGGATAAAGGCTGGCGCGTCCTTGCGGGCCGTCAAGCCGTTCTTCAATAGGTTTAGTTTAATTGCGGTCCCTCAGGTTTTTGTGCCTGTGGGGCCGTTCCCGTAGTGGGGTCAAATGGCGTCGAAAAAATAGGCGAATACGCATGCCGCTGCAATAAGTATAGCCATGATGTAAAGCGCCCATTGCATGATTTTTGAGAATTTCTTGCGGTTCTTGGCCGCTGTCAGGCTTTTGTGCTTGAATACTTCAGACTCGTCTGTCTTGTCGTAACTTTTGTTTTTTCCCATCATTATTGCTCGTTTTTATTTACGTCAATTGCGTTGAGATTATTGGCTTTTGTCTGATTAAACCCTACAAAGTTATGATGAATTGCATCTGAGTATGCCTGAAATAGCGTTTTTTCACTATCTTTGCACAAAATTAAGCATAAAAACAAGTTGTCATGAACAGATTTATCACACTCCTGTTGGTGTTTATGGCGGCCGCCGGTGTGGCCGCCCAGCAGGCAAAAGACGAGATTTTCGCTGACGTGCGCCTCTCGGCGAGCAACCACTTGGCCTATCCCGGGCCGTCGCAGCACGAGCTTACGCCGGCTCCCAAGGGCTACCGTGCGTTCTACATCAGCCATTACGGCCGTCACGGCTCGCGCTATCTGATAGGGCAGGACGAGTATTCCGCTCCGTTGGAGGTGCTAGCCCGGGCCGACAGCCTTGGCAAGCTGACTCCTCTCGGGGCCGACGTGCTGCGCCGCGTGCGCCTGCTTGAGGCCGAGGCCGGCGGCCGCCTGGGCGAGCTTACGCCGCTTGGCGCCGAGCAGCACAGGCAGATCGCGCGCAGGATGTACGAGCGTTTCCCCGACGTTTTCAAGGGCGATGTGTGCGTGGACGCGAAGAGTACTGTGGTGATACGCTGCATCTTGTCGATGGAGAACGAGTTGCAGGAGCTGCTGAGGCTTAACCCCAGGCTGCGCGTAAGCCATGACGCGAGCATGCATGACATGTATTACATGAACCAGAGCGACCCGGCCTTGTCGGCCGGGAAGACGCCGAGGAGGGCGCAGGTGGCGTGGAACGACTTTTGCTCGCGCCACGTGAGCCGTGCCGCATTGATGCAAAGGCTGTTCAATGATGCCGGATATGTGAAGTATGAAGTCGACACGCTTGACTTCGCCGCGCGGCTGTTCAAGCTCGCGTCCAACCTGCAAAGCTCGCCGCTGGGCGAGGAGATGACGCTTTACGACGTGTTCACCAAGGACGAGCTGTACAACTTCTGGCTGGCCGACAACGCCTCGTGGTACATAGGCTACGGCGCATGTGCGCTGAACGGTGGCACCCAGCCCTTCTCGCAGCGCAACCTGCTGCGCAACATAATACACCAAGCCGACAGCTGCATCGCCCTCGAGCGGCCCGGCGCTACGCTCCGCTTCGGCCACGAGACGATGGTTCTGCCGCTGGCATGCCTGCTCGGGCTGAACGGCTACGACCTCTCCACGGACGACCTTGAGAGCCTTGTCGGCAAGGGATGGGTAAACTACAAGGTGTTCCCCATGGGCGCGAACATTCAGTTGGTGTTCTTCCGCCGCGGCGTGGGCGACGGCGACGTGCTGGTGAAAGTGCTGCTCAACGAGGACGAGGCCACGCTGCCCGTGCCCACCGACTGCGCCCCTTATTACCACTGGAGCGACTTCAAGGAGTATTACCTGAAGAAGCTTGACCAATATGCGGAAGGCAAGTAAGAAAACGCGAGCAATCCGACCGCTTTCTAAAAGACGGCCTTTTACGACGCAAAAGGCCGTCAATCGCAGGCCGAAAGGCCGTCTTTTGCAAGTCAAAAGGCGGCCTTTCGCATGTCCTCTGATTATCAGGCGGTTATCAGGCGGCCGGTGCCGGCGTGGCGGATGAGCCTGGCAGGCCGGTCAGGCCCTGCCGGGCTAAGCCGCGAAAGCGTGCCGCGCCCTTTCTGGCCGGGGGTGCGGGGTGCGCTGACTAATTGAAAAATATTTTCCCTTTCATTGCTCATCTTCCCGGAAAAGTATTAATTTTGCACCGTTATGGTACAGAAGCTCATACAGACGCAGGCCCAGAAGCAGGCGCAGGTGCAGCGGCTCACGCAGCAGCAGATGCTCGTGGTGAAGCTGTTGGAGATGCCTTTGACCGAGCTGGAGCAAAGCGTCACTGCCGAACTTGACGACAACCCCGCCCTCGAAAGCGCCGGAGCCGACGACGACACCGCGCGTGACGACATTCACGAAGGCGGCGAGGACGACGGTGCCGACGACGACTTTGACGCGGCGTCGGAGCGTGAGGAGCGCGAGTCGGCCCTCGACGACGCCCTGGCGGGCATAGGCATGGACGACGAGATGCCGGAGCCGGTGACGCCGCAGGCCGCCGACAGCCAGTCGGCCGACTATGAAGAGATGACCTACGGGGACACGGTGTCGTTCTACGACAGGCTGAAGGAGCAGATGGTCGATGTTGACCTTAGCCCGAAGCAGCGCGACATAATGGAATACCTCATAGGCTCGCTCGACGACGACGGTCTGCTGCGCAAGGACGCCGGCACTCTGAGCGACGAGCTTGCCATATATCATAACGTCGACGCCGGCGAGCAGGAGATTGACGACGTGCTGCACACGCTCCAGACGTTCGACCCCGCCGGGGTGGGGGCGCGCGACCTGCGCGAATGCCTCATGCTGCAGATAAGGCGAAAGCCGAAGTCAGACATGCGCAGCAAGATGGAGGAAGTCATCGCGAAATGCTATGACGAGTTCATGAACAAGCGCTGGGACAAGATATCGGCGCAGCTCGGATACGACGCGGAGACGGCCGACAAGGTGCACGCAGAACTGCTGAAGCTCAACCCGAAGCCCGGCTCGGCCCTCGGCGAGACCGAAGGGCGCGGCGCGCGCCAGATAACGCCCGACTTCATAGTTGACACCGCCGACGACGGCACGGTGACCTTCACGGTCAACGGCGGCAACGTTCCAGAACTGTATGTGTCGCCCTCGTTCGCCTCGATGGTCGACACCTACCGCAACAGCAAGGGCAAGATGAACCGCAGCGAGAAGGAAGCCCTGCTCTACGCGAAGGAGAAAGTGGAGCGCGCGCGCGGCTTCATTGATGCCGTAAAGCAGCGTCAGCACACCCTGTATGTCACCATGAAGGCCATAATCGACATACAGCGCCGGTATTTCCAGGACGGAGACGAGAGCGACCTTAGGCCCATGATACTCAAGGACGTGGCCGAAAAGACAGGGCTTGACATATCCACCGTGTCGCGCGTGAGCAACATGAAGTACGCCCAGACGCGCTGGGGCACGTTCAAGCTGCGCCATTTCTTCAGCGACAGCGTCAAGACCGAAGGCGGCGAAGAGATGTCAACGCGCCGCGTGAAGGCCGCCCTAAAGGACATCATAGACAAGGAAGACAAGGCCGCTCCGCTGAGCGACGATGCCATAAAAGGCATGATGGAAGCCGCCGGATACCCCGTGGCACGCCGCACGATAGCCAAATACCGCGAGCAGATGGGCATCCCCGTGGCACGACTAAGGAAAAGATGAGAGAGAAACATATAATTTTCGCGGCCAAGGCGCTTAGCGTAATATTCACGCCTTTCTACCTGCCCCTTGTCGGGCTGGCCGCCCTGCTTACGCTGACTTACCTCAGCTTGCTGCCTTGGACGTACAAGCTGTTCCTCGTGGTGACGTTCTGGGTGTTCACGATAGCGCTACCCTCGCTCCTGATCCGCCTCTACCGCCATTACCAGGGGTGGTCGCTCTTCCAGATGGCGAGCAAGGAACGCCGCGTCATTCCTTACGTGATATCCATCGTCTCCTACCTGCTGTGCTATTATGTCATGGCCGCCGTGCACGTGCCCCACTTCATGGGAAGCATCCTTATGGCCGCGTTGGTGATACAGATAACGTGCGCCATAGTCAACCTTTTCGTCAAGGTGTCCACCCACATGGCCGCAATCGGCGGCGTGGCCGGCGCTCTGGCCGCCTTCTCCGTCATCTTCGGGTTCAATCCCGTGTGGTGGCTTTGCGTGGTGCTGGTGCTCGCCGGCCTGGTTGGCACAAGCCGCATGATACTGCGGCAGCACTCCCTTCACGAGATAACGCTGGGCTTCCTCGTCGGCACTGGCTGCGCCTTCGTGTCGGTATTGTTGCTGTAAGACGGGCCGAATGGGCCTGATGGGCCGAATAAGGCTAATAGGATAGTGTGCTTGACAGGGCGAATGTGCCTGATAAAAGCGGCAGGCGGCGTGGCGGCAAGCAGTTCCCATCAAAGGCGTGTCTGGCTTGTTAGGCTAATCGGGCTAATCTTGGCAGTTGCTTGATCAGGCCAATCAGGCCGATTGGGCTTATTGAAAATAAGGCAATAATCAAAAAACAAGATATTATGAAACCTTTAGTAAGCATCATCATGGGCAGTACAAGCGACCTGCCCGTAATGGAAAAGGCGTGCAAGTTCCTCGACGACATGCACATTCCGTTTGAAGTCAACGCCCTGTCCGCACACCGCACACCCGACGCTGTGGAGCAGTTTGCCAAGCAGGCCAAGGCTCGCGGCGTCAAAGTAATCATCGCCGGAGCCGGCATGGCCGCCGCTCTGCCCGGCGTCATAGCCGCATCGACCACGCTGCCCGTCATCGGAGTGCCCATCAAGGGAATGCTCGACGGCCTCGACGCGATGCTCAGCATCATACAGATGCCGCCGGGAATACCAGTGGCCACGGTCGGAGTGAACGGCGCGATGAACGCTGCCATACTCGCAACGGAGATGCTTGCCTTGGCCGACGACGGCATTTCGGCACGCCTTGAGGAGTACAAGGCCGGACTGGGTGCCAAGATAGAGAAGGCCAACAAGGAGCTGGCCGAGGTCAAGTATGAGTATAAGACTAATTGATTGAATGAAAAAATGAATAATGAACAATGAATAATGAGCCTGCGGATTTACGGTTCTTTATCATTGTTCATTATTCATTTTTTCATTATTCATTGTTCTTGATTCATTTCTTTATTATTCATTGTTCATTTTTCATTATTCATTTTAGTATGATTGACTTGTTCAATTACCGCCGCCGCGCGGCTTCCGAAGTACAGATTGGCGGCACGCCGATGGGCGGAGAGTGGCCAGTGCGTGTGCAGTCGATGACCACCACGCTCACCACCGACACCGAGGCGAGCGTGGCGCAGGCCGAGCGCATAATCAAGGCCGGCGGAGAATACGTGCGGCTGACCACCCAGGGCATGCGCGAAGCCGAGAACCTGAAGGACATCAACGCGCGGCTCAGGGCCGACGGGTACATGACTCCGCTGGTGGCCGACGTACACTTCAACCCCCATGTGGCCGAGGTGGCCGCGCTGTATGCCGAGAAGGTGCGCATAAACCCCGGCAATTATACCGACCCGGCGCGCACGTTCAAGCACTTGGAATACACCGACGAGGAGTATGCTGGCGAACTGAAGAAGATTGAGGAACGCTTTGTGCCGCTGCTTAACATATGTAAGGAACACCACACGGCCCTGCGCATTGGCGTCAACCACGGCTCGCTGTCAGACCGCATAATGTCGCGCTACGGCGACACTCCCGAGGGAATAGTGGAGAGCTGCATGGAGTTCTTGCGCATTTGCAGGCGCGAACGGTTTGACGACGTTGTCATTTCGATAAAGGCGAGCAACACGGTGGTGATGGTGCGCTCGGTCCGTCTGCTGGTGAGCGAGATGGAGCGCGAGGGCATGAGCTATCCGCTGCACCTGGGAGTGACCGAGGCCGGAGAGGGCGAAGACGGCCGAATAAAGAGCGCGGTGGGCATAGGCGCACTGCTGGCCGACGGACTGGGAGACACTGTGCGCGTGTCGCTGAGCGAGGAGCCTGAGGCCGAGATTCCCGTAGCTCGCCATCTGGTAGACTACGTTACGCGCCGCGCCGGCCATACGCCGATACCCGGTACAGAGGCTCCTGGCTTCGACTGGCTGCGCCCGGAGCGCCGCAAGACGGCTTCCGTGGGCAACATAGGGGGCGCTAACGTGCCCGTCGTCATAGCGTCGATGCTTGACGGGGGCGACCCCTCGCGGCTAAGCGTGGGCGAAGACATCGTTCCGGATTATGTATATACCGGCCAGTCGCTGCCCGAAAAGCGCATACCCGGCCAGCGTTACATCGTCGACTTCGGCGTGTACGCAGGTCTTGAAGACACGAAAGACGTGTATCCAATATTCCCCTACAACGCCGTTCCGCTGATAGCGCAGGTAAAGTCCGACGTGAAGTTCCTTGTCTTGCCATACGGAATGGACACCGACGAATACATACCCTGCCTAAAGGCGCACCCCGAGGTCGTGGTGGTGAGCATGTCCAACCACAATAACCGCCTTGGCGAGCAGCGCGCACTGCTGCACGAGATGATGTCGGCCGGAGTGGCGAATCCCGTCGTTTTCTGCCAGATGTACCGCCACTCGCAACAGGAGAAGGGCGACTTCCAGATAGAAGCCGCCGCCGACATGGGCGCGCTGATGTTCGACGGACTAACTGACGGCATCTGGCTGATGAACGACGGCACGCTGGCGGCACAAGACATCACGGCCACCGCCTTCGGCATACTGCAGGCGGCGCGACTTCGCACGTCGAAGACAGAATACATAAGCTGCCCCGGGTGTGGCCGCACGCTGTATGACCTGCGCTCCACGATAGCGCGCATAAAGGAAGCCACCAAGGGTATGAAGGGTCTGAAAATAGGCATCATGGGCTGCATCGTGAACGGTCCGGGCGAGATGGCCGACGCCGACTATGGCTACGTGGGCGCCGGCCGGGGCCGCATATCGCTGTACAAGGGCAAGCAGTGCGTGGAGAAAAACATACCCGAAGAGGAAGCCGTGGAGCGACTGCTTAAGCTAATAAACGACAGTATGAATTAAGAACTAAAAGTTAAGAATTAAGAGTTATATGAATTAAGAATTAAGAAAAATGCCTTTGTTGACCGCTTGTACATATCCGTGAATGGCATTTTTCTTAGTTCTTAACTCTTAACTCTTAATTCTCACTGGTTTTCAACGACTTGTGAAAGGCCGTCTTTTGCGTTGCGAAAGACGGCCTTTTAGCTTGCGATTGACGGCCTTTTGGAATGCAAAAGACCGTCTTTTGCAAAACAGCATGTATTCATGCGCAAAGAAATAGGGGTCAAAGTAGGCACCGTATTGAAATATTCAGTATCTTTGCGGTGTGACGGAAAGAATCTGATTGGTAGAAATTTCAGGCGCATAGAGGCCTGGTTCTTTGCCGGACATGCCAGTTTATGTTTAACTTGTTATAACTTGTAGGAGGATTGGCCATGAAAAAGAAAATCGCCAGTATCTGCACATTGCTTGCCTGCATCGCGGCTTTCGCCGCCTGCGGGAATGACGACGGCGACGCAGGAAGCGTCGGGTGGATTGATGTCAAGAACGTGTACACCACCGGATGCAAGACCACAGAAGCGGCCGACGCGTCCCCGAAGACACGCAGCCACTTTGAAGACATGGGCTATAAGGAATACGTAGAGTACACAAGCAAGGACAACGGCTATGTGCATGTCACCCACCATAACGCGCTGTTCAACTGCTGCAGCGACGTGATAGACGTCGACGTGTCTCAAGGATTGGGAAGCATCATTGTAACCGAAACGGAAAACCACTACGCCGAATGCAACTGCATCTGCCCCTTCGACGTGTCGTTTGAGTTGGGGCCGATGGAGACGGGGCATGAATACAACGTCGTGATAAAGTCTGGAGGCACGCAGCAAGCGTCGTTCTCTTTTACTTATCCGTCAAGCGGCAAGGTTGAAGTCAGTGAATGAAAATTGAAGAGTGAAGAACGAAGAGTGAAGAATTCAAATGTCTTTTCATTGTTGTCGACATTTGGATTCTTCACTCTTCACTTAAACTTTGTCGCCGTAGCACAGGTCGCCGGCGTCGCCTATGCCCGGCACGATGTATTTGTGCTCGTTCATCCCGGGGTCAACGGCCGCGCACCACACGGTGGTCTTGTCGTCGGGGAACGTGCGCCTGACGTGCTCTATGCCGTCGGGCGCGGCGATGACGCACGCCACATGGATACGCTTCGGCGTGCCTCGTGTGAGAAAAGCCTTGTAGCCCAGCTCCATGGAGCCGCCCGTGGCCAGCATCGGGTCTACTATGACGAGCGTCTTCCCCTCGACGCTCGGCGTGGCGAGATACTCCACGTGTATGCCCACCTGCGTGTGCTCGTTGTCGGTGTATTCGCGGTACGCGCTGACGAAGGCGCTGCCGGCGTGGTCGAACACGTTGAGGAAGCCGGCGTGGAAGGGCAGTCCGGCGCGGAAGATGGTGGCCAGCACCACCTTGTCGGCGGGCACGTTGACGCGCGCCGTGCCGAGAGGCGTCTCGACGTCGCGCGGCTCGTAGCTGAGCGTCTTGCTTATCTCATAGGCCATCATCTCGCCTATGCGTGTGATGTTGTTGCGGAAGAGGAGGCGGTTCTGCTGGTATTCCACGTCGCGCACCTCGGCCATGTACTGGCCGATGATGGAGTTCTGTTTGCCAAGGTCGATTATCTTCATGGTGTCTTTGTATTTTATGAGTTGAAGGAATCAAGGAAGTCAAAATGATAAAAGACACGTCTTCACGACATGTTGACTCCCCGGCTGTCACCTGCAAAAGTAAAAATATTTCCTGTCTTTTGCAAAGTGCAAGTTGCAAAAGCACTTCGCGGTGTTTAAATTTTCAATACTTTAACCTAAAAACATTTTACAGCCGTAATTTTTACACTATTAGGCGATTGCGCAATGACGAATTTTTACTAAATTTGCAAGCGGTTTAAGAAACACGATTCAGGAACAATATTCACTTTCTAAATATTTCATTAAAATGGCAAAGTTTGATAAGTCAGTTTTAGAGAAGTATGGAATCACGGGCGCAACCGAGGTTCTTTACAATCCTTCGTATGAGGTTCTGTTCAACGAGGAGACAAAAGAAGGTCTGACAGGCTATGACAAAGGCCAGGAGACCGAGCTTGGTGCAGTAAACGTAATGACCGGTATCTACACCGGCCGTTCGCCTAAAGATAAGTTCATCGTAGACGACGAGACGTCTCACGACACGGTATGGTGGGACAGCGAGGAGTACCACAACGACAACCACCGCGCTTCAAAAGAGGCTTGGGCTGCCGTTAAGGAGCTCGCGCTGAAGGAGCTTTCAAACAAGAAGCTGTACGTAGTTGACGGTTTCTGCGGCGCCAACAAGGATACCCGCATGAAGGTTCGCTTCATCGTGGAGGTTGCTTGGCAGGCTCACTTCGTTACCAACATGTTCATCCGTCCCCAAAGCGAGGCTGATTTCGAGCAGGAGCCCGACTTCATCGTTTACAACGCTTCTAAGGCTAAGGTTGAGAACTGGAAGGAGCTGGGACTCAACTCTGAGACAGCAGTAGTATTCAACGTAACTTCAAAGGAGCAGGTAATCCTGAACACATGGTACGGCGGCGAGATGAAGAAGGGTATGTTCTCAATGATGAACTACTTTATGCCTCTGCGCGGTATCGCTTCAATGCACTGCTCTGCTAACTGCGACAAGAACGGCGAGAACACCGCTATCTTCTTCGGTCTGTCAGGAACCGGTAAGACAACCCTGTCTACCGACCCGAAGCGTCTGCTCATCGGCGACGACGAGCACGGATGGGACGACAACGGCGTGTTCAACTACGAGGGCGGCTGCTACGCTAAGGTTATCAACCTTGACAAGGAGAGCGAGCCCGACATCTACAACGCTATCACCCGCGACGCACTGCTCGAGAACGTAACAGTTGACGCTAACGGCAAGATAGACTTCGCTGACAAGAGCGTAACCGAGAACACCCGCGTTTCTTATCCTATCTACCACATCAAGAATATCGTACGCCCGATTTCTCACGCACCCGCTGCTAAGCAGGTAATCTTCCTGTCAGCTGACGCATTCGGCGTACTGCCTCCCGTATCAATCCTGAACGCAGAGCAGACAAAGTACTACTTCCTGTCAGGATTCACGGCTAAGTTGGCAGGTACAGAGCGCGGCATTACCGAGCCTACTCCTACATTCTCTGCTTGCTTCGGCCAGGCATTCCTCGAGCTGCATCCTACAAAGTACGCTGAGGAGCTGGTTAAGAAGATGGAGAAGAGCGGCGCTAAGGCTTACCTCGTAAACACCGGTTGGAACGGAACAGGCAAGCGTATCTCTATCCGCGACACTCGTGGTATCATCGACGCAATCCTCGACCACTCAATCGACAAGGCTCCTACGAAGACGATTCCTTACTTCAACTTCGTTGTTCCTACACAGCTTGAGGGCGTTGATCCGCACATCCTCGATCCTCGTGACACTTACGCTGACGCTGCTCAGTGGGAGGAGAAGGCTAAGGACCTCGCAGGACGCTTCATCAAGAACTTCAAGAAGTATGAGAGCAACGAGGCCGGCAAGGCTCTCGTAGCTGCAGGACCGAAACTTTAATCTGACTAGATGGTTCACACACTATAAAGGGAAGCCCCCGTTTCGACTAATCGAAGCGGGGGCTTTACTGTTTACGGGCATGCCGGCTGAATTTAAAAAGCCTTTAAAAATTCCTTTTATGTATATAAAAAAGTCCAATTTCATGCCATTTTAAATAATAAAGGTGGCAAAAGACGCTCTATTTGAGGAATTCTGATTAAATTTGCAGCTAAAAATAAAAATCATAAGAAGAATGAGAAGGATTATCAGGCCTTTCGTCGTTTTGCTCTCAGCGGCGCTTTTGATGGTGTCGTGTTTGGAAAGTGACGATTACAGTGATTATGTTTTCTACAGCGACACTGCGATAACGTCGTTCTCACTCGGGACGTTGAAGCAAACAGTTTGGACGAAAGCGTCTGACGGAGTAACTGACAGCTCTTATGTGGCAGACTTGGATGCAAGTGGCTACGATTTCTATATAGACCAGCTTAAGAAGGAAATTTACAACCCCGACTCGTTGCCGAAAGGCACTGATGCGGCCCACGTGCTGTGCAACATAAGCAGCAAGAACGGTGGAATTGTGCTCCTGGTGCATAAGAACATTGAAGGGGAGGACTCTTTGGCGTATTACAGCAGCTCCGACTCGATAGACTTTACCGAGCCGCGTGAATTCCGTGTATTGGCCAACGACGGCATGGCATTGCGATCATATACCGTAAGGGTAAACGTGCATAAAGAGCATCCTGACTCGATAAACTGGCACGATATGGGTGTCTGCCAGGCATTCACGTCGATGACAGGCGGCATGAAGGCGGCTGTTTTGCCAAGCCGGTTGCTTGTTTTCGGCTCAGACATGACAGGAACATCGGTATATTCTACCTCGACAAGCGGAAGCCTTGCATGGGAACGGCTGGAAACAAACATAAGCCTTGACGGCAATGCTTGTAGCAACGTGGTAGTGAAAGGCGATTACGTGTATACCATTGACGGAGGAACAGTCGTGCGCTCGGCTGACGGAAAAACATGGACTGCCGTGGGCGGAACTGGCATAAGGCAGTTGCTTGCCGCCGGCAAGCATAATATTTACGCCATTGATGCCGACGGAGACATGGCCGCATCTGCCGATGACGGGGCCACATGGGCCAAAGACGGCGTGATAGGCGACATGTCAATGATTCCGACAGACAATGTTAATTACGGTAGTTTTGCGCTTTCCACTAACGATGATGCAGAGCGTGTGATAATAACGGGCAACCGCGATATGGACAACAGCGCGTTTGCCGAAGACTCGGTGGCTATGGTGTGGAGCAAGATTGAAGAGTATTCGGACGGCTCACGGAAGCATTCGTGGATGCCGTATAATGAAAACAACGGCTTCAGGCTTCCGCGTATGGCTAGCTTGGGTGTTACAGTCTATGGTGACATCCTATTGGCCTTGGGTGGCCGTGGGCTTGGCACGAGCACTGCCGAGGCGTTCGCCCATTTCTATGTTAGCAAGGACAACGGGCTTACATGGCATGCGGACGACAGCTATTATCTGCCTGAAAACTTTACAAATGGCGACGGTGATGTGTTTACAATGACTGCCGACAGCGACAATTATCTGTGGATAATATGTGGCGGAACCGGCCAGGTTTGGCGTGGAAGGCTCAACAGGCTTGGATGGGAGAATGAGCAGACTTCGTTTGAGGAATAATATCACCACATTAAGACAATGAGAGCTGTCCTGCTTTCCGTGTTTTCGCTGCTCGTAACATTTGCCGCCAATGCGCAGGACGAATACGAGTATAAGATGGAAATAGGCGCAGGTGTGGGCATGGTTAGTTATGAAGGAGATTTCAACGGAAGCATTGTGAAAAACATGCAGCCGTCGGCTTCCCTGATACTTCGGCGTGTGCTCAACCCGTACATGGGACTGAAACTCGACATCTCTTATGGAAAGTTGAAAGGAAGTTCCGCAGACGTGGATACCTGGTATCCGGAATTGGCGGAAAGACCGGTGAACTTCAGCAACACGTTGGTCGATATTGGACTTTCATACGAGTATAACTTTTGGCCTTACGGCACCGGGCGTGAATATAGGGGAGCCAAACGGCTTACTCCTTTCGTGTTTTTAGGTGTCGGCGCGACTTATGTCGGCGCTGGCGGTGAGAATGTCTTTACAGCCAATGTTCCTGTAGGAGCCGGAGTCAAATACAAGATAGGCAAGAGATTGAACTTGGGCTTGGAGTGGGCGATGCACTTCTCGTTGAGCGACAAACTTGACGGTGTTGAAGACCCTTACGGCGTAAAAAGCTCAGGGTTGTTCAAGAATACGGACTGTTATTCGATGCTTAAGCTCACATTGACTTACAGTTTTATGCCAAAATGTAAAATATGCAACAAGGATGACTGAAACGAAAATAGACATGAATCGCGTTCCTCGGCATATCGCCATCATAATGGACGGCAACGGCCGTTGGGCGACAGAACGCGGCAAGGAGCGTAGCTACGGTCATCAGGCCGGGGTCGAATCGGTGCGTAAGATTACGTCTGAATGTACCAGGCTTGGGGTTAAGTACCTTACATTATATACATTCTCGACTGAAAACTGGAATCGGCCGGCTGACGAGGTGGCAGCCCTTATGGGGCTTGTCCTAACGTCATTGGAGGACGAGATTTTCATGAAAAACAACGTCCGTTTTCGTGTAATCGGCGATATGGGCAGGCTTCCTGCCGAGGTGCGCGCCAAATTAGAGGAGACAATGGAGCACACCAAGACAAACGCTGCGATGACGATGGTTGTGGCATTGAGCTATTCTTCGAAATGGGAAATTGCCAATGCGGTAAGAAACATAGCGTCGGAGGTGGCAGAAGGAAAGATCCGTGTCGAGGATATCGGCGAAGACACAGTGTCGGCCCATTTGCAGACATGCTTCATGCCTGATCCTGATCTGTTGATACGTACGGGCGGGGAGGTGCGCATATCCAACTATTTGCTTTGGCAGATAGCATATTCAGAACTCTATTTTTGTGACACATATTGGCCGGACTTTGACGAGTCCTGCCTGCATAAGGCAATTGCCAGTTATCAAAGCAGGCAGAGGCGTTTCGGCAAGACTGAAGCCCAAGTGGAAAATGATGATAATTCTCAAGACAACAAACAGACAAGATGGACAGAATAAAGGGATGTATGATGCTGCTCGTCGTTTTGCTTTTTTGTACAAATGCGGCGGCGCAGGAAAAAATAGTCAATCCTGACATATCATATGCCGGCATTCCCCGTTCGGGTGTTATCGGCGGCATTGCGGTCTCCGGAGTGGAAGGCTATGAGGATTATATGCTTACAGGTATTTCCGGGTTGTCAATAGGGCAGAAGATCCAAGTGCCCGGTTCTGAACTTACGGATGCTGTCAAGCGGTATTGGCGTCATGGCTTGTTCTCAAAAGCCCAGGTTGCTGTTGATTCCATTGTGGGTGAGAATATTTACCTTCATTTTTACCTGGCGTTGCGCCCGCGTGTTTCAACTATCAATTATGTCGGTGTGAAGAAGTCGGAGAAGGAAGACCTTGAGGCTAAGCTCGGCCTGCTTAAAGGCAACCAAATAACTCCCAACATGATAGACCGTGCCAAATTGTTGGCCAAAAACTATTTTGACGACAAGGGTTACAAGAATGCGGATATAAACATCATGCAGCGAGAGGACGTTGTAAACAAGAATCAGGTGATTCTTGATGTTGTCATCGACAAGAAGGAAAAGATGAAAGTGCGCCAGATTATCATTGAAGGCAATGAAAACTTGAGCGATTCAAAGATAAAGGGTGGACTTTTCAAGAAGGGAGCTTTCAAGAAAATACATGAGGCAGGCAAACTTTCGTCTTTCTTGAAGTCGAAGAAATACACGCCAGAACGTTATGAGGAAGACAAGAAGAATCTCATAGACAAGTACAATGAGTTGGGTTATCGTGACGCTGTAATCGTCCGTGACAGCGTGTGGAACGTTGACGACAAGCATGTAAACATACTCATAGAGGTTGATGAAGGCAGGAAATATTACATCCGTAACATCACATGGGTCGGCAATACTGTGTTTACGAGCGATTACCTCGGTAGCCTGCTTGGCATGAATAAAGGCGATGTGTACAACCAGAAATACATGAACAAGCGTCTTTCAGAAGATGAGGATGCCGTAGGTAACCAATATTGGAACCGTGGTTACCTGTTCTACAACCTGCAGCCCACGGAGGTGAACATCGTGGGAGACTCCATCGACCTTGAGATGCGCATCATGGAGGGACAGCAGGCGCACATCAGCCATGTGCGCATCAGCGGCAACACGCGTTTGTACGAGAACGTGGTGCGCCGCGAGCTCAGGACGAAGCCGGGAGACCTTTTCTCAAAGGAAGCTTTGGAGCGTTCGGCGCGTGAAATCGCTTCAATGGGACATTTTGATCCGGAACAGGTTGCTCCTGACGTGCAGCCGAACTACGAGGAAGGCACGGTTGACATCAATTGGCCGCTTGTACAAAAGTCAAACGACCAGGTTGAGTTCTCCCTTGGTTGGGGACAGACCGGTGTCATAGCGCGCATCGGATTGAAACTCAACAACTTCTCCATGGCCAATCTCTTCAACAAGAACAGGGAACACCGCGGCATAATGCCTGTAGGTGACGGCGAAGTTCTTTCAATCGGGGCCCAGACCAACGGTACATATTACCAGTCATACAATGCGTCTTACTCCACCAACTGGTTCGGAGGGAAACGGCCTATCATGTTTACCGTAGGAGCTTATTTCTCCAAGCAGACCGACGTGTCGAGCAATTACTATAACTACGGGTACATGAACAACTACTATAATTACCTTTACGGTTATGGAAACAGTTGGAGCAACAGTTATGAGAACTATTATGACCCTGACAAGTATGTGCAGTTGTTCGGTGTTTCGGTTGGCTGGGGCAAGCGCCTGCGTTGGCCCGACGACTATTTCCAGCTTTCAGTCGAGTTGGCTTATCAGCGCTACATGTTGAAAAACTGGCAGTATTTCATCGTAAGGAACGGTAATTGCAACAACCTTAATCTCGGAATAACGCTCTCACGTGTGTCTACCGACAACCAGTTGTTCCCACGTCGCGGCTCTGAGTTTATGACATCGTTGACCGTTACTCCGCCTTGGTCGCTTTGGGACGGTAAGGATTACAAGGGCCTTGCTGCCATATATAACGCCGAGGCTGCCAACGGACAGTATTATTCTGACCGTGCCACGGCCGCGCAGAAAGAGAGGTACAGCTGGGTGGAATATTACAAGTGGAAGTTCCGTTCCAAGACTTATACGGCTCTTACCAACGGCGCCAAGTGCTTCGTGTTGATGACGCGTGTTGAATTTGGTATCCTTGGTGCTTACAACAAGTATAAGAAGTCGCCGTTTGAAACATATTATATGGGTGGCGACGGCATGAGCGGATATTCGACAGGCTATGCCGAAGAGACCATCGGCCTGCGTGGTTATGACAACGGTAGCCTCACGCCTTACGGTTACGAGGGCTACGCTTACGACCGTTTTACGCTTGAGCTTCGCTATCCGTTCCTGCTCGGCAACACAACCATTTATGGCTTGGGCTTCCTCGAGGCCGGTAACGCATGGAATGATCCCAAGGATTTCAATCCGTTCGACATGAAGCGTTCGGCCGGTGTGGGTGTGCGCATATTCCTTCCGATGGTAGGCCTTATGGGTATCGACTGGGCTTACGGTTTCGACACTGTGTTCGGTCAGAAAGGAGGCAGCCAGTTCCACTTCATCCTTGGCCAGGAGTTCTAATGAGTTAAGAATTAAGATAATACGCAATAGCGCCACGACCCATACGGCTATCAGCCCCATTTGGCTTCATTTGGCCTATTGAAAAAGGAAAGGAGAAAACGACAATGAAGAAAATCATCATTGCAGCCGCGCTGGCTCTCGCGGCAGTTACGGCAAGCGCCCAGAAGTTCGCGCTTATAGACATGGAGTACATCCTTAAAAACATTCCGGCGTATGAGCGCGCCGATGAGCAGTTGAACCAGGTTGCCAAGAAATGGCAGGCCGAAGTGGACGCTTTAAGTACAGAAGCCGCCACCATGTATAAGAACTATCAGAATGAAGTTGTCTTTCTCTCCCAGGAGCAGAAGCAGGCACGTCAGCAGGAAATCAACGACAAGGAGAAGCAGGCCGCGGAGCTTAAGCGCAAATATTTCGGTCCTGAAGGCGAATTGTTCAAGAAGCGTACCAGTCTGATGACGCCCATTCAGGACGAAATATACAACGCTGTGAAAGATATTTGCGACTTGCGCGGATATTCGCTTGTTCTCGACCGCGCGTCAGACACAGGCATAATCTTCGCCTCGCCGCGCATCGACATAAGCAACGAAGTGTTGGAAAAGTTGGGATATTCCAATTGAAAAAGCCATCTTTCACATCTTTGCGGATGGATATAATTAGATTTTTACCTATCTTTGCACGAAAACAATAAAAAACAGTAATAAAGGAAATGAAAAAATTAGTTTTAATGTTGCTCATGTGCGTGCCTTTCGCGGCGTTCGCACAGACCACTCCAAAGTTCGGACACGTTAATTCGCAGGCCATCATGCAGAGCCTTCCTGAGTTTATCAAGGCCAATGGCGAGCTTGAGGCACAAGCCAAGCAGTATGAGAACGACATGAAGGCCATGCAGGATGAAATCCAGCGTAAGGGCGACGAGTATGAGAAGAACCAAAGCACTATGAACGCCACCGCCAAGGCTGAGGCCGAGGCCGCGCTCAACCAGCTCATGCAGAAGTACCAGCAGGCTTACCAGGACAACCAGCAGGCTCTCCAGAAGGCACAGCAGGAGAAACTCCAGCCGATAATGACAAAGATCATGACTGCCATAAAGAATGTAGGCAAGAACGGCGGATATGTGTATATCATGGACATCTCTGGCGGCATTCCTTACATCAGCGACACTCTTAGCAAGGACGTTACTGAGGAAGTCAAGGCCGAGATCAACAAGCTGAAGTAAAATATTATTGTAAATAACCGGTGACGAGCAGACAAGTGGCAAGGTTTTTCGCTTTGTCTGCTTGTCTGCTCGTTGTCCTTTTTGCAGTCTGTTTTTATCAATCGTTCCGGCGTACAGCCGTAATTTAATAATCAACATGCGGAAAACATTATTCCTTATCATCGTTTTGCTGACGCCGTTGGCCGTGTCGGCCCAGGTCAAGTTCGGATACTTGAGCTATTCGGAAGCCATAAAGGCCATGCCCGAATACGCTGTAATGCAGCAGAATCTGGCCTCTCTCAGAACCCAGTATGCCGACGAGACCAAGCGCTCCGAGGAAGAGTTCAATGAGAAATACCAGCTTTTCCTCGAAGGACAGAAGGAGCTTGACGAGCCTATTCTGCAGAAGCGGCAGGCCGAGCTGCAGGAGTTGCTGTCCAAAGGCGTCTCGTTCAAGGCCGAGGCCGAGCGCTTGCTCAAACAAGCTGAAGCCGACATGTATGCTCCGCTCAAAAGCAGGCTTGACTCTGTTTTGCGCAGTTTCGGCATGGAGATGGGCTATGCCTTCATCCTGAATACCGACGGCGGCGCGCTGCCTTTCGTCAATCCTGAGTACGGCGAAGACATCACGGCGGCTGTCATAAATATTTTAGTGAAGAATTCATGATTCACAATTCATAATTTGGCATGCGCCAAGTGAATTAAGAATCAAGAGCTAAGAATCAAGAGTTCGCCGCAAGGCAATCATGAATTGTGAATTATGAATTGTGAATTAGAAAAAGGTCCTATCGGAGTATTCGATTCAGGTTACGGCGGACTCACCATCCTTCACCAGATGCGCAGCGTGCTGCCTGAGTATGACTATCTGTACCTGGGCGACAATGCGCGTGCCCCTTACGGCTCACGGTCGTTCGACGTGGTGTACCAGTTTACGCGTGAGGCGGTCGTAAAGCTTTTCTCCATGGGCTGCCGCCTGGTCATCCTGGCCTGCAACACGGCGTCGGCCAAGGCCTTGCGCACCATCCAGCAGAACGACATTCCGCAGATTGACCCCATGCGGAGGGTGCTCGGTGTGATACGTCCCACGGCCGAGTGCATAGGCAACATCACCAAGACGCGCCATGTAGGCGTGCTGGCCACCGAGGGTACGATAAAGAGCGAGAGCTACGTCCTTGAGATAAACAAGCTTTATCCGGACATAAAGGTCACTGGAGTTGCCTGCCCCCTGTGGGTGCCGCTTATCGAGAACAACGAGTATGACACGCCCGGAGCCGATTATTTCGTCAAGAAGCGCATCGACACCTTGATGTTCCGCGACCCTGAGATTGACTCTATCATTCTTGGCTGCACTCACTATCCTCTCCTCATGGACAAGATATTGAAGCATACGCCGCGCGGCGTCAGGATAATACCCCAGGGCGAATACGTGGCCGACAGCCTGAAGTCTTATTTCTTGCGTCATCCCGACATGGAGCGTGTGTGCGCCAAGCATGCGTCTTGCCATTATCTTACTACCGAGAATAAGGACAAGTTCCGCGAGTCGGCCCGTCTTTTTCTTCATGAGGATGTCGACGTGGAGACGATCACCTTGGGCTGACCGTGGTTGCCGCTTTTACTGAACACGCTTGTTGTAGATGACAGTTTGAACAAAACCGATACTTCTTATGCCATCCAATTCCAAACCGCACGTCGTCTGGCTTGACGTTGTCAGGCTGGTGGCGATGTTCACCGTCGTGTGCTGTCATTGCACCGACCCGTTCAACTTTTATCCCGGCACTGCGCCCGACATCGAAGACATCAAGTTCTGGGGAGCCGCCTATGGAGCCGCTCTCCGTCCGTGCGTGCCTCTGTTCGTCATGATTACCGGGGCCTTGCTGCTTCCGGTGAAGGGCGATGTGTCCGTTTTCTACAAGAAGCGCATTCCGCGCGTGTTCTGGCCGTTCCTCGTCTGGTCGGTGTTTTACGCCCTTTTTCCGTGGCTGCTGGGCGTGCTTGGCTTCTCTCAGGACACGCTTCTCATGTTTTTCCCCTATTCCGACGAAGCGGCCAGGAGCCTCAGCCTCGGTGTCTCGGCGGAATACGTGTCGCAGATTCCGCTCAATTTCTCGCCAATAGGCGTACACATGTGGTACATCTACCTGCTCATTGGCCTTTATCTTTACCTTCCTGTGTTTTCGGCTTGGGTGGAGAAGGCTTCGCGCCGTGCGCAGCGCTGGTTCCTGGTTGCCTGGGCTGTGACGCTGTTTGTTCCTTATTATCAGGAGTTTGTAACGGGTTACCTGTGGGGCACGTGTTCTTGGAACGCCTTTGGCATGCTGTATTATTTCGCCGGATTCAACGGCTACCTGCTTCTTGGCCATTATCTCCGCCATACTGACTGGAGCCTTGGCAAAACCCTTGCCGCAGGCGTTCCGGCGTTCGTCATAGGCTATGCCGTCACGTTTTTCGGCTTCCGCCACATGACGTCCCTGCCCGGTGTCACGCCTGAGCAATACGAGCTTTTCCTTACCTATTGCTCGCCCAACGTGGTGCTGATGACGATTCCCCTCTTCATGCTTTGCAAGAAGGTCAGCGTTAGGTCAGAGCTTGTCAGGAAGGCGTTGGCCAACCTCACGCTGTGCGGCTTCGGTGTCTACATGGTTCATTATGCGCTTACGGGGCCGGCCGTGGCTTTTGCGCGTGCGGACGGTGTCCCGACGTCGTTGCAGATACCTGTCGCCTCGGTGCTGGCGTTCGGCTTTTCGTGGCTGGCGGTGCTGGCCTTGAGGCGCGTCATGGGCGGCAGGGCCAGGTATGTGGTGGGCTGATTGCCGGCTGCGTGGCAAAAAAGAAGCGGCCTCAGGCGGATGTTCCCGTCGCCTGAGGCCGTTTGTCATGCCGGTTTTTTTATCGTCTTGCCCGTCCGTTGCGCCTTCCGGCCCGTTTGCCCAGGCGGTTCATCATGTTTTTCTCTATCGCGTAGACGCGTTGTATCTGCTTCGGGGTAAGGAACTTGCCGTACTCTTCATAGTACTTTTCCCTTATGTCGAGCAGTTTCTGGCTGCGTTCGAATCGTTCTTTCATTGCTTTTTCTGTCTCGGCGTCGGTCTTGGCCGTGCCGCGCCTGTCCTTGTTGCGTGGTGCGAGCGTCCATATTTCCTTTTGGCAGCGGGTGTATGTGTCTACGAACTTTGCCGTGGTCTTGTCGTCGAAGGCCAGTTGGCGTGCTATGTGGCGTGCCTGCACTTCGGCCAGTTGCTCGCGCGACATGCGCTGTTTCTCACTCTTTTGCGCGTTGGCTGTTCCGCAAAGTGCCGCCATGACGACGGCAAGGAACAGCATTCTGATGATTCTTTTCATGTCATGCTCCTTTCTTTTTTATTGGTTGATGAATATGTCTTCGTTGTAGACTTCAAGTATGTATGCCTGGTCTTCGCCGCTTAGGTCGGCGAAGGCCTGCTCCACGTTCTCCATGGTGTATGCCGGCTGCGGCGCGGGCCTGTAGCTGAACACCACCGGCAGGGCGATGGCAGCAGCCGCGGATGCGGCCGCCAGCATGGCGACGTGCCTGAACAGGGGCTTCCTTTTGGCGGATGTGGCGGGGCGTGGGGCCGCCTGGCGGCGCACGTTGCGTTCCAGTTCGTCGAAGAAGCCGTCGGGAACGGTGTAGGGCATGCGCTTGCCCGTCTTGTCGAAATCGAATCGGTTGTCCATCTTTTTCAGTCGTTTGAGTTCATGTATTCAACTATTTTCTCCTTCGCCACGTGGTAGTTGGCTTTCGCGGCTGCGGCCGTGGAGCCTGTTATCTGGGCTATGTCGTCATACGCCAGCTCGTCGTAGTAGCGCAGGTTGAACGCCAGCTGCTGCTTTGTGGGCAACGACAGTATGGCCTTTTGCAGCTTCACGGCCTCCAGGTCGGCGTAGTCCACGTACCCGTCGGCGGCTATCGCCTTCACCGCGGGCTCCTCGGTGTCAAGCCCTATGTGCCGCCCGTTGCGGTTAGAGAGTTGCCTCAGTGCCTCGTTCGTGGCTATGCGGTACACCCATGAGGTGAGAGAGCTGTCGCCGCGGAACTTGTCCAGCGAGCGGAACACGCGCACGAAGGTTTCCTGCGTGGTGTCCTGCGCGTCGGCGTGCGCCGTCACCAGTCGGCGTATGTGCCAGTAGACAGGCTCCTTGTACTTGTCCATCAGCATGCGGAAGCCCCTGTCCGGGTCGGCCTTCAGTGCCGACAGTATGTCGTTCTCGCTTGTTTTCATCACTTGTGGTTGTGCGTTGGCCCCGTGTTTTAGGGGCGTGTTCTGTCTTAATGACCCTGCAACTTGGGCAAAGTAAAATCTCCGGTGTGTTATTTTTCATTAACGGCAGCCTGTTGGGCCGCTTCCGCAAGCCGTCTGTATGGTTTCCGCCGGTTTTGTGAAAGGCCGTCTTTCGGCGTGTGATTGACGGCCTTTTGCCCCGCGGTTTGCCGTCTTTTGCAGTCTAAAAGACGGCCTTTTGCAAGCGCGTCTGTAAGTCGTTGGCAACCAATGGGTTGTGAAGCCTTACCTTAACCGTGGGCTCGGCATATGTCATACCGCGCCTTGGCGCGATGTCCTGGAGGCGGAAGGCCTTTGGCTCTTTGTCCGGATTCCGCTTTTCAGCGGAACTGAAAGCATGGTCAGGGCGATTCCCGTATTTGTGGCCGGCTGCCGTTTGAGAGGCAACGGCGGCCGTATGGTTTATAGATAATTTAACATCTGTCTTTCAAATAAATTCCAAGACGACATGTTTTGTCGCCTTGCGGCTTTATCTTTGCAGTGATAATACATGAAGACATGAGTAAACAAGTTGAAGGAATGAGGCGCATGCTCCTCATATTGACCAAGCTTAGGCAACGCGAGCGGTTTGTTCCGCGCCGCGAGCTGCTTGACTATGTCAACAGCCGCATAGGGGAACGTTACGGATACCGCGGCATAACGGGACGCACTCTGGAGCGCGACATTGCCGACATAGCCGAGCTGTTCGGCATCAGCATATCGTTCAACCGCACCCGGCAGGGCTATTTCATCCGCGAGAATTACGGCGACTACGACGAGCGGATATGCGAGCTGATGATGAATTTCGACCTGCTCAACGCCATCGACAGCGACCAGAACCTTTCGTCGTTCGTGCTGGCCGAACACCACCGTCCGCTATACAGCGAATGGCTGATACCGCTGGTGAAGGCAATACACGCTTTGCACCCCGTGGAGTTTGACTATGTGAACTACCGCAACGACTGCGCCGAAAAACATTTCAGTGTGTTGCCGCATTTTCTCAAGGAGTCAAACCAGAGGTGGTATCTGCTGGCCTACGACGGCGCAACGATGAAGACATTTGGCATTGACCGCATACGCGGCCTTGAAATACGGGAGGACGTTACCTTCGAGCGCAACACCAACGTCAGTGTGGCCGACCTCTTCAACGACAGCTACGGCCTCTGGAACGATCCGTCGATACCGGTGGAGGACATAGAACTGAAGTATGACGCTCTTGACGGACGCTTTGTAAAGTCGGCTCCGATACACCGTTCGCAGCGCATACTTGCAGACACGCCCGACGGACTGCGCATATCGCTGCGCCTTCGCATAACCAACGACTTTGTAATGGAGCTGCTCTCGCGCAGCCGTTCGCTCGAAGTGGTCAAGCCTCAGCATCTGCGCGAACGCATACGCCATGTTTATGAAGAGGCGCTGAAGCGCAACTCCTGACACAGGAGGCATGCCGACGCGCCATGACATGCATCTTTGTGATGCTTTCCGGGCAACATCATGTCAAACCAGTAAAATCAAAGACTATGAGAGTATATTTTGACGACAAAGACGAGATTAAAGGATATTCCACCGATGTGAGTGCGCTGTCATGGCTTGTATTGCCGATTTGGCTGTTAGTAGGAGTCTTGGTGGCTCTGGCGATGCCGTTGGTGTTCGCCTTCCTGGTCTATTACTTCCACAAGATGGGCAAGGACACCCAGGCAAAGATAGTGGCGGTGTTAGGAACGATAGCCTCGGTCATGTGGCTGTTCATGTTATGGCTGTGACACAGGCTCACCGCATGGCGCGGCCGTAGGCCGTGATAAGGGGAAACAACCAACATCAAATATCATATATGTCATGAAATTCGAATTGGAAAAACAAGAACTTGAAGAGGCTGGTTTCAGCGGGTTTGTAACCATTGGCAGGCTTATGGCCGACATAAGCGTAGTTCCGGCAAGGCCGGGCGTATATGTTGTGATGAGGCAAGACGACGGCAAGCCGGCGTTTCTCAGCCGGGGCACGGGAGGATTCTTCAAGGGAGAAGACCCCAATGTAGGCTTGGACGAGCTTCAGCGCAACTGGCTTGACGACACGTCGATAATGTATTTCGGCAAGGCCGGCGGACTGAAGAGCAGCGCCACGCTGCAAAGCAGGCTCAGCCAGTATGTGCGTTTCGGCCAAGGCATGGCCGTAGGACATCGCGGCGGACGCTATATCTGGCAGCTGGAAGACGCCAAAGACCTTGTGGTCTGCTGGAAACTGATTACGGATGAAGAACCGCGCGATGTTGAGAAACTTATGATCCAGGAGTTCAAGACGAAGCATGGCGGCCGCCGTCCGTTCGCCAATCTGGTAGACTGATGAGGCCGTCAGTCAGCCTGCCAGGCCGCTTTTTCGTTATAGGCGTAGCTTATGGATGCAAGCCCACTCCATAGGTTACGCTTTTTTTGATATCTTCCGTCAAGCTCCGGCAAACGCAAAAATAATGTTTGTGTAGCTATAAATCCGATTTTTTTCAGTAATTTTGCACCGAATATCAGGCCCATGCGGCCCATTAGTCTCATTAAAACCGATTATGGAAGAGAAGAAGAATTATAAGCGCACCACCGTCACCGCCGCCCTGCCTTACGCCAACGGCGGAGTGCACATAGGCCACCTGGCCGGGGTGTACGTGCCGGCGGACATCTACGTGCGCTACCTTAGACTGAAAGGACAAGACGTTAAGTTCATCTGCGGAAGCGACGAGCACGGCGTGCCCATCACCATCCGCGCCAAGAAGGAGGGCATAACGCCCCAGCAGGTGGTAGACCGCTACCACGCGATGATAAAGAACAGCTTTGCCGACTTCGGCATCTCGTTCGACATTTACAGCCGCACCACGTCTGAGACACATTCGCGCGTGGCCTCGGAGTTCTTTAAGAAGCTCTACGACGAGGGCAAGCTGGTGGAGAAAACGTCGATGCAGTATTACGACGAGGAGGCAAAGCAGTTCCTTGCCGACCGCTACATCACGGGCGAATGCCCCCACTGCCACAACCCGAAGGCGTACGGCGACCAGTGCGAGAAGTGCGGAAGCGACCTCGACCCGACCGAACTTATCAACCCCGTAAGCGCCATCAGCGGCTCGAAACCGGTGTTGAAGGAAACCAAGAACTGGTATCTGCCGCTCAATGAGTACCAGGATTGGCTGAAAGAATGGATACTTGAAGGCCACAAGGAGTGGCGCCCGAACGTGTACGGACAGTGCAAGTCGTGGCTCGACCTTGACCTCCAGCCCCGCGCGATGACGCGCGACCTCGACTGGGGAATACCCGTTCCAGTGGAAGGTGCTGAGGGAAAGGTGCTCTATGTGTGGTTCGACGCGCCCATAGGATACATCTCAAACACTCAGGAGCTTATGCCAGAGGATTGGGAGACATGGTGGAAGGATCCCGACACACGCCTCGTACACTTCATCGGCAAGGATAATATCGTGTTCCATTGCATCATCTTCCCCGCCATGCTGAAGGCTCACGGAGGCTACATCCTGCCTGACAACGTGCCCGCAAACGAGTTCCTCAACCTCGAGAACGACAAGATTTCGACCTCGCGCAACTGGGCCGTGTGGCTGCACGAGTATCTTGAAGAGCTGCCCGGCAAGCAGGACGTGTTGCGCTACGTGCTCACGGCCAACGCTCCCGAGACCAAGGACAACAACTTCACCTGGAAAGATTTTCAGGAGCGAAACAACAGCGAGCTGGTGGGCATTTACGGCAACTTCGTAAACCGCGCGCTGCAGCTTACCAAGAAATACTGGGACGGAGTGGTGCCCGCTTGCGGCGAACTGCAGGACATCGACCGCCAGACCATTGACGAGTTCCACGGCGTGAAGGCCGACGTTGAGCGCCTGTTGGACAACTTCAAGTTCCGCGACGCGCTGAAAGAGGCCATGAACCTTGCCCGTATCGGCAACAAGTACATTGCTGACTGTGAGCCGTGGAAGGTGGCCAAGACCGACATGAAGCGCGTTGAAACCATCCTAAACATCTCGCTTCAGCTTGTTGCCAACCTGGCGATAGCCTTCGAACCGTTCCTGCCTTTCAGCAGCGCGCGTCTCAGGAAAATGTTGAACATCGACTCGTTCGACTGGAACCAGTTAGGCTCCGTAGACCTCTTGCAGCCCGGACACCGGCTGGCTGCGCCCGAACTGCTTTTCGAAAAGATTGAGGATGACGTAATCCTGTATCAGCTCGACAAGCTGGAAGCCACCAAGAAAGCCAACGCCGCGGCCGAATACAAGGCTAAAGAGATAAAGCCGACGATAGCTTTCGAGGACTTCGAGAAGATTGACGTGCGCGTAGGTCTCATCAAAGCATGTGAGAAAGTGAAGAAGGCAGACAAGTTGTTGAAGTTCACCATCGACGACGGCAGCGGCCAGGACCGCACCATCGTGAGCGGTATCGCCAAGTACTACAAGCCAGAGGATCTTGTAGGCAAGCGCGTATGTTTCGTTGCGAACCTTGCTCCGCGCACCCTGAAAGGCATCGAGAGCCAGGGCATGATACTCTCGGCAGAGGATTTTGACGGACAACTCAGCGTCATAACAACCTCCGCCGACGTGAAGCCTGGTAGCCAGGTGTGCTGAAAATCTTTATAAAGTAGTAAGGAGAGGAGGAGTAAAGAAGTAAGTAGATTTGCCTTTGCGGCTGTCTTGTTTATGCCAGCATAGCAAATCTACTTACTTCTTTACTCCTCTTCTCATTACTACTTTACTCCTGTTTTTTTATTCCATTCCGTCCATTCCGCCGTCATCGCCGCCCATGTTGGCGCTGTTGTTCACCTTCTTCTTGGGCTGCTTGGCCTTCATGTTGCCGAAGCTGTAGGTCAGGGTCATGTTGAGCGTGCGTCCGCTTCCCCAGTTTTTCTGGTGGCGTGTGAACGTTTCCGAGCTTGTGAAGTTCTCGAACTTGCGCGAGTTCAGGATGTCGCGGCAGTTCAGGGCGAGCGTGAGTTTGCGGTTGAGGAACGTCTTGCGTATGCCGAAGTTCATGCTGAAGTTGGCCTTGCGGTATCCCTGCGTGATTACCTGTCGTGAGCGGTAGCGTCCCGTCAGCTGCACGGATATGTCGTAAGGCAGCATGAGTGATGCCTGCATTCTGGCGTTCCATGTGAAGTTGTTGTCGCTCTCCCCGGTTATGGTTTGTCCGTCAATGTCGTATCTGAAGCCGTTGAGCTTGTAGTAGTAGGCGTTGGCCGTGGTGGTGAGGTTGAGTATCTTGAACAGCTGGTTTTTCATTACAAGCTCCAGTCCGGTGCTTACGCTGCTCGACACGTTCATGTATGTGGAGTACATCTGGTTGTCGGTGCTGCTCTGGTAGTTGATGCGTTGTATTACGTCGTCGGTGGGGCGGTAGTATGCGCTGACCAGGACGGAGTTGGCGCTCCATGTCTTCAGGTAGTTCAGTGAGAACGAGTTGCTGTACTCAGGGGTAAGCCTGGGGTTGCCGAACGATATCATCGACGCGTCGCGTGTGTTGCGGAAGCTGTTCAGCTGGTGTCCGCGCGGACGGCGCAGGCGTCGCGTATAGTTGAGCTGGAGCTGCTGGCTGTCGTCTATCTGGTAAGAAAGGAACACGCTTGGGAAGAGCTGGAAGAAGTCTTTTTTGAACGGCTTGTCGCGCTTCGAGGGGTCATGTTCCTGTTCGTAGCTGTAGCTTGATGTGTTCACACGCCAGTATTCGCCGCGCAGTCCGGCCATTACGCCGAGCTTGCCGAACTTTGTGGTGACCGTGGCGTACAGCGCGTGCAGGTCCTGGTTGTACATGAAGCGGTTGTAATAGTCCTTGTCTTCCGTCATGTTCGCGCCGTTCCATGACGTCTCGTCGATGTAGCTTTCCTGCGGGGAGTTGTCGCGGTCGAAGTTGCCTTGGTATCCGGCTTGCAGCAGCCAGTTCTCGGCTATGGGGTTCTCGTAGTCGAGTTTCATCTCCCATGAGTGGTTGCGCGAGTACATCGGGCGGTACTGGTAGTCGTATTCGGTGGGCCGCGGCTGGTCGAAGTACGTCGTGCTGTCCTGGTAGATGTTCTCCTGGTCCATGCGCCAGTTGTGGTAATCCACGGTGAAGTCCAGGTAGTGCTTGTCGGTGAAGTTGTGGCGGTAGTTGAATTCGCCGTAGAGCATGCGCATGTCGTTGTGTCCCGACGAGTTGCGCAGCATGATGTATGAGTCTTCTGGGGCGCCTATCGTGCCGTAATGGTAGGGCGTTACGCCGCCGTTCTTGTGGCTTCCTATCATCGTCATGCCGTTTAGCGAGAAGGCGTCTTTGTCCGTGGCGTTGTAGGTTACGCCGGCGCGGGCGAAGAGGTTGTTGCCCATGCGGTCGTTGTCGGTGGTGTATGTCTGGTACTGGTTGGTGTTGAGGTATTCCTGGTAGCTGTATGAGCCTCCCTCGTTGGCGCGGTGGCGGTAGCCTATGTTGGCGTATCCCTCCCAGCGGCCTATGTTGAAGTTCAGGTTTCCGCTTACGTTGGCGTTGCCGGTGGTGCTGCCTCCGGCCTGCGCCGAGCCGTAGTATCCGGCCGTGCGGTTCTTCTTGAGTACGATGTTGATGATGCCCGCGCTGCCCTCGGCGCTGAACTTGGCCGACGGGTTGTCTATCACCTCGATGCGGTCGATGCTCTCGGATGGTATCTGTTGCAGTATCTCGGCGCGGTTGTCGCTGGTCAGTCCGCTGGCCTTTCCGTTTATCCACACTTCCACGCTGGTGTTTCCGCGCAGCGATATGTTGCCGTCGGTGTCCACCTCGACTGACGGGATGTTCTCAAGCACGTCGGTTGCGGCCATGCCGGCGTTGTTTATGTCCTGCGACACGTCAAACGACTTGCGGTCCACTTCGAGCCTCATGCCGGGGCGTTGGGCGGTCACGGTCACCTCCTCCAGTGTCTGGCTGTTCTCCGTCATGTGCACAAGGTTCATGTTCTCGTGCTTGTGCTCTTCGCCCACGGTGAAGTTGCGGGCCACGTCGGTGTAGCCAATGTACGACATCTTGACGGTGTAGTTGCCGTATGGCAGTCCGCCGATGTTGAACTGCCCCTTGTCGTCAGACATGGCTCCTTTTATGAATTTTTGCGTTGCGCTGTCATATACTGACACGTTTACGAACGACAGCGGCTCTCCGGTTGCCGAGTCTACAATCTTTCCCTTGGCGCTGCCCTGCGCGTGGCAGACGGCGGCGGCAAGCATGAGCAGGCAAAAAATAATAAGTTTCTTCATAACACTTATTCTGATTGAAACAATGCCGAAAAGTTTAATCGTTTACATGTTTTTTAGCAAATTATTTGGTTTTACGGCTTAAACCGATTACCTTTGCACGCGGATTGGGTCTCATAGTTCAATGGATAGAACAAGTCTCTCCTAAAGATTAGATCCGAGTTCGATTCTCGGTGAGACCACTTTCTTGTTTATCTAAGGCGTGCGGGCGTTGTGTCCGCACGCCTTTTTCATGCCGCGGGGGCCGTCCTTGCGTGCCGTCCGCACGCCTTTTGCGGCGGCGTTTGTCCCCGTTTCGTAACCGGCTGATAATCAGCGCCTTTGCGAAAGGCCGTCTTTTAGCTTGCGAAAGACGGCCTTTTGGCGTGCGTTTTGCGGCCTTTTGCAATGCGAAAGGCCACCTTTCGGATTCATCCGCAAACCTTTTGGATGGACATATGGCTCTATTAAATGTGACACATTATTTCATTTACAAATACATCCTGCCATAATCCAGGCAGTCGGTAACTGTCATTCCGCGCTCCGACGCGGAATCCAGTAAATACTGCATATACTGTTTGATGTATAGGATGTTCTCTGGATTCCGCGTCGGAGCGCGGAATGACAGTTACTGACCGCCTGGATTAAGGTTGGATGTTGTTATTAATAGAACTTATATTTAATCCAAAAGGTTTGCGGATGAACCACCTTTCGTGTTCATCCGCAGTTTAAGTGTATTGTCATTCGTGGCAATAGGGCCTCGAAGAGGTCCAACTATGCTTAACCGCATGTGTAGCGAAGCGGAACTTGCGGTAGGTATGCGGGCAATAATATCGTCCTCGAAGAGGGCGAATGCCACCCTGCAGTTCGCCCCCTTCGGGGACGGGATTGACACCTATACATTATACACCTAAACTGCGGATGAACCCAATCGCACGGCGTGCAAAATACCTACTTTTTGCGATTGCAGCATTTTCGCCGTGTCGCTATCTTTGCAGCGCAAAACAAAAGACTATTCAACAAGCATCATGTTTAAGGTAAAAAGATTGAAAGCAACGCTGACGGCAACGCTGTTGGCCGCCGCCGTGCCCTTATGGGCGCAGCAAGACACGATACATCTTGCCGAGGTCACGGTGGTGTCGGCCGGCGTGAGCCGCGTGAAGAACTCTGCATACAACGCCGTGGCCGTTGACACTAAAGGCATGCTCAACACCACGAAGACGCTAAGTGAGGCTCTTGCCAAGGCTCCCGGACTGAAGCTCCGCGAGAGCGGTGGGGTGGGCTCTGACATGAATCTCATGCTCGACGGCTTCAGCGGCAAGCACGTAAAGGTGTTCATCGACGGCGTGCCGCAGGAGGGAGTGGGCTCGTCGTTCGGGCTGAACAACATCCCGGTGAACTTCGCCGACCGCATAGAGGTGTATAAAGGCGTGGTCCCCGTGGGCTTCGGCACTGACGCGATAGGCGGCGTAATCAACATCGTCACCAACAAGAAACGCCGCCGGTGGTTCGTCGATGCGGCGTATTCCTACGGCTCGTTCAATACGCACAAGTCGCACGTCAACTTCGGTCAGACCTTCAGTAGCGGCTTTACCTACGAGATAAACGCCTTCCAGAATTACTCCGACAACGATTACTACGTTGACGCCCCGGTGTTCGACTTCGCCACGAACAGCCTTAATACCAAGGAGCTTCACCGCGTAAAACGCTTTAACGACACCTACCATAACGAGGCTGTCGTAGCCAAGGTGGGCTTCGTGGACAAGCCATGGGCCGACCGCCTGTTGCTCGGATTCACCTGGTCGCACATGTATAAGGACATACAGACCGGCGTAAGGCAGAAGACTGTGTTCGGTCAGAAGCACCGTTACGGCCACTCGCTCATGCCGTCTCTTGAATATTCAAAGCGCAATCTCTTCATCAAGGGCCTGAGCGTTGTCGCCACCGCCAACTACAACCGCAACTCTACGACCAACGTCGACACCGCCACCTACCGTTATAACTGGCGTGGCGAGCGCCAGAAGAAGAGCGACCCGGGAGAGCAGTCGTACCAGTTCATGCGCTCGGACAACGACAACTGGAACGCCACCGTTACCCTTAACTACCGCATAGCGCACGGACATACGCTGACGTTCAATAATGTTTTCAACGCTTTCAGCCGTGAGAACACCTCTTTATTATATGATACCGAGACCACGGAACCTATCGGCAAGGAGACCCGCAAGAACATAGCAGGCCTTTCTTACCGCCTGATGCCGTCGGAAAAGTGGAACGTTTCAGTATTCGGAAAGTACTACAGCCTGTACGTTGCCGGCCCTGTCGCCACGGACGAGAACTCGTCCGACTTCGTGCGCCGCTCACGTTCGCTCGACTCATGGGGCTTTGGCGCCGCCGGAACGTACTTCATCCTGCCCGGTCTGCAGGCCAAGCTGTCTTACGAGAAGGCGTTCCGCCTGCCCACGATAGAGGAAATGTTCGGCGACGAAGACCTCGAGTCGGGCAGCGTAATGCTGCGTCCGGAGCAGAGCCACAACGTCAATGTCAACCTGAGTTACCAGAAGACGCTCGGCCGCCATTCGTTTTACGCCGAGGCCGGTTTCATATACCGCGACACGAAGGACTACATCCAGCGCTCCATCGGAGAGCTAAGCGGCAACCGTGAGGGCGCCTTCTACGAGAACTACGGCAAGGTGAAGACCACCGGATACAACTTTTCCTTGCGCTATAACTTCGGCCGTTGGCTCAGCATAGGCGGCAACTTCACGCAGATGGACGTAAAGGACAACGAGCGTATCATGGTCGGTAGCACGTCGGTTGAGAACCCCGTGTACGGTTCGCGCATGCCCAACGTGCCTTACCAGTTTGCCGACAGCGACGTAAACTTCTACTGGCACGGCCTCGGAGGAGACGACAACATGCTTACGTTGACGTACGACAACCAGTATCTGCACAGCTTCTGCTATTACTCGGAGGGCGTGCAGGCCTCCAACTTGTCGGACTATATGGTGCCTACGCAGTTCTCACACAACCTGACTCTTACCTACAGCCTTGACAACGGGCGGTATAACTTCTCGGTAGAGTGCCGCAACTTCACTGACGAAAACCTCTATGACAACTTCAGCCTGCAGAAAGCCGGGCGCGCGTTCTACGCTAAAGTGAGGGTAAACCTTGGTAAGTGAAGAGTGAATAATTAAGAGTCAAGAATTAAATACCTTATTTATATCGGGCCAACCAGGTTTATTTGTCCTATTATTATAATATAAATCATCAATCAATAAAGCAATGAAGAAATCTTATCTTTTGACCGGACTGTTCGCCGTTGCGGCTTCCGGCGTGTTCTTTACATCTTGTTCCGACGACGATAACGGCGGCGGTGGCGGCGGAAGCGGCGACACCGTGAAGCCTTACGTGATAACCGGTACGACCTCAGGGTCGGGCACTTCTGCCAACATTCTTACCACTGCGGAGAGTCTTGAGGGCGAAATCACGCTCAGCGGACTGGCCAACGACGGCGCCACTTACTGGGTGTTCCACTCCAACAAGTATCTTTACGCCCTTAACTACCAGGACGGCGAGGACGGCACTACTTACTCTTACGTGCGCAACGCGTCGACGGGAGAGATCGAGCAGAGGCCTATGGAGTACTTCGTTACGCGCTTCACGAGCTACGGAACGTATGACAACGAGATTATAACGACGTCGAGCGGAGAGGGTAATCCTGACTGGGCTGACCCCGTGACCAGCTATATACCGTATGTGTTCAAGGTGTCACACCTTGACGTCGTGAACGAAACGTTCTATTCTAACACTACGACTGACGGCGGAAGCGAGGGCGTTGTGAGCGACGAAGATTACATTTGCGAGAACTTCTTGGGCAACGGTGAGTACGTTACGTTGTCCGGAATAGAGCAGGTCGGCAGCAAGATTTACTCTGCCGCCGTGCCTATGGGACTGACGCAGTACGGCTGCCAGCAGTTTACCGACGCCGAACGCACTAAGTATAAGTATGTGCGTGAGGGGTATGAGGACCTCATTAAGACTGAGGATGGCGGTTCGAACAGCAGCGCATACAAGAAAGGCGAGCTGCAGTGGACGCAATATCCCGACGAGTGTTGGGTGGCGATATTCACCGACAACACGCTGACGGAGAAGAAACTCCTCAAGACTGACAAGATAAGCTATGCCTGCGGACGCATGAAGTCGCAGTATTACCAGATGGTATGGGCCACCGACGACGGCCGCTACGTGTACGTTATCTCGCCCAGTTACGCCAAGACGATGGCTGACTCGCGCCAGCAGACCACGCTGCCGGCCGGCGTTGTGCGCATAGACACGCAGACCGAGGAGTTTGACGACTACTACTGCAACCTTGAGCAGCTGTCGCAGAACGGTCTGCAGCGCAGCTGGTACATCGGCGACGACAACTTCCTGTTCCTTATGTACGACGCTCCCATCACGTCGTCTACGAAGACTGCCAACCGCCTTGCAATATTCAACGCATCGGCCAAGACGCTGACAGAGGTTTCCGGTCTGCCTTCAGACGTGTCGGGCTTCGGCAAGGCTCCATACTTCGAGAACGGTTACGCCTACGTGTCGGTGAACACCGAGAGCGGCTATCCCGCCGTATGGCAGATTAACCCGCAGTCGGGCGTGGCAATGAAGACCCTCACCGTCAGCGGCGCCACCACCCTGACGGGTATAGGAAGGATTGATTAATTAAGCAAACAAGCAGACGAGTGACAAGCAGACGAGGAGATTTGTTTAGCGAAAGAGTGACAAACAGATGAGTTGACAAGAATACTCAACCTGTCAACTTAACAAATATCCTTGTCTGCTTGTCACTCGTTTACTTGTCGACTGAATAAAAGATGAAACGTTTTTTCAGGAAAATCCACTTGTGGTTGTCGGTTCCGTTCGGCATAGTCATTACCCTTATATGCTTCTCGGGCGCCATGCTTGTGTTCGAGAAGGAACTGACACGGTTGTTCGGCGAGGATATATATAAGGTGGAAAAGGCCGCCGGCGACCCTCTGCCCGTTGACGTCGTTGCGGCGAAAGTTGCGCGAATGCAGCCCGAGGGGGTGCGCGTCACGGGAGTTACTGTCGGCAGCGACCCTACGGAAGCTTATAAAGTTAACCTCTCCAAGCCCAAGCGTGCCGCCGTTTATGTCGACCAGTACACCGGCGAAGTGAAGGGGCGGCAGGAGCGTCCGGCGTTTTTCGCCACCATGTTCAGGCTTCACCGCTGGCTGCTCGACACCGGGCGGCCCGAAGGACGGCCGGCATGGGGCAAGATAATCGTTGGCGTGTCGACCATCATGTTTGTCGTTGCGCTGGTGTCGGGCGTGATCGTATGGTGGCCCAAGACGCGCCGCGCGTTGCGCAACAGTTTGAAAATCAGCGTGCGCAAGGGCCGTTTCCACCTGTGGCGCAGCCTTCATGTGGCAGGCGGCATGTATGCCCTGCTGCTGTTGTTGGCCATGGCGCTGACCGGTCTTACTTGGTCGTTCCCGTGGTACCGCTCGGCATTTTATGCCGTGTTCGGTGTCGAGATGACGGCCAAGGGCGGCGCTCATGGGGCTGATGACGGAAAGAACGGCGGCGGCAAGGAGCATAATGGCAGGTCTGGCGGGCGCCGCGCGGCGGCAGCAGAGCCTGCTGTCTGGCAGAAGGTATATGACAGGCTGCGTGCGGACAACCCCCATTCAGCGTCGATAACCGTCGGAAACGGTACCGCCTCTGTGACGTTCTCGAAGTTTGGCAACAGCCGTGCGGCCGACCGCTATACGTTCGACAGGCATACGGGACACATCACTTCGGCGGTAAAATATGCCGACTCGGCGCCTTCAGGCAAGCTGCGCGGATGGATTTACTCCGTACACACGGGCACGTTCGGCGGTCTGCTTACGCGCGTGCTCTGGTTTATTGCCTCACTTTTCGGCGCAAGCCTGCCTTTGACCGGCTACTGGCTGTGGCTGCGCAGACTGCGCAAGAAGAGGCGCGGGGCAACCGCCTTGAGGGCGGCTTGAAACTGGTTTCATGCCAAGAGGGGTTCATCCGCAGTTTAGGTGTATAACGTATAGGTGTCAATCCCGTCCCCAAAGGGGGTGAATTGCAGGGTGACATTCGCCCTCTTCGAGGACGATATCATTACGTGAGTCCGGCATAACAGTAATGTCACACTTATCCGTTTCTTGCCACTGAGCTGCAGAAAAGCAAAGCGGCAATAAATTATATAATTTGAAAGATGATTCCTTGTGCCGAACTCACGTATATTATTGCTGCATACCTACCGCAAGTTCCGCTTCGCTACACATGCGGTTAAGCATAATTGGACCTCTTCGAGGCCCTATTGCCACGAATGCCAATACACCTAAACTGCGGATGAACCCAAGAGGTGGCCTTTCACGTTGCGAAAGGCCACCTTTTGCGTTGTAAAAGGCCGTCTTTTGCATGCTGAAAGACGGCCTTTTGGAAAGACGCTGGCTGTCAGGCGTTTACAAGGCTGTTGCAAGCCGTTTCATGATGCGGCGCAAACCGCGGTGTCACCATTTGTGGGTATGACGGCGCAATACCCGCAAGTAGGTATCGTCACGCGTGCCGCGGCGTGGCGGATGGCGCATAGTGTAGTATTCTTGCGCACCGTTACGGGTGTTGGCCGGGGCAACGCCTTTCGCCGTGTCGGCGCATACCTAATTTGGATGACAGCCAATCCCCATTTCATGTGAGCGTTTTTTACCGATTTTTAAGTATTGCTAACATCTTGTGTTTGTCGTACTTTTGCATCGGAAATATAAACAGTAAACAAACCATAAAACGACGACATGAATAATCTTAAGACAATGTTTTCCGTGTGCGCGCTGGCATTTTGCCTCGCCACAACGGCCGTCAGGGCGCAGGTGTCGGCCTCTGACAGCGTGTACACCCACGCCAAGGGCAACCGCCTGAGCGTCGGCGGATACGGCGAGATAACGTATTCGCGCAACTTCTACAGCGACAACCCCTTCCGCTACGCCAACCCTTCTTATTATAAGAACGACCCGTCGCACGGCCGTTTCGACATCCCCCATGCCGTGGTTTACCTCGGCTACGACTTCGGCAAGGGCTGGAGCGTTGGCATGGAAATAGAGTTTGAACACGGCGGCAGCGGCGGAGCCATCGAGAAGGAGGCCGAGGAAGGCGGCGAATGGGAGGCCGAGACCGAGAAGGGCGGCGAGGTAGAGCTGGAGCAGTTCTGGGTTCAGAAGTCGTTCGCCGACTGGGCCAACATCCGCTTCGGCCACATCGTGCTGCCTTTCGGATTGACCAACGCCCACCACGAGCCGCTGAACTTCTTCACCGTTTACCGCCCCGAAGGCGAGCGGACAATCATTCCGAGTACGTGGCACCAGACGGGCATCTCGTTCTGGGGACGCGCCGGCGACTTCCGTTACGAGCTTCAGTTCACCGGAGGGCTCGACGCCATGTTCTTCGACCGCACCTACTGGATAGGCAAGGGGGCGCAAAGCCCGTGGGAGTTTGAGGTGGCCAACAAGTTCGGACTTCTCGCCCGCATCGACAACTACACCGTGCCAGGCCTGCGCCTCGGCCTGAGCGGATACTACGGGAAGGCGATGCACAACACGTTCCCGCACGACCTGGAGACCGACGGCAACCGATACAAGGACATAGAGGGCAATCTCTACCTCGGCTCCATCGACTTCACGTACAACGCGCACAACTGGATTGCGCGCGGATATGCCGACTACGGCTATGTCAGCGACGCACAGGCAATCAGCGCAATCAAGGCAAACCAGTCATCGGGCACGTCGCCTTACCGCAAGACCGCATTCGGCTCGCACGCCGTTGCGGTGAGCGTCGAGGCCGGCTACGACGTGTTCTCGCAGTTCGAGAAGCTGCGCCGCACGGGGCAGAAACTCTACGTATTCGGCCACTATGAGTATTACGACTCTTACGTGAACAACGTTACCAACACCTATACAAACAAGAACATCGTTGCCGCCGGCGTCAACTATTACCCCGTTTCGCAAATAGCCGTCAAGGCGGAGTACAACCACCGCTTCCTCAAGAGCGGCTACAACGACGAGCCTGCGCTCAACATCGGAGTGGCATACGAGGGCTTTTTCATGTGATTTTACATACATTCAAACCTGATTAAACGATAGTATATGAAAAGAATGGCAAACTTTTGGGCTGCGCTCTGCATCGGGGCGCTTGCCATGACGTCGCTCTCTGCGTGCAGCGACGACGACGCTCCCGACCTCGGGGGCGACAAGGAGAACCCCGTAATAGGCAACCGCTGGAGCGGAATACAGGCCGAAATGTGGGAAGTTGCAAACCAGTACATCAACCAAGTGGTGTTCCCTACGTACAAGAATCTCGCCGCCAGTGCCGACGTTCTTTATGAAGAGGCCGTAAGCGTGCAGCAGAAGCACGGCGCAGGCACACTTACCGACGCCGACGTCGAGGCTGCCTGCGAAGCCTTCAAGGCGGCTCGCGAGTATTGGGAGAAGAGCGAAGCCTTCCTCTACGGCGCGGCTACGGATTACAATCTTGACCCGCACATGGACTCATGGCCGCTCGACCAGGGGCAGATGGCCGACTTCATGTCTAACTCTACGATGGTCGCCGGACTCTACAGCGACGACCCGATAGCCTTCGTCAACCGCAACAACGCCAACTTCGACACGGCCCTCGGCTTCCACGGACTTGAGTTCGTGCTCTTCCGCAACGGTGCTCCGCGCCCCGCATCGGTGTTTGACGGCGTTGAGGACCACGAGAGTTTCGCGGGCAAACCCACCGTGCAGTGCAAGGACGAGCTGGCCTTTCTCGTTGCCGTTGCAGGCGACGTGCGCGACAACTGTTACCGTCTCGAGGTGTCATGGCTCGGACTTCAGGCCAACACCGCTCACATGGCGCGTGTCAAGGAGCTTGGCGTTAAGACCCATGCGCTTGACGACAACGGCTATTATTACGGTGCCGACATGCTCCTTGCGGGCACTGACGGCAGCTCGTATGCCTCCATCACCGCCGCGCTTGTCACCCTCGTGGGTGCTTCGGGCTGTGGTAACATAGCCAACGAGGTGGCAAGTCAGAAGCTCGGACAGGCTTACCGCGTGGCTACGGGGCAGCCTTCGCTCGACCCGAACGAGCCTGACGCAATCGACTACATCGAGTCGCCGTACAGCAAGAGGTCGTACATCGACTACCGCGACAACATATACAGCATCAAGAACAGCCTTTACGGCAACATCGACCAGAGTGCTCCTGCGGCCAAGTCGGTAATGACTTTCCTCAAAGACAACGGCTACAGCGGTGTCAACGACTTGCAGTCGGCACTTGACAACGCCATTGCCAAGCTTACAACATGCGTCGAGAGTGGCGTTGCCTTCGTAGACAATCCAGGCGCACAGCAGGCCGGAGACGCGATGCAGGCTGTCGATGCGCTCAACGGACAGCTTGAAGCTGCGGCGCAGTGGATAGAGAAACAATAACCGGGCATAAGCCTGCCATACAGGCATAGCCATGCAGCCGTGCGCATTGTGGCGTGTTATTATACCGCGCCAATATGCGCATGGCTGTAAGGCTTTTCAGCTTAGACGGGAAAAGATGATACAGAAACATTAATAAAAAACAGTAAAATGAAGAACATTTTTTATCCTTTCATCATGGCCTCGGCCGTTTTCGCCTTGTCGGCCTGCACCGACGAGGACGTGCAGAGGCTTAGCGTCGAGACCGACGCGCAGTATGTCGGCACGGCGCAGGGTAACTTCACGGCCGATGAATGGTATCCCGGCGGAAAACTGGGAACTACCGAGAACGTCTACGCCGGTTGCTACGAGGACGAGACTCCGGCAACCGAGGAGCAGGGACTGATGGACGAATTCAACGAGGGTGAGCAGATTTTCGAGCGCAGCGTCACGGTGAGCACGCCGCCGTTCAAGGGACTTGGCCCGGCCAGCACGCGCCGCTCGTGCCTCGACTGCCACCCGAGCTACGGCCACGGCAAGCGCTTCGACACGTACACCACGGCCTACGGCAACGGCAACGGATACTTGCTTGTAATCTACCATCCAAACTCTCCCGGCTCGAACGACGGCCCTTACATCAGCGAGGTGACCGCAATGCCGCAGACGCAGGCCACAAGCCCGTTCCTGCCTCCTATCGACGAGAGCCAGATACAGATGCGTTGGGAGAAGGTTACGGCCATGGAGAGCGGCCTGCCGATGCAGTTTCCCGACGGTGAGAAGTATGAGTTGATTTACCCGGAGCTTAGCATTCCGCAGTCGGCGTTCAACACAAACCCGAAGCCGGAGAACATTGAGATACGCCTGGAGTCTACCATCGGCATCATCGGCACAGGTCTTTTGGATGCCATAGAGGAAGATGACATACGCAAGCAGTACGCCTCTACGGCGGCGTATTACAAGGAGAAGGGCATGGATGTGGCCGAGTATGTCAATCCGTCGTACTGGGACGCGGCGGCAAACGACTTCGCCTCGGGGGCGTGGTACACCACGTTCGGCAGCGCGGGACGCATGGCCGACGGCTCGCCCGGCGCTTCAAGGATGGTCAAGAGGTTCACTTACGCCCTGACGCGCGCCACGCTTCAGGACGGCCCCGGTGCCAACGCGGTGTGGAACATCACAAACGTCAGCCGTCCGGACAGGCCGAAGCTCTACACGACGGACGCATGGGCGAAGGCCATGTCAGAGAATCCTGACGTGATAGCAGCCATCAAGCAAGACCCGGCGTCGCCTTACTACGCCGACACGGAGGAAGGTATTGCGGAGCGTGTGTTCAACCTTTTAAGCCCGAACACCAACCAGTTTGACAACCAGTGGTACAACTTCGAGCCGGACATGACCACCGACCAGTTCTACGCGCTCATGGTATGGCACCGCGGCCTGTCGATACCGCGCGCACGCAACCTGAACGACCCCGACGTGCAGCGCGGCAAGGAACTGTTCATGGAGATGGGTTGCGCGCAGTGCCACCGTCCTTCCTGGAAGACCGGCGACGACAATTACTGGACTCCCGAGTGCATAGCCGACCGAAAGCTGCCGCGCTACCAGAACCAGACTATATGGCCGTACAGCGACATGATGCAGCACAAACTGTACATGAAGAACGACATTCACGGCTCGTGGTGCCGCACCACGCCGCTCTGGGGGCGCGGACTCTCGCGCGTGAACACCGGCGCGGAGGACCGCCTGCACGACTGCCGCGCACGCAACGAGGTTGAGGCCATCATGTGGCACGCGTACAGCAAGCAGAGCCACGCCTACGAGTCGGCGGAGAAATTCTACAATCTGCCGAAGAAAGACAGGGACGCCGTGGTGAAGTTCTTGCAGTCGATATAATGAAAGAGATGGGCCTGATAAGCCCGATAAGCAAAGATTAAGGATAAGGCTAATGGGGCTGATAAGCCCGATAAGCCGGATGCGCCGCTGCGGCACACGGGCTGCGTATCAGGCTAACCAGGCTTATCGGGCTTATCCCTTATGCCAAGCGCCTAACTGCCTGACAACCAGGCGTTTTCCAAAAGGCCGTCTTTTAGAACCTGAAAGACGGCCTTTTGGTCTGCAAAACATGGCCTTTTGCAAGCCAATTTACCGTCTTTTATAAAATAGGGAAATAACAGACAAAAACGAAAAGGATGACAAAGCATGTCAAGCTCCCTCCCTTTGGGAGGGCTGGGGTGGGTGTAAGGGTGATTAAGCATATAGTTTTCACCTTATATGTATTGGTGATTGCCACCATGGCCGCCGCCACTTTCATCGAGAAAAGCCGCGGCACTGATTTCGTGCACATGGCCGTTTACGGCTCGTGGTGGTTCACGGCGTTGTGGGCTTTGCTGGCCGTCGCCGCCGTGATGTACATAGTGCGCCGCCGCGTGCGCCGTCTTTCAGTGCTCGCGCTTCACCTTGCGCTGCTGCTAATCCTGGCCGGCGCGCTGCTCACTCATGTGTCGGCGTGGCGCGGACGGGTGCACCTGAGGAGCGGACTTGCCGTCGACACATTCTATAAACTTGACAGGAATGGCGACGTAAGCGAGGAGAAGCTGCCCTTCACGATGCGCCTCGACACGTTCATCGTGAGCTATCACGAGGGCACGCAGGCCGAGGCCGACTACACGTCGCGCTTCACCGTGAGCGGCGAAGGCCGCGAGACGCAGGGCGAGGTGTCGATGAACAAAATCTATGAGCATGGCTCGCTGCGCTTCTATCAGGCTTCTTATGACCGCGACGGGCTGGGCAGCGTGCTCGCGGTGAACTGCGACCCCTGGGGCATACCTGTCACTTACGCCGGCTACGCGCTGCTGTTTGCCGCGCTCGTGTGGACGCTCTGCGACCCGAAAGGCCGTTTCCGCCGCCTGCTGCGCAGTCCTCTTTTGCGGAAAGGGGCGCTCTGCGCCGTGCTCTTTGCATGTTTTTCCGTAAACGCAAAGGCGTTGAACGCGCTGCCACGGGAGACCGCCGACAAGTTCGGGAGGCTCTTCATGGTGTACAACGGGCGCGTGTGCCCGGTGCAGACGTTTGCCGTTGACTTCACGAAGAAGCTCACCGGAGCGTCAAGCTACAATGGAATGACGGCCGAGCAGGTGCTCACCGGATTCATATTCTACGGCGACGAGTGGAGCGCCGAGCCGCTCATGAAGGTGAAAAACGGGGCTTTGCGCGACGCGTTGCAGCTGCCCGCGCGGTGCACGGTGAACACGTTTTTCAACCCGTTGATGGGCGGATACATCCTCGGCCCGTACATACGCGAGTATTACCAGGGGCAAACGGACAAGCTGCACAGGCAGGCCGCAGAGATGGACGACCGCCTGATGATGCTCATGCGGCTGAGGCGCGGCGAGCTGCTGAAGGTGTTTCCCGTGACGCGCGGCGGCATGACGCAGTGGTACGCGCCGACAGACAACATCACGGACACGCTCGTAGGCGACGCGGAACGCGCCTATATTGCCAACGTGTTCTCGCTGCTCAACGAGGAAGTGCATGCCGGGCGCACGGTCAACGTTGGCCGCATACTCGACAAGATGCTTGTTTACCAGGAGAAAAACGCAGGCTCCTCGCTGCCGTCCGGCGTGCGTGTGAAGGCCGAGAGGACGCTCAACGCCGTGCCGTTCGCCACGATTTTGTTTATGGTAAACCTTGCGCTGGGCGTCGTAATGATGGCGGTCGTCATGGTGGGGATGCTCGGGAAGGCTGGGAGAGCTGTGAGTTATTGGAGAGCCGGGAGGACGCTGGGCACTGTTTATGCCGCCGGTGCGGCGCTTGGTTGCCTTTCGCTGCTTGCCCTCACGCTGTGTCTCGCATTGCGCTGGGTGGCCTCCGGGCGCGCGCCAATGGGCAACGGCTACGAGACGATGCTGCTGCTGGCATGGCTCGTGACGCTCGCCGCGCTTGCCGCATCTTGCCGTTTCCGCATAGCGTTGCCGCTGGGCCTGCTGCTGTCTGGCTTCTTTCTGCTTGTTTCCCACATCAGTTACATGGACCCGCAGATATCACACTTGATGCCGGTGCTCAACTCTCCGCTGCTCTCCCTGCACGTGTCGGTCATCATGGCGGCCTTCGCGCTGCTTTCGCTCACGTTCCTCTGCGCCGTCACGGCATTGCTGCTGCGCATCTTCCGTGGGCGCGACGCCACGGGACTGGCCGACCAGACCGGGCGGCTCGCGCTGCTTTCGCGCCTCATGCTATATCCCGCGCTCGCGCTGCTCTGCATCGGAATATTCGTCGGAGCCGTGTGGGCAAACGTTTCTTGGGGTGCTTACTGGAACTGGGACGCCAAGGAAGTGTGGGGGTTAATTACCTTGATGGTCTACGCCGTGGCGGCGCACGACGCGTCGCTGCCCTTCCTCCGCCGCCACTTAGGCTACCATGCGTTCATGGCCCTGGCGTTCCTCACCATCGTGATGACATACTTCGGCGTGAACTATTACCTCGGGGGAATGCACTCGTATGCGTGATTTTAAGGTTCGTCCGCAGTTTTTTGTGATATGGTGTCCTCCTTTTAGTCAAGTAATAATAAAATGCCGCATCCTTTGTAGGGACATAATTTAACGAAGTTCGGTATAAAACTATTACTGTTATAATCATTATCCAAGCGGTCAGTGGCATTTTGTCATTCCGCGCTCCGACGCGGAATCCAGTACACAAACAAGGCAAAAACAAGGCTGTTTACACTGGATTCCGCGTCGGAGCGCGGAATGACAAAATGCAAACGCCGCTTGAAGCGATATTACAATCACGGCATCCTTATGCCGAACTTCGTTAAATTATGCCCCTACAAAGGATGTGGCATTTAACAAGTCATAACCAGTCTTTTGCCGTTTTGTAACTTATTGACAATCAACGGTTTATATATGACGCTGCAAAAGGCCGTGTTTTGCATTGCAAAACACGGCCTTTTAGCTCGCGATTGACGGCCTTTTACAAGGCGAAAGACCGTCAATCGCAAAATGTATGTGCGTCAACGCATGGCCGCCTTCACCTCTTCCACGCTGAAACCGCGGCCTGCGGCGAAGCGCATCAGCTTCATCTCAAGCTCATACTGGCTGTCGGCTTTGATGCTTTTAGCCTTCGCCTGCAGCATGGGGCGCAGTATTTCGATGTACTCCGACTGGTCAACCTCGCCCAAGGCGGCGGCTATGGCATCGTCGGGAATGCGCTTCATGTAGAGTGCCTGCTCTATCTTGCGCCGCCCCCATTTGGCATACCGCACCTTGTCGTGCACGTAGGCGCGGGCATACCGGCCGTCGTCTATGTAGCGTTCTTTCGTCAGTCGTTCGATGACACGTTGCTGCACGTCGTCAGGCACCTGCCAAAGGCGCATCTTTGCGGCCATCTCCTGGCTGCAGTGTTCTGCCCTGGCGCAGAGCGCGGAGAGGCGGTTGAACAGTTGTTCTTCGGTCAATTCTTTTTTCATTGGTGGTATTTTGATTGGTGGACTGGGAGTGCTGGGAGGACTGGGAGTGCCGGGACAGGATGCGAGAGTAATTAAGCTCCCTCCCTTTGGGAGGGCTGGGGTGGGTGCTTTACCGCCTTCATCATCCTCTTCTTGCCATACATGTCGTTTTTTACGGCCACTTCCGCGAAGCCCGTTTGCCGCGCCATGTCGGCCGTCTGGTCCGCATACAGGGGGTTAAGCTCGAAGTAAAGCGCGCCGCCTGGCCGCAGGGTGGAGTGCGCGTAGCGCGTGATTGCGGTGTAGAAGAGCAGCGGCCGGTCGTCAGGAACGAACAGGGCGGAGTGCGGTTCGTGGTCGAGCACGTTGGCGGTCATGTCCTTTTTCTCTTTATTACATATGTATGGAGGGTTTGATACGATGACGTCCCACTCTTCGCCTCGCGGTTGCAAGGCCAGCGCGTCGCGGCGTTCAAACTTCAAGTCAGCGCCGAGTCGCCGCGCGTTGGCCTGCGCTACGGCTAGTGCGTCTTGCGATATGTCCCATGCGGTGACGTGGCTTTGCGGCATGTCGAGTGCTAGGGTTATGGCTATGCAGCCGCTGCCCGTGCCTATGTCGAGCACGTTTGCGTCCTTCTTTTCTTTCCATTCTGATGTTATGAGGGTACAAAGCTCCTCAGTTTCGGGTCTCGGTATGAGCACGCCGGGGCGCACAAAGAACCACCGGCCGCCAAATTCGGCGCGGCCTACGACGTATTGCACCGGCTCGCCTTGCAGCAGGCGGAGGAACAGGCGGTAGAGTTCGGCCTGCTTCTCGGCTACCATGTCCTCCACGGCACCGCACATCACGTCGGCCTTAGACAGTCCGAAGTACACGTCGAGCACGTAGTCCGTAACGGCGCGCGCCTCCCCTTTGCCGTAGAGCGGCACCAGGCTGTGCCACAGTTCGCGGTAAGTCATTGGCCGTCCTCCTTTCCGCCGTCCTCCGCGGGGCGGCGTTTCTTCGGCATGCGGCCATGCTTTCGCAGGGCTTCGGCTATTATCCATTGCAGCTGTCCGTTGACGGAACGGAACTCGTCGGCCGCCCATTTCTCCACGGCGGCCATCATGTCCTCGTCCATGCGCAGGATGAAGCTTTTTTGTTTATTCTCCTTTTTCATCTTAAAAGCAGACAAGTTGACAAGTTATGAGTGGCAAGGCAAGTCAGATGCGCCTTTCATCAGCCATTCCTTCGGCCTGCGACTGTTGGAATTCCGGCGAGCGGTAATACTCGCGGAAGCTGAAATACCGAGTCACTATGGCGTACATCATCGCCATCAAAGCCCACGCGAACGCCGTTGAGACATGGCGGAGGCCGTCAATGGGAAGTTCCGTGAAACCACTGTCTATTGACGTAAGTAACAGCACGGCAGCTGTGAAAACCATGACGCACGCCGCCAGCCCCACCGGCAAGAACCACCACCCGAGACGCAGGTACATGCGGTTGTAGAAGCCGCCGAGCGTCACCTCGTCTTTTATTGCCCCGTGGCGGAACAACAGCTTGTACGCTCCGCCGAAGATGATGAACACCAGATAGATGTATGAGATGATTGTCGTGCCGTTGGTCCAGCAGTCCAGCTCATGGCAGCGCAGCAGCCACAGCGCGGCCAGCGGCAGTCCGAAGGCCAAATCAACCACACCATCCACCTTGGGGTTGCGGCTGAACGACATCGTTTTTGTCCGCTTTTTTCTTTTACGGAATACCATGGTTGTATGCATAAAGATAACTAACTGATTGTCAATGTGTTGCTGACGGCTTTGCGAAAGACCGTCTTTTAGCCTCTAAAAGGTGGTCTTTTACAGCCTGAAAGGCCACCTTTCGCAGGGCTGTTTGCCGTCTTTTTAATTCATAATTCATAATGCATAATTCATAATTAGGCTGCGCCTTCATTCATTTGGATTTGAAAACATAAAGCCAAAGGCCATGATTGCGGATTTATGCGCAGCCCAATTATGAATTATGCATTATGAATTATGAATTGACTCACTGGTATATTGTGCCCGTGTTGATTACAGGCTGCGCCGTGTCGTCGCCGCAGAGAACCACCAAGAGGTTGCTTACCATGGCGGCCTTCTTCTCCTCGTCAAGCTCTACTATTTCCTCGGTGGAGAGCTTGTCGAGAGCCATCTTCACCATCGAGACCGCTCCCTCTACGATTTTCTCGCGTGCGGCGATGATTGCCGTGGCCTGCTGTCGGCGCAGCATCACGGCCGCAATCTCGGGCGCATAGGCCAAGTAGTTGATGCGCGCCTCGATAACCTCGATGCCGGCCATGGCCAGACGCTCGTCGATTTTCTGCTCAAGCTCCTTGTTTATCTCGTCGCTGCCGTCGCGCAAGGTCAGCTCGTGCCCCTCCTGTTCGCCGTCGTCGTAGGCGTATTGGCCGGCCACCTGGCGCAGGGCGGCGTCCGCCTGTATGCGCACGAACTTCTCAAAGGCGTTCATTATGTTGGCCGTCTTGGCTCCGGCAGCCGCCGCGTCGGTGGCCGCCTTTGACTCCGCCATGGTCTGCGAGTCGATTTCAAACATAGCCTTGTACGTGTCTTTCAGCTTCCAAACGAGCACCATGCCAATCATTACGGGGTTGCCCGTCTTGTCGTTCACCTTGATAGGCTCTGCGTCGAGGTTGCGCGCGCGCAGCGAGAGCTTCTTCGCCGTGAGGAAGGGGTTGACCCAATAGTAGCCAGCACGGGTGAACGTGCCCCGGTATTTGCCGAAGAACATCATCACGCGGGCTTCGCCTGGCTCTACGAGCAAGAAGCCGCAACTGACGAAAAGGTTGGCGAACACAAGCACGCCGCCGCCCGTTCCGGCCGCAGCGGCCACTCCGCCGCTGAACGTTGCGCACGCCAGCACGATGAGGCCGATGCCCACTACGTAGACAAGAAGGTTGAAGATGAGCATGGCAATGCCGTTCAAGGTCTTGCCTGCGAATGTGAATTCCTGGTTTTCCATCGTTCTTTTATGTTTTGGTTAATACTCTTTGTGATATCATTTTGATATTGCAAAGATAATGACAAATGGCATACGTTGTTCTGTCTGTCACCTTGTTTTGTGAAAATTTAACGCTTCCAGTCTGCATTAAAATTATTCATTGTTCATTATTCATTATTCATTATTCATTAATTTTGCATTATGGAACAGCTTGAAAAGGACATATTTTACATGCGCCGCTGCCTCCAGCTGGCGGCCAACGGACTGCTCTTGGCGCGCCCCAACCCGATGGTGGGCGCGGTGATAGTGGCCGAAGACGGGCGCATAATAGGTGAGGGCTACCACGTAAGGTGCGGCCAGGGGCATGCCGAGGTCAACGCCTTCGCGTCGGTAAAGCCCGAAGACGAACGGCTGCTGCCGTCGGCCACGATGTACGTCAGCCTCGAACCGTGCTCGCATTACGGCCGCACGCCGCCATGCGCCGACCTCATTATAAAGAAAGGGGTGAGGAGGGTTGTCGTTGGATGTATCGACCCGTTCGCCAAGGTGCAGGGGCGGGGCGTGCAGAAGTTGCGCGACGCCGGCATAGAGGTGGCCGTCGGCGTGATGGAACGTGAGTGCCTGGAGCTGAACAAGCGTTTCATGACGTTCAACAGCAGGCGCCGTCCTTACGTGTTGCTCAAATGGTGTCGCTCGGCCGACGGCTTCATTGACGACAATTTCAAACCCGTGATGCTCTCTACGCCGTTCACTCAGATGCTTTCACACAAGCTGCGTGCCGAGTATGACGCCATACTCGTAGGCCGTGTGACGGCTGAGCGCGACGCGCCGCGCCTGAACGTGCGCCACTGGAGCGGCCCCGACCCTCTGCGCATAGTAATCGACCGCAACCATCCGTTTGACCCGTCGGTGGACTTCACGCAGCCCGTCATCCCCCAGCTCTTTACCTATTTATATGACAAAGGAGTGCAGAGCCTCATCGTGGAGGGCGGTGCGGAGACCCACCGGCGTTTCCTTGAAAATCCCGAATGGTGGGACGAGATACGCGAAGAGGTGTCGCCGCGCACTGTGGAAGACGGCACGCGCGCGCCTCAGTTGCCTCCGGGTGTTGCCGCGCAGGTTGCCGTTGACAGGTATGACGGCAATGAAATAAGGTGGTATGTGAATACGCTTACTGTTTAGGTAAGCTTTGTCTTAATGTAAATTCGGCACAAGACACATCCTTTGTAGGGACATAATTAGCTTAACGCTGACCTTTGGTTCATTATGTCCGTACGCCACGAAGGGGCGTATAAATATATGAATGTCAGTGTAATACGTTTCTTACGAAACGTGTGGACATAATGAACCAAAGGTCAGCGTTAAGCTAATTATGTCCCTACAAAGGGTGGTTGATTGTTCGTTCTACGAAATCGCGCCGAAGTAAACGTTGTTTTTGCGCAGCGCGTCGAGCCTGCGCCACAGCACGGAATACTCGTTCTTTTGGCACAACGGGTCGTTGTCGATGATTTTCTGTGCCTCCTCGCGCGCCAACTGGATTAGTTGTCCGTCCTTCGCTATGTTGGCTATTTTCAGGTCGAAGGCCATTCCGCTCTGCTGTGTTCCTTCCAGGTCGCCCGGTCCGCGCAGCTTAAGGTCGGCCTCGGCGATGCGGAAGCCGTCGTTTGTGGCGCACATTATGTCGATGCGTTTGCGCGTTTCCTCGGTCAGCTTGCGTTTCGTCACGAGTATGCAGAACGACTGTTCCGCTCCTCGCCCGACGCGTCCGCGCAGCTGGTGGAGCTGCGAAAGGCCGAAGCGCTCGGCGTTGATTATCACCATGATGGATGCGTTCGGCACGTTCACTCCCACCTCGATGACCGTCGTTGCGACAAGTATCTGTGTCTCACGGCTTACGAACCGGCGCATCTCCTCTTCCTTTTCGGCCGGCTTCATGCGGCCGTGTACCTTGCCGAGCCTGAATTCCGGAAACGCCTCGCTCAGTTGCTCGTAGCCCTCTTCGAGGTTTTTCAAGTCTATCTTCTCGCTCTCCTTGATCAGCGGAAACACGATGTATGCCTGCCGTCCGGCGTTCAGCTGGCGGCGTATTCCGGCGTAAAGGCTTGTCGTCTGGTCGTCGTATTTGTGCAAAGTCTCCACCGGCTTGCGTCCCGGAGGCAGCTCGTCGATTACGCTTACGTCGAGGTCGCCGTATATGGTCATGGCCAACGTGCGCGGAATGGGCGTGGCCGTCATCACCAAGACGTGTGGAGGATTGCCGCTCTTGTTCCACAGTTTAGCCCTCTGTACTACCCCGAAGCGGTGCTGTTCGTCGATTACCACGAAACCGAGACGCGCGAACTGTACGCTGTCTTCTATCACGGCGTGCGTTCCTACGAGTATGTTCACGCTTCCGTCGGCCAGTCCTTCGAGCACGTCGCGCCGCCGCTTGCCTTTCACCATGCCAGTAAGCAGCTCCACGCGGACGTCCAGGCCGTGCAGGAATGACGTTATCGTGCCAAGGTGTTGCTCCGCAAGGATTTCCGTGGGAGCCATGATGCAGGCCTGGAAGCCGTTGTCCAGGGCTATGAGCATCGACATGAGGGCTACCAAAGTCTTGCCGCTGCCAACGTCGCCCTGCAGCAGGCGGTTCATCTGCCGGCCGCTGCCCATGTCTTTCCTTATCTCTTTTATCACGCGTTTCTGCGCCCCCGTGAGCGGAAAAGGCAGGTTGTGGAAGTAAAAGTCGTTGAAAGTCTTGCCTACGCTGGCGAACATGTAGCCTCGGTATTTGCGCTTGCGGTCGCTCGTGTAGCGCAGGATGTTGAGCTGTACGTAGAAAAGTTCCTCGAACTTAAGGCGGTAGTCGGCCTGCTTGATGTCATCGTTTATCTTCGGACAGTGCTTTTTACGGAAGGCTTCGTCTCGCGGAATGAGCTTTAAAGGCTGCGTTATGAAAGGTGGAAGGGTCTCGGCCAGCGGCTCTTTCATGTTGTCGAGCAAGGTCTTTATCAGCTTTTCAACGGCCCGCGAGTTCATTCCGGCCTTCTTCATCTTGTCTGTCGTGACGTAATAAGGCTGCAGGCCCATCTGCGAAAGCTGTAGTTCGGCGGCGGGGTCGATGTCGGGATGGGCGAACTGGAAGCGTCCGCCGTACACCGTGGGGCGGCCGAAGATTATGTAGGGTGTGCTTGTGCTGAGATGAGTCAGCATGTATTTGGCCCCTGAGAACCACACGATGTCGGCCACGCCGGTGCCGTCAGACACATGAGCTACGAGCCTGGTGCGGTGCGCTCCCATGTCAAACGTCTCGAAACTAAGGATTTTCGCCCTTATCTGTACGAACGTAGTGTCGGCTGAAAGTTCGCTGATGCGGTAGACGCGGCTGCGGTCTACGTACTTGTAAGGATAGTATTCCAGAAGGTCTTTGTACGTCTTTATTCCCAGTTCTTTCTCAAGCAGGGCCTTGCGTCGCGGCCCCACTCCGGGAAGGAACTGTATGTCTTGGTCTAAAATGTCAAGCATTGACCTTCTGTATTGTCGGGTTTAACTGTTCTAAGGTTTTAAGGTTGTTCGTCTTTGTTTTGTGTTTTGTGTGGCCGTCAGGCCAGGATGCGCGCCATGCGGAGGTCGAAAGGTGTCGTGATTTTTATGTTCTCGCGGTTCCCGTCGATAAGGGTTATCTGTTGTCCGAGGTTGTCTACGACCGAAGCGTCGTCTGTGAAACTGTCTTGGTAAGGCTGTGTGTAGGCGCGTTTGAGCAACTGTATGTCGAAGGTTTGCGGTGTCTGCACCAACCGGTAGCAGTCTCTCGGCACCGGTGCGGGCTTACCGTTGTCATCGATGTGTATCAATGTTTCTACCACAGGTATCACCGGAACCACCGCTTTGGCCGTGCGCGCCGTTTCGTAGCAGTTTCTTATCACCTCGACTGACGGGAAGGGGCGCACTCCGTCGTGGATGCCTACAATGCCTTCTGCGTCGTCTGGTATCATGCTTAGTCCGTTTTTTACCGAGTGGAAGCGTGTCTCGCCGCCATCGGCAACGGCGTAAGCGGCTGTGAAGCGGTGTTTCTTGCACAGCTCGTACCAGTATTCGTGCTGGTCTTTGGGCAGCACGAGTATTATTTCAAGGTCGTTGTTGTATTCCCTGAAGCGTTTGATTGTCTGCATGAGCACGGGCAGTCCGTTTACGGGAAGGAACTGTTTGGGTAAGTTTGCGCCCATTCTTGTGCCCTTGCCTCCGGCCACTATTATCGTGTAATCCATGTTTTTTTGTTTTTTAGTTGGTGGGTGACGAGTTTGCGGACATTCGGGTATGGCTCGTTTCTTGTCTGCTTGCCGCTCGTCACCCATTCCGCTTTATCTCAGCATGAGGTGTTTGTACATCATGCCTTCGGCTACCTGGTCGGCGGTTTGCCTGTCGGTGAGCGCAGCGAGCAGCGTGTATGCATAGGGCAGGGCGGCCGCGGGGCCTTCGCCTGTGGTTATGTTGCCGTCCACGGTGCACAGTTCGTGGGTGTATTCCGCGCCTTCCAGGTGTTTCTCGAAGCCCGGATAGCATGTCGCGCGGCGGCCTTGCAGCAGGCCCAATCCGCCAAGCACCATAGGAGCGGCGCATATCGCGCCTATCATCTTGCCGCGTGCGTTATGCTCTACGACGGCTTTCTTCACGCCGTTGTGGGCGTTTAGGTTGGTCGCTCCGGGCAGTCCGCCGGGCAGCATGATGAGATCAGCGTCGCTGAAGTCGGTGTCTTCTATGAGCATGTCGGCCTTTATGCCTACGCCGTGGGCGCTTTCCACGATGAGTTCTCCGGTCACGCTGACTGTCTTGAAGTCAACGCCTGCGCGGCGCATTATGTCTAACGGTATGAGGGCCTCAATGTCTTCGAAGCCTGTGGCGAGGAATTCATAAACTTTAGCCATGTCGAGTAGTGTTTTATTTGGTTGTTATTTGTCATTTGAGGCATTCAAGGTAAGCTTGTATTGTGGCGTGAAGCCCCATGTAGAGGGCGTCGCAGATGAGCGCGTGCCCTATGCTTACCTCGTCTGTCCAAGGTATGTTCTGGTGGTAGAAGTGCAGGTTCGCGAGGCTGAGGTCGTGCCCGGCGTTGAGGCCGAGGCCTGCTTCGCGTGCGGCCTTGGCCGCTTCTATGAACGGCTTGATGGCTTCTTCGCGGTTTGCGTCGTAGCCCGACGCGTAAGGCTCGGTGTAGAGTTCCACCCTGTCGGCTCCGCATTCCTTGGCGGCGAAGACCATCTCAGGGTCGGCATCGACGAACACCGATGTCCTGATGCCAGCCTCCTTGAAGCGTCCTATCACGTCGGTGAGCTGCGCGTGGTTGGCCTTCGTGTCCCATCCGTGGTTGCTCGTTATCTGGTTCTCGGCGTCGGGCACAAGCGTCACTTGCGTGGGGCGCACTTCCAGCACGAGGCCGGTGAACTTGGCGATGGGGTTGCCCTCGATGTTCATCTCGGTCGTTACGAGCGGCCTTATGGCCCTTACGTCGCTGTAGCGGATGTGCCTTTCGTCGGGGCGTGGGTGTACGGTAATGCCTTGTGCGCCAAACTTCTCGCAGTCCATGGCCACTTGCAGCACGTCGGGATTGTTGCCTCCGCGTGCGTTGCGTATCGTGGCCACCTTGTTGATGTTTACGCTTAATTTCGTCATTTTTTACACTTTTATTAGCTTTACAGCGTCCTTTGTTCGGCAAAATGTGTATTTTTGCCGTGGTTTATTCATCGGCAAAGTTACAAAATGTTTGGCATTTCCAAGCATCGCGCGGTGAAAAAGAAATTTAAAAGCTCAAATTTATGGCATCACGCAAATTGAAATTCGCGCTGTTCGGCAACATATACCAGAGCCGCAAGTCGGCCAGCGTGCGTAAGATAATGGCCTGCCTGGCCGCGCACGGGGCCGAGGTGTGCTTCGAGAAACAGTTTTACGACTTCCTCGTGGCCACGGGCAAGGTGGACGGCGGCGGCGCGGAGGTGTTCGCCGACGGCGACTTCACGGCCGACTTCGTCATCTCCATGGGCGGCGACGGCACATTGTTACGCGCCGCGTCCCACGTGGGCGGCAAGGGCATACCCCTTCTCGGTGTCAACATGGGGCGGCTGGGCTTTCTTGCCGACGTGTCGCCCGGCGAGATAGAGACGGCCATAAGCTCGCTGTATGAAGGCTCGTATTCAATCGAGGAACACACCGCAATCATGGCGGAGGCCGACGGCAAGCCGCTGCAGGAACCCTGCCACGCGCTCAACGACATAGCCGTGCTCAAGCGCGACAACGCGTCCATGATAACCATACACGCCAAGGTGAACGGCGAATACCTCGTCACTTACCAGGCAGACGGGCTCATCGTCTCAACCCCGACCGGCTCCACGGCCTACTCCCTGTCAAACGGCGGACCCATAATCGTGCCGCGCACGGGCACGGTGTGCCTCACGCCGGTGGCGCCCCACAGCCTAAACATACGCCCCGTGGTGCTGCCCGACGACATGGAGATAGAACTCTCCGTGGAGAGCCGCAGCCACAACTTCCTCATAGCCGTCGACGGACAGTCTGAGAAATGCGGCGAAGGCACGCGCCTCGTCATAAGAAAGGCTCCGTACATGGTGAAAATCGTGAAGCGCAACGGCCGCAGTTATTTCTCCACCCTGCGCGAGAAGATGATGTGGGGGGCGGACACGCGGAAAGTTAAGAGCGGAGAGTCAAGGGGGAAGAATTGAGAGTGAAGAGTGAAAAATCCATCACCTTGTCCCAGTCCTCCCAATTCTCACAGTTCTCACAGCCCTCCCATTAAACCGATTTATCTAATAATAAATAATGTTATGACAACCAAACGCATCATCATTTCAGTTTTGCTGATCCTTGTCTGCGCCTTTCCCGCGCTGGCTCAGGACGCCGATTCACTCTACGCAAAAGACCTGCTGCAGCCAGGCACGCAGGCTCCCGACTTCACCCTGCCAGCCCCCGACGGCACGCGCCACAGCCTCTCGTCAATGCGCGGCAGCTACGTGGTGCTCGACTTCTGGGCGTCGTGGTGTCCAGACTGCCGCAAGGACATTCCTGCAATGAAGCGGCTCCACGACAAGTACGGGCGCAACGTCAGGTTCGTCAGCGTGTCGTTCGATGACAAGAAAGACAACTGGACACGTTGCATAGACTCGAACAATATGGACTGGCTGCACCTTAGCGAACTGAAAAAATGGAAACAGACCGAAGTGTCGCGGCTCTACAACGTCAAGTGGATACCTGCAATGTACATCATAGACCGCCAGGGACAAGTCGTGATGTCTACGGTCATGATAGAAAAGCTCGCCGCCAAGCTCAAGGAACTGCACGAACTGTAAGCGCGGAGCTTAAAATGAAGGGCGAAGAATCCGTAGGCAAGCCAATGGAGGGCGAAGAGTGAAGAGTGAAAAGTCCGGCAGCTTTTCCCTGTATCCCCGTTTCTCTCGGCTCTCCCGGTTCCCACCGGCCTCACGGGCATAGCCTTGGCCATTTCCGATATGCGGCCTTTCGTCTTGCGGAAGGCCGCTTTTTATCGTCTAAAAGATCGCCTTTTGCACCTCAAAAGACGGCCTTTTGCAACGCATTGACTCTCAATGCGTTGCAGAAGCGATAAGTGAACGCTTTTAAGACAGCCGTGAGACATCATGGCGTAAACCCGGAAATACCATGGAAACTGTCGTTGTACGCTGCGTGGACACAGCCCGAACGAACAGCCGGAAACTAAAAAAGCGGTGGAAAGTAGTTGCCTTTCCACCGCTTGCCGTCGGGATTACTGGACTCGAACCAGCGACCCCTACGTCCCGAACGTAGTGCGCTACCAACTGCGCTAAATCCCGATTTGCGGGTGCAAAGATACAGCAAAATTCTGAAACTCGTGCATTTTTGGCAAGAAAAATGTTCAAAAATTTGCGTGGTTAACAAAAAACACCTATCTTTGCACTCGCAAAAAGCAATAATGATGGTGCCATAGCTCAGTTGGTAGAGCAAAGGACTGAAAATCCTTGTGTCCCCGGTTCGATTCCTGGTGGTACCACTTTGAAGAAAAGCAAAAGACAGTAAACTCCTGATTTCCACGCGAAATTGGGAGTTTTTGTTTTTCCGCAAAACGCAAAAAAGTGCGGAATATGACCGCTCCCAGTGTTCCAAAAGGTGGAGCGAAAAAGGTGGAGCGAAAATCTCCACCGAACGTGATTCTTTCTCACTGATTTGCAATGTTTTGCGTATCAAGAAAACGCGGATGGTTTCCTACTTTTGTCCCACTAAAAATTGTAGGAAAAATGAAAAGAAACTCGTTCAATGTGCTTTTCTTCATAAAGAAAGCCAAACTGTTGAAAAACGGAGAAGCCTCCGTGTGTATGCGCATCACCGTGAATGGTGCGCGAGTGGAAACCAACATCCGCAAGAGCATTGACCCTGCCTCATGGAATCAGGCAAAGGAGTGTGCCCGTGGAAAAAGTCGCAAATCATGCGACTTGAATGCCTACATCGAGGATGCCAAAATCAAGCTCCACCAAATCTTCAATGAATTGGAAGAACAACGGCAACCCATTACCGCCCGTCTGTTGCAGGAGAAGTTCTTCGGGCAGGACAAAGAGCCGGAAGAAGTCCGCACCCTCATCGGCACCATACAGGAACATAACGACCAATGCCGCGCCCTCGTGGGGAAAGACTATGCGCTGATTACCGTCCGCCGCTATGAAAGCTGCAAACGCTATCTTGCGGAACTCATCAAGCAGAAATACGGGAAGGAGGATTTACCGCTGACGGAAATCAACGGTGAGTTGGTTCGTGCCTTTGAGTTCTATCTCAAAACGGAAAAGTCCTGCCAACAGAATACCGTTATCCGTTACATGAAATGCTTGAAGAAAATCACCAATTTGGCATTAGCTAATGAATGGATTGCCAAAGACCCGTTTGTTGGTATCAAGTTCCATGAGAAGGAGGTTGTACGTGAGTTTCTGACGATGGACGAATTGCTGACCATCTATCACAAAGACTTTCCATTGGAGCGCATCCGAATCGTGCGTGATGTCTTTATCTTTGCAGCGTTCACCGGGTTGGCGTTCATTGATGTACAGCAACTTTCTCCTGAACATATTGTAGAGGACGCAAGTGGCAACCTGTGGATTCGCAAGACACGGCAAAAAACAAAGAACATGTGCAACATCCCTTTGCTTGACATTCCTTTGGAAATTCTCCGCAAGTATGCCGACCATCCCATTTGCCAGAAGAGAAATGTATTGCTGCCTGTTCCATGCAACCAGAGGATGAACAGCTACCTGAAAGAGATAGCCGATTTATGCCTGATAAAGAAGAACTTAACCACTCACGCCGCGCGGCACTCGTATGCGACCTCGGTCTGCCTCGCCAATGGTGTGAGCATAGAGAATGTGGCTAAGATGCTCGGTCACTCCAATATAAAAATGACACAGCACTACGCCCGTGTGTTGGACAGTTCCATTTTGCGTGATATGATCAATGTACGGAATGTACTTTCTAATACAAGATAAGGACTATGGACAGGGGAATCATTACAATCAGTGAAAACGGGGCGGTCACGATGCCGACCGCTCCCGTATGGATGACGCAACAGGAAATGTCCGATGCGTTCAATGTGTTTGGCTGTTACATCCGTAAGGCTATTGCTGCCATTTACAAGAACGAGGAATTGTCGGAAGAGGAAACGGTGCGGCACGTCAGACAAGACAACGGGATAAGCTACGATGTTTACAGCCTTGAAATGGTGGTAGCCATAGCGTTCAGGTTGCGAAGCCGTGAGGCAATGGCTTTCCGAAAGTTCGTCATGGAAAGACTGTATGCGTCCAATAGGGAGAAACCCATCCATTTGTTCTTTTCGCTGTCCGTAGCCAATCCACGGTGTATGTGTTAGTGTCAGGATATGGCATTACGCAAAGAAAGCCGATGGCGACAAGTGAATTGTCCACCCATCGGCTTTCTTTGTTTTTGCACGTTCGGTTTTACGTTTCCAAGCGGTAGGCATTCCGATAGCCGCTCATCAGCAGCTTTTCGATGTCCGATTCCTTGTACAGGATTTTTCCGCCCAACTGATAGTAGGCTATCATCCCGTTGTTGCGGTAGTCCTGCAAGGTACGTCGGCTCACCTTGAGCCATGCCGATACTTCCTTGTCCGTAAGGAATTGTTCACTACTTGGCGAAGCCTTATGGCTCGCATCCATTCTCTCGATGCCTTCAGACAGGGCATCCAGTTGTCCGATGAAGCCGACCTCCAGTTCACGGTCGGCAAGAATCAAGTCATTCATAATCTGCAGTGGATTTAGTGGGTAAAATTGGTAAAGCGATTGTAAATCAAATAGTCCTGCCACGCCATGCGGCATCCTTGCGCCTGTCTTCCACGTGGCGGACGATGCGCTGCACATCCTCCGGCTTGTAGAAAATCTTGTGTCCGATTTGAGAGTAGGCCAGCGTGCCGTTGTCGCGGAGCGTCTGCAAGGTTCGCGGACTGATACGCAACAGTTGGCAGACCTCTTGGTTGTCCATCCAGCGGCTGAGCCGTTTTCCCTCCCTCGTGCGGAGGATTTCATTCACCCGGTCGGATAAGCGGTTGAGCTTGCCGACCATTTCTTCGTACTTTTCTTTCGAAATAATTACTACATTCATTTCTTATACTGATTTTAGTGTTAATAATCCGTTTCGCCTGCAAAGTAAATCTGTTGTACTCTTGAAACAATGGATTTGCAATGAGGTGGCAGCTTGTGGCAGCAAGTGGTCAGGAGTGGCGTTGTTTGCCGAACCCGTAACGGCTGTTCCAAGCGTCCGTGATGCAAAGAAAAGTGAAGTCCGGCATAATCCAACAGTTTCGTAAAGGCGTGGCAGCATTTGGCGTTGTCGTGGCACTTCGTGGCGTTCTTCGGTTTCTAATACCGTCCGAAAATATGTTCTTCGGGTTTCCTAAAAGCCATATCCTAAAATTCGCCCCGACCGCTCCAATTAAGCCCTTAAAATTCCCAATGCCCATTTCATGCACAATGGCAAAACGGCGCAGCCTGAACCGTTCCGGCAATGCGTAAAGTGCAAAACCGTACATTGTTGCCCCACAGCTTCCAATTCTTTGACTGTCTGTTTTATAGCCGTTTCATTTGCAACCGATAATCGGTCAAATGTGCGCACAGTGACCACTATTGTTAAACATTTAATTTAAACAAGTATGAAGAAAAATTTAGGTAGCCAAAGTATGGATGCAACATTGCAGGATTTTTTAGGCAACCAACCGAATATGGAAACCACGAAGCCGGAACCCCAGCCTACCGACACGCAGGAACGGGCAAGTGGGGCTGTGCAGGAAAAAGCAGATGAAGTCGTGCCGGAACAGGCGGATGGAACTCCGCAGGTGGTACGCCGCATCAGCGGCAAGCAGCGACGGGCATCGTTGGAGGAGTACAAGGAAGCCTTCCTCACTGTTCCGGCCATCGAAGATCGCAAGCCCGTGTTCCTCAGCCGCACCACGCGCGATGCCCTTGACCGTATCGTCCGCATGTTCGGAGAACGCAGGATGAGCGTGTCAGGGCTGGTGGAGAACATCGCACGCCTGCATCTTGCCGCCTATGGGGGAGGACATCGAAGCATGGCGTAAACTCTGAGAATTAAGGAACGGATTAACGGGGAGCAATTCGGAGTTACCCTGAACCAATCCAACGGAGTTTTGAGGGGAGCAAGTTTGTGTTTCGGGCATACCGAAACGGCTTGCTCCCCATACTTTAGGGAGTGTGGGAGGCGTATTATCCCGTTGGTCTTAATAAAACAATCTTGCTCTTCAATAATAAACTTTTTCATATTTCTTTCTTGATTTAAGATGCAATTGGTTATCTTTGCAACAGTCCTTGACTTCTTTCTAAGCTCATCCCTCTTAAAAGGGTTTGGTATGGAAAGACTGCTCACGCCGGGCTGTCATCCTAAAAATGGGACAGCGGGCTATGGGTCGGGATTGAGGACTGACAAAATGTGAAGGCGTTTACTTGACGCTTTGTTCTTGACACATAG
>CALUGP010000010.1 GCA_944320195.1 uncultured Prevotella sp. | reverse complement strand
CAAAAGGGTCAATCATATTGTAGCCAAAGGGGACAATCCTGCTTGGCCAAAAGGGGCAAAGTCGCGTGGCTTTTCCAATAGCTAAACCATTAACAAATATCTTGGATTTCACACCAATAGAAAAACGCTTCCATGTGCGTTTTCTTTAATTTGTTTAGCTTTGTTGGCAATGGTTCCTTCAATGATTTTGAAATCAGTTCATTCTGATTATCAGGAGAGAAGTGGCGGATGCCAGTAATGCCCTTACAGATTAGTTTGCTCAGATAGGCAGCTTTTGAAGCGTTTATAATCGCAGAATCAAGAGTGTATTTCTCGCTATGGATAAAGTTGCTTATACGATTGATGCCACCTATCAGCAACTTATACTCGTCAGGATTGTGCAATCCTCTTAGGCATATGCAAAGAGCTGTCTGATAGATGTCATCACAAACTTGTTGTATGGAATCATCTTTCAAGTGACGGTAGCGGAGTTCTATCGCGGCGAACTTGCGGAAAGTCTTTTCGGTGACGGACAAGTCGTCAACAATGTCAAAGAGAGACGCCACATCATAGAGTTGTTTGATGATTTCCATAGAGCAGTTCTTTTCCCCTTTGAAGAACGGAATCCCCGTCGTGTGAGGGGCAAAAGCTGTCAGCTTGTCGCCGAGCAAGTCCTCGGCACTCGGCAGATTGACCATGACGAGGGGCTCATCCGTTGCAAGCAAAGGGCTTTGAATGGGTTTGGCAACAATGTTGCTGTAATGAATATTCTCAAACAGCACATCCAAGAGAATTTTATCCTGGCCTCCATTGCCCGGATAACTCACTTCATAAAAGAATTTGGCATGCTGTTTGGGCACATCAGTTCTTGCAATCCTCTCAACAAGCTCCACCTTGCCAAAGCCGTATTCCCCGGCATACTGCATGAGATAATTCTCTATCTGAGTTCCGGGAGGGCAGATAATGTCTATATCTATTGACAGTCGCCTGCTTGTATTCAAGTGCAACAGAAGAGAACTTCCGCCTTTGAACACGAAAGGGCATCCGGAACGGGCCAAGGCTTCGAGCAGTGAAAATGCCCTGATTGTCTTTTCGGCCAATGAAAAGTCTCGTATTCCCAGACGCGTCGCCGCCTCTGTTATCCATTCTATTGTTCTACTTTTGGGATTTATCATTGTTTATGGTATTTATAATATGTTCTACTTTTTCTTTTCGGTTACGGCGTGATGCGTACCTGAGCAGCTTGCTCTTATTCACATTGTTCCTTTCAAACGCGTATTCATATATATTGTATATTTCCGAGCCGCCAGCAAAAGACAACTCATTATCGCCTAATGCGTCAACAAGTATCTTTTCAATGCGCGGCACCTTGCAGCCATTTACTTCCGTCAATGGCGACTGTCCTACCAGCTGCCGAACGACAATAGAATCTGTTCCTGCCAAATAACGCTCACAATCGACGGCTGATGGTGAAAAAAGTATGTTCCTGCCAAGCCTCATGTCTTGTAACACATGAAATACCGTTTCCATTCCGTCTTTCTCCACATCCACAAATGTATAGGCTATGTTGGGCACGTGCATCATATATGAAACCAGCACCCGAGGACTCCATACACACATGTCAAGAAGCGGGAATTTGGCTTTCAATTTCAAAAATATATCCTGTTCCTGCTCTGAAGGAAGATAGACAAACTCCGGCAGTCTGTTTCTATCCACCATATATTTGCCGCGACCGCTGCGTTTAAGCACTCCGGAAGACAACAAACGATTTACCTGTAAATCTACCGCTCCTTCATTGATGTCTGGATTTTTTTCTATAATATGGCGAAGAAGGTCTTTCCTGTTGAAAGTCCCGCCTTGCATGGCTGCGTAGTTCAATATCTTTTCGCTCGTTGTCATATCATTCATTTTTGATACTGCAAAAATATATCATTCCTGTCAAATGTCGAAATATTTTGCCAATAAAATAAGATTGTGGGCTTTTCTACTGTTTGAAATATAAAATACGTAGGCAACGACTAAAAAGGCAAATCACTCTGTACGGGGGTATATGGGGTGGGTATATCATTGTTTTCTTCTTTCACTTCTGGAACATCCGTTATCACCTCCGTTTCAAGGTCAAGTCCGAAAGCGTCTTTCAACTGCAAGTAGTCAAAACATAGTGCTTTAGGGCGGTTTACCCGAACTTTCCTGACCTGTTGCCCGTTAACGAACTCGACCGTATAGTCAGGCTGACCGTTGGGCAGAAGTATGGTAAACCTGTCCTGTTTCAGGCCGAGGAACGACGGCTGCGATTTCAGGTAGGACATGACCGTTGACCAGTTGGAGCGGTTGGCCGTAGCGTTCATGGTACGGCTACCGAACAGCGAAGAAACGGCTGCCGTATTCAGATACAATATCGGGCGTGCCTCCTTGAACTCGACCGTTTCCTTTGACGACAACGGACGGAATGATTTTAAGTACCTTATGCGGTAATGCGCATTCTCTATGCACTTCCCTGATGTCTGGAAACCTTGCAACATGTTCCAGAAGTCGGCTATCTCGGAGCTTTCCTGTGCCAGCTCGTTCTGGTTGCGTAAGCCCCTAAGCGATATGTCGAACAGTTCTGAATAGCTGAAAGGCACGTCGATGACCGTTTCCAATGTACGGAACGTGGCCAGCGGTATGACCCAGTTTCCGAAGATGCGGTCATGCACTGTCTCATTCTCCAGTTTCGTGGCCAGCTCCCGTTTGGTAATGGAATAAATTTCCGGGAAGTTCTTTTCAAACAGCTCACGGTGTTGTAGTATCTCAATGGTCAGGTGCGTCAGTCCCATATTGCACATTGCCACCAAGTCTTCATAGCGTTTCTTCTCTGTCTGACTGAAGGAGGTCTTGGAAAAGGCGAGGAAAAGTACACGGGTGTAGAGCGCCATGTCCTGCGTGGGTTTGTCCTGGCCGCAAAGAACTACGCCTGTGCTGACGATGGTCTGTGCCGCCATGCCGTCAGTGCTTGTGTTCTTCTTGGTCTGTCCGCCACCTCCCCAAAGACCTTTCAGGTAGGCTATCTTGCGGATGTCGAGGTCGTTCTTGTATTCGTCGAACACGGCGATGGTGTTGACTGCCTGCGAGACACGGTCGTTCATGGCCGGGACGGAGGTAACGCCGAGGTTGGGAGGGTCAACACCGTGCAGGAAGAAGGACTGGAGGGAAGTGGCGAGAGTGGTCTTGCCCGTACCTTTCTCGCCGAAAAGATTAAGAATGGGAAAATGTCTTGTACGTTTGAACACGACATCACGGAACAGGGTGGCCAGCAGGTAGCAGAAAGCGACGGTGGCGTTCTCTCCGAACACATCCATCAATAATGAAACGTAGTCATAAAGTTTCACTCCGCTGCGGTTCTCATGCACCATCAACCGCTCGAACTGGAATATCTCGCGGTTGTGCAGGTATATTTTGGACTGTCCGGGCAGGTAGAACGCTTTGTTATTTACACCGCGGACTATTCCGAGGTCGTCGACTTTTTTGAACGTGCCGCCGACCAATATGCCGTTGCCGAAGGCGAAGAAGCCTTCCTCCACGTTCCATCCTAATTTCCTTATACGTTCCGCCGTGTCTGTCTTGGAGTATAGGTATTCTTTTACCCTGTTTAATTTGTCTATCTTGGCCAGCCATACATAGTTGCCCACCGAGCCGACTTTCTGCTGGAAGTTGCTCAGCGAACACAGTTCGGACTCTTTCAGTTCTATCACACGGCTGACATTGTACATGTTGCGCATTCTGAATATGCGCGTTCCGTTGTTCTCGTCCTCGATATGGAACAGCGGTTCCATGATGAAGTTGGAAATCCGCATAGGCTCCCCGTCATCGTCGGGTGTGGCGTAATAGCAGTTGTCACGGACAAAGAGGCCAAAACGGCGCAGGAGTTCGGCGTCACGCTGCCTCTCGTCCATCGGGGTAAGGCTGTCTTTTTTCTTGCGGGCTTCGCCACGTGCCTGGGACACGGCCTCGCGCCACAGCTTAGGCTTGCCGTGGATTTTCGAAAGCTGTTCAATACATTGGTCAAAAACGAGCTGGTCATCCACGTATCGGAGCAGGTCGGCAATCTCCGACACGCATTTTCGTTCTTCCACCAACGAGTCCGCAATAAGAAACCGTTTCTGTGCCAGCCAGACGATAAAGTGTTTTTCTTCAAGCGAGGAGAAATCTTCCTTTGAGCGTATGTAGCTGTCCGCATCATTCTTTACCGGCTTCTCTCTTACGGCGTCATCTGGTATTCCGTCAGGGTACAAGGCGTGAAGCTCCTCTTCTGAAATGGGAGATTTAGCAAACGGCAATTCCCTGACCGTCACGTGAAATCCCTTTCGGATAGCGGCCGACCCGTTTGCCATGACCGCTTTGAAGCCGGGGCCGAAAGTGTTTCCCTCCGCAATGTCCGAATCCGGAATGAAGCACAATGAGTTCGTAAACTTCTTTAGAAGCGTGAACTGGCTGTCCGTCCATGCCGTACCAAGCGCGGCCACGGTGTTGTCATATCCGACGGACTGCATCCGAAGTACGTCAGGTGCGCCCTCAACCGCTATGAAGTAGTTAGCGTTTCTCACACGGCTTGCCCTGTCTATTCCGAAGAGGGTTTCACCTTTGGAATAGACGGGACTTGTGGCTGAGTTAATGTACTTCGGGGCTTTCGGGTTCGTGCCGATATACCGTGCCGTATAGGCGGTGACACGTCCCCACCTGTCACGGACGGGTATCATGATGCGCTGCCTGAACATGGCGTATGCACCGCCATCCTCGTTGCGTTTGAGCAAGCCAAGCTCAAACAGGGCATCTTCGCTTATGGCAGTCTTACGGCAATAGTCCATGAACAAGCCGCTGTCTTTCGGGGCATAACCTATTCCTGCAATGGCACAAGTCTCTTCCGGCCATCTGCCGTAAACATAGTAACGCGCTTGGCGGCTTTCAGGAGCATCTTGCCTCAGGTTGTCAAAAAAGAACTTCTGGATATGTTCAAGGGCGATGAGCAACGACTCCTTGTGTCGGGCTTCTGCCGTTTCCTCCTCACTGCGTTCCTCTTCCACGTATTCCACCTCAATGCCGTGATTCTTGGCAATGAACACTACCGCATCCATAAAGGAAAGGTTCTCCTTCTCCATGATGAACGAGATGGCGTCACCGCCACGGTTGCAACCGAAACAGTGGTAGAGGCCTTTCTGCGGCGAGACCGTAAAGGACGGGGTCTTTTCCGAATGGAAAGGGCACAACCCAACCAACGATGAACCTTTCCTTTTAAGGCTGACGTAAGGATTTAGTACCTCCTCTAAGCTGATGTTCCTGACTTTGCTTATTGTTGCTTCACTAATCATAATTTCATTAGGGTATTCCAACAGTCTATGATGGATTGCCCGGAATATTTCGGGCGACTGGAATTGCCCGGGTTAAGCGGACTGATATAGCCGTTGTCCCTGTATTTTTTTAGTGTCTTGTGGCTTACGCCTAATTCGGCACAGGTCCGCTTGACCGAATAAACTCCATCCGGGTCACATGTGGGTCTTAATTCTTTCATTATATTATATCATATCATATTTATATACTTCTGATATTTAATATAAACATAAAAGTGTTTATTACTTTATTTTCTTATTCCGACCGTCTTGCGGATGGTCATCAAAGTAATCCTGTACAGTGCGTTGCAAGAAACGTAATTCGGATGTCCTGTATTCAACCTTGCCGGGCCGTTTGCAGGGCACGATTTTCCCCTGGCGTTTCCATCTTTCGACATTGCGCCGTCCGAACATCTGATACGCCTTCCTCTGGCTGACAAATTCGGGATCGTCATGGTCTGACTTCAACAGCTTCACAATCCTCGCCGCAAGGTCATCCAAGAATGTGTCATAAGGGATTAAACGGTCTAAAAAATGCAATAACGTCATAATTTTGAGGTTGCTACTTGATACGTCTGACGGTAATTGTCTGCTTCTCCCTGTCTGTCCTTGTCTTGAATAGGCGGTTATAAATTGCTCCAAGCTCCGAAGCCTGAGTACGCACGCTTTTCAGTCTTGAAATAGGAAAGGTGACCTCTTCGCCTGCTTCAAGAGCGGTAAGTACGGGACGGATTTTTTCCAAGTTTTCTGCCATAACTCTTGATATTTAATAAACATATAAAACCTTGCCAATTTTGGCATTATTATATAACGGCTACAAAATAACAATAAATAAACCATATAGCCAAATATTTGTTTAATAATTATTTATCAAATATCCAAATAATGATTAGAAATAAAGATGGACATAGATGTCATGCCACAAAAAATTTGCAAACAAGTATATTCCCCAACATTCTTTAATGGTACCCTTTGTTTATGTTCCGTAAATGTTTTCGGAGTGGAATTTACTTATTCATTTGAAAAATCGTGCCACTATTAAATTTATTCGTTTGGGAAAATGTGCCAAACCTTGCAATATTCGCCATAAAAAGTGTAACTTTGCACGGGAAGAAAAGAATTATACTATGCTTAGAAGAAAAATAGAAACAGTCTTGGCCGGGTGGAAGGCATCCGGGGACAGGAAACCTCTTGTGATAAAAGGCATACGTCAGTGCGGAAAGACATATATTGTCCAGAAATTCGCAAGGGAGAATTACGAGAGCGTGGTTTACATGAACTTCATTCTCGAACCGGACAAAAAATCCGCCTTTGTCGGCAATATAGATGTAGATACCATTATCCTTAACCTTTCCGCCTTGATTCAAGGCAGCCGTTTTATCAACGGAAAGACATGCATTATCCTTGACGAAATCCAGGAGTGCAAGGAAGCAAGGACGGCATTGAAGTCATTCCATATAGACGGCCGTTTCGATGTCATCGCCACAGGTTCTCTTTTGGGAGTGAAAGGTTATGGTAAAAAGAAGAAGAAAAATGAAGAGGCTGAAGGCCAGGATTCCGTCCCGGTAGGCTATGAGACCGTAGTAGACATGTATCCGTTGGATTTTGAGGAGTTTTTATGGGCTAACGGAATCAGTGATGCGGTTATTGACTCCATCAAATCATGCTTTGGAAAAGAAAAGGCTGTTCCTGACGGCATTCACAGGGCATTGATGGAATTGCTGTACAGGTATGTCATAGTTGGAGGCCTGCCTGATGTGGTGAACTGTTTCCTTGAGACCAAGAACATTGAGCTTATATACAAGATGCAGCGCAACCTTATCGCCGAATATGAAGAGGATATGGTCAAATATGCCGATGATGCGGACAAACCACATATCCGGGAATGTTTCGAGTCTGTCCCGAAACAACTGGCAAAGGAGAACAAGAAATTCCAGTACTCCATCGTCAGGAAAGGTGGAAGGGCGTCGCAATACCTCGGAAGCATCCAGTGGCTGGAAGATGCCGGGATAGTCCGCAGATGCTACAATACGCAGATTACTGAGCTTCCGTTGGAGGGCAATTCCATCCAGGATTGCTTCAAGGTGTACACTACCGACATAGGCATCCTTATGGCCATGCTCGACTACGGCACCCAGGCTGATATATTAAAGGGCAACCTTCTTGGATACAAGGGAGCCATCTTTGAGAACCTAATGGCTGATTTCCTGTGCAAGTCCGGGCAGAAATTGTACTATTTCCATAAGGACAGTGGCCTTGAACTGGATTTTTTGGTAAGGTTTAACGGTGAATGCGTCATACTTGAAGTTAAGGCAAAGGGCGGCAAGGCAAAAAGCATGGCCACGGTTCTTAAAAACAAGGATGTATATCATGTCAGGAACGCGATAAAGCTGGGCCAATATAACGTAGGGCGTGAGGGAGAGGTGCTTACCATCCCGCTTTACATGGGATTCCTAATAAAGGACAATATTGCAGATGCCATCATTCCCGACATAGATTTAAGTTCATTGACAACTATTTAAATATGATTGTCCAACTATACACATCGAATAATGTTGCACTTCGACAGAATGATTTGCAATAGTTTTATCATTCAAGCCAAAAGGAAAACATAAAGATTATCAGGTCGATAAAAATATAGAGGTGGTGTAGGAATGAGGGTGTATAACATCCCCATTCTTTGTTTATATAACCTTTGTTGTGTCTTTTTAGCATATACAACTTATCCGAGAATAATCCAATCCGCACTCAATAAAACACTATTATTTGTTTGAGTGAGCAAGCTATACAGCAAATATCCAACTCCGACACATTTATATCTCAATCATTATTCTTTTCCGAAATAAAGTTTTGATATTTAATATTTAATGTTTAACTTTGCACATACCAATAATGCTTCGGCATAATTACAAAAATTGTTTAACATCTTTTGAATTGTCTCTTAAAATTGACTCTATGAATATAAAAGTTAATCCGGTGCATGTAGGACAGGCGATTGAAAAGAGGCGCAATGAGCTTGGTATAAGCAAGTCCGAGCTTGGACGCAGGATTGGCGTAAACCAGCAACACGTCAACCGCATCTTAGAGCGGGAAACGATGGAGACAAAGAAGCTGGTCAAGGTTTGTGAAGCTCTTGACTTTAACTTCTTCACATTGTTCTGTCCCGTTCAGCATCAGATTTCTGCCTATCTTGCCGCAGTGGCAGTGGACGGGAATGCGCACAATAACATTGGGGATGCCGAACTTGCAGCACAATTAAATAAGGTGCAATCTGAGGTTGATAATAAAAATGAGACAATCAAACTGTTGAAAGAACAGATAGAGAGTCTTAACGCTCAAATAACACGCCTTGATTCCAACTTGAAGGACAAAGACGCCATTATTGAACTCTTAAAAGAAAGGAGACAATGACACTTATATAATGTTCGCGTGAATGTTCCATTACAGGTAATCCAATGGTAAATACCTATTGTAGCTCCTTAAAAACTATACATACACATTACATACACTAACTCTGTAAAGTGTTGATAGTTAGAGTATAATCGCAGTGGCCCAAGCTGCCATAGAAGAATAAGAGCTACAATTAAAAGTTGTCAGAAGAAACTCTCACAAAAAGCATACACTTTACATACACCAACGTCATAAAGTATTGAATATTAGGTGTATATTAGAGTGGCGCAGGCGGCTGTGGAGAAATAAAATCACAAAAAGCAATAAATAATATGGTGCGCATCATGTAATTATAATGCGCACCATATTATTTATGCCATTCCTACAACTGAAACAACAAACTGCCTAAACAACAAGCCTGCGGCATGACAGCATTAGCAAGATGGCAACCAATCTTCAGACTGGATTGTTCTTGTTGAATATTGCCATTCTTCGGTCAAGCTCTCCAATTTGCCGGTCTTCAACAAATGATGTACATATACGCAGACCCTGCTGACAGCTGCCCGTGGTAGAAAGGCAAATAGCGCTGACTCCATAATACATTAGCTCATGCGCCAACTGTCCGCCAGTCATACCAGGATAACCGATTGTAAAATAAAAACCGTCTGCAATATCTTCATCCAAGTCTTTGTCATATACAATATGGAAACCATGTCGCAAGAACAGCTCTTTCAACTTGTGGGCACGCACGCCATATACGCTTACATCATGCCGGAAATCGTATATACCGTCAGACGCAGCCTTCATCATCGCAGTCATTGCGAATTGAGCACTATGACTTGTTCCTGACGACAAAGCATAAAGCATGCGCGTTGAATACACCAATCCGAAAGGCAATCCCTCATAGCGGATATCCAAATCACCATAATGACGCTTGAACAGTTTGTCGCTTATACAAACCACGCCAATACGCTCGCCTGCATAACTAAATGCCTTACTCCCACTAATAAACAACATGTAATTATCTGTGTAACGAGCTACGGTGGCCTGATAAGGCGGATGGAAAGGCGTGCTTAATTGTTTGCGGAAGTCCATGGCAAAATAAGCAAGGTCTTCCATTACAATTGTGTCATATTCAGTGGCCAACGTTCCTACAGTCCTCAATTCATCTTCTCCCAAACATATCCATGAAGGATTATTGGGATTGCTGTACACAATGGCACATATATTGCCATGGCGCAAATACTCTTCAAGCTTAGGACCAAGCTTGTCACCACGGAAGTCATAGACATCAAACGTCTCATATTTAACACCAAGCACTTGCAGTTGCATCTTTTGAACAGGGAAGCCCGGATCTATAAAAAGCACAGTATCTTTATGCTTGTCTGCCTGAGAACAAGTAAGAAAGGCAGCAAATGTTCCTTGCATACTTCCACATACAGGCACACAACTGTCAGACGACACGTTTACACCGATAAACGCTTTAACAAAACGGGATGCTTCCTTTTTCAACTCAGGATTGCCTTGTATGTCTGGATATGAATGAGCAATGCCTTCGCGTAAAGACTTGATTTGCGCATCAACGCCTATCTTAGAAGCTGGAAGTCCAGGAATACCCATTTCAAATTTAATGAATTCGACTCCAGACTTATCTTCCGCATAAGCGGCCACGGCTTTCACCTCGCGAATTGTAGCTTTTTCAAAATCCTGTATGCCTAAATCATAAATGGCCTTGTCAATAAGCTCTTTATTTATTGGTGTGTTCATACTGTTAAGGAATTACTAATTACGCTGTTGTTTATTCCTATTTCAACAGCCTTAATGTTAGCCTCGACAACACTTTCTCCTTTACGGGCAAATACGGTTTTGACTGCTTGTTCTATCTTGTTATGGTCTATGCCGACAGCCTTTATGGCCGCACCAAGCAATACCATATTGGCCGAACGTGGAACCCCGTTGTCTTTGGCAAGTTTTTCAATGTCAATCATTACGACATTGCTTAATTGTAAATATTCAGTTCTAATCCGCTCTATATCAGGATAGTTGGGGATATTGACAAACGGTACGCTTGAAGTTATTATCCAGCCATTCATTTTATTTAGATACGGCAAATAGCGCAATGCTTCCATTGGCTCCATGGAGATAATGACATCCGCCTGTCCGTAAGATATCAAATCACTATGAATCACCGACGATGAAATACGCAGATTGCTCTGCACATCACCTCCACGCTGTGACATGCCATGCACTTCTGCCTGCTTTATATTCAAGCCGTCTTTCATTGCAGCTTCACCAATCACTGTAGCAATTGAGAGGATGCCTTGTCCTCCAACTCCACAAAGTATTATATCTGTTTTCATCTCATTTGCCTCCTTTCTGTCTTTTCTCCCTCAAATGTCTTTGTAATGTCTGCATACACTCACGGCATGGAATTATAACACTTACACCATGATAATTTATCTCGTCACATATAGTCTTTTCTATTTCCGGCATGTTTTTAGGTAAAGGAACAACGGTTTTGAGATGCTCCACATTCATTCCTAAGCCTTGACATATGGCTTCCAGTTTGTTAGTTCCGGCCGAGTCCTGACCACCAGTCATTGCTGTTGTCAGATTGTCGCTTATTATTACAGTTATGTCGGCATTCTCATTGATGGCATCAAGCAGCCCTGTCATGCCTGAATGAGTAAAAGTAGAATCTCCTATAACCGCAACAGCCGGCCACTGTCCTGCATCCGCAGCACCTTTTGCCATTGTTATGCTGGCTCCCATGTCTACCGTAGAATGCAACGCACGATATGGCGGCAAAGCGCCAAGTGTATAACAGCCAATATCACCGAACACACGTGCATTGGGATATTCCTTCAATACATCGTTTAACGCCGCATACACATCCCTATGGCCACAGCCTTGGCATAACGCAGGCGGACGGGGTACTGTGTTATCACTCTTGGCATACCCTTCACAGGCATTCAACCCTAAAGCCTTTTTCAGAATGTCTGGATTAAGCTCTCCTGTACGCGGCAAGTCACCTGTAAATTTTCCTTTTATCAAGGCATTACCCGGCATTATTCCGTTTAAGGCATCTTCAATGAATGGCTGTCCTTCTTCAACAACAATAACACAGTCACATTCTTCCGTCAATCTACGTATCAACCCCTTAGGCAGTGGATAATGACATATTTTCAAAACAGGGAAAGGACACCCGTCTGGATAACACTCATTAAGATAGTTTAAACCAATGCCGCTTGCTATAATGCCAAGCGAATGGTCTGACGCATCTGAATAGCCATTATATCGGCTTTCCACGGCATCCTGTTCGAGTTTGGCCTGTAGAGACGTCACAATGTCGTTACGGCGACGCGCCATAGCAGGCAACAACACCCAATCGTTTGGCATCGCATCATAATTCAAACGATTTTGCTCCCTTGGCGTTTCGTTGATTTCAACAACAGCCCTACTATGCGCCATTCTGGTTGTCACGCGCAAAAGAACTGGCAAATGTATGCTTTCACTATAGTCAAAGGCAAAATGCACCATGTCGTAAGCTTCCTGCTGACTTGAAGGCTCAAGACATGGAATCATCGCAAATTTTGCATAAAAACGACTGTCCTGCTCATTTTGTGACGAATGCATCGAAGGATCATCGGCTACCAATACTATCACACCTCCGTTGGTTCCTGTCATTGCTGAATTCACAAAAGGGTCGGCACAGACATTCAAGCCGACATGCTTCATGCAGACCAGCGCGCGCTTGCCCATGAACGACATGCCAAGAGCTTCTTCCATAGCCGTTTTTTCATTAACAGACCATCTTCTATGAATATTGCGTTCCTTGGCAACAGGTGAATTCTGAATGTATTCAGTTATCTCTGTAGATGGCGTTCCAGGATATGCGTAAACACCACTCAGTCCTGCATCGATGGCAGCTTGGGCTATTGCTTCGTCTCCCAATAACAACTTTTTCATCATATTAGATTTTAACAACTATTTCGTTTGTATGTTTTTCATTCGGAAGAATATTGTTTGTCCAACAAGCATTCCATAATGACAGAAAGCCTGCAGGACAAACAACATTAATCAAATCACTTTATTGTGACCTTGAGCGGTGTGCGTATAGCGTCAAGAGTCTCCTCCGCGCGCAGTTTCCATTCATTCATTGTCCTGACATCGTTCTTGCTCCATGCCGAACCGAAATAATATGTATATTTCGTGCCAGGCTTATACGTCAGCATCCCTACTCCATGTCCTGAATTTCCGTTTGACGGAGTGTCATACATCATAGCCTTGGTCGCATTTACGCCATCAGGGAACAGTACTCCCACATAAATCTGGAAATTCTGCTTCGTCGGATTGTCCGTCGGGTCAGCGTAAAGCACATAGTCGCTGCCATAGAGCACGCTCTTGGTGTCTTCGCTATGTATAACCACGCCAGCAACCATGTCACGTGAATCCGTCAAACCGTCATACCACACTGTCATTCTATTGAAGTTGCTTCCTTTGTCACAGCTTATTATACGGTGTTCTACAACGTTCTTGTCGTTGCCTATTGCAAAAGGATTGTATTCCAGTTGCACGGTGAAACGCAGCGGCCCGTTGTCCAGAATTTTATACGTCTTGTAACAATAAGGCAACACCATCTCTCCATCGTTCATCAGTGCGGGCGCACCACAACCCAGCGTAGGGCCAACCTTATAGCAGTCAAGTCCATAACCATGGTCGAAGTGATAAGTTGTTTCCTGCTGCATCTCAATGGCCTCGGCGATTTTTCCTGCCTTCTTAAGTTCTTCTATTTTCGCATGGTTTGACAATTCTGTGTCATAACGCTTCTCCACTTCAAGGTCAGGAGTGTTTTTAAGCCACACGTCTATGCCGTAAGCCTTCTCGCCTGTACGCTGCAAAGCCGGCCCGTATACGCGGTAGGCAGTCCTGTCGTTTTCCCATGCGATGTCATCCACACGCTCTGGATATTGCTTTCCGCATACATACGTTTTCATGGCCTTTGGCGTTCCCGGTGTTATGGTAAAGTCAGCTGTGCCGTTAGACCTTACGCTTGCGTCAATGAGCAGTTTGCCGTCAAATGTCAGTTGGAATGGCACTTGCTGCCCAAGAGCGTTCTTCACTATGAATTGTCCACCTTTCCGTATTCCGAGCCTGGCGTAAACATCGTCCGCCGGAATCTCGACAAGCTCCTGCCTCTGCACGTCAGAAGCATTAGCCACTGTTACCGTTACGTTTCCGGCATCGGCCGAGAACGGTGCCAGCATAAGCCCAAGCACCAATGCATAAAATGATTTTGATTTGTTCATATTTGTTTCGTCGTATATTTGCATTCTTTCCTTATTTCAGATTGTCTGTGAAGAACTGCGTTATCTGCCTGAACAGATGATTGCGCGTATTGCCTCCATAAATGTTGTGGTTGCGGTTGGTGTACACATTCATTTTGAAGTCCTTGTCAGCCTGCACCAATGCTTCCGCATACTCAAACGTGTTTTGAGGATGCACATTGTCGTCAGCTAGGCCGTGGCATATAAGTAGTGCGCCGTGCAATTTGCCGGCACGCTCTATCGGGTTTATGCCATACCCTGAGGGGTTCTCATTCGGGGTGCGCATATATCTTTCAGTATATACCGTGTCATAATAGCGCCAACTTGTCGGAGGAGCAACAGACACTCCCGCCTTGAATACGCCGCGTCCCTCGCTCATGCTCATCAGCGTATTGAAACCGCCGTAGCTCCATCCCCAAATGCCGATGTTTTCTTTGTCGACATACGACAGCGTACCTAAATACAGGGCTGTTTCCACTTGATCTTTCGACTCCAGGTCACCGAGCTTCATGTATGTGCATTTCTCAAAATCAGCGCCCCGTCCGCCAGTTCCGCGCCCGTCAACACATACGAGTATGAAACCTTGCTGGGCCAAATACTCGTCAAACAAAGCACCCTGTCCCATCGAGCCTATGTTCCACGAATTGACAACTTGCTGGCTGCCGGGTCCGCTGTATTGCCACATTATCACCGGATATTTCTTGCCTGCGTCAAAATTCGCCGGCTTTATCATCACTCCGTTAAGCTCCACACCCTCGGAAGTCTTGAAACTGAAGAACTCTTTTTTCGACAGATTGTATGACGCAAGCGTTCCTTTAAGTTTCTTGTTGTCTATAAGCGTGGCTGTCTTCTTGCCGGCATTGTTGCAGATTGTGTATTCATACGGCGTGTTGCTGTCGCTCCATGTATTTATGAAATACTTATAGCCTGTACTGAACACAGCGCTGTTCCATCCCTCTCTGGGAGTCAGGCTTGTTGTCTTGCCGTTTCGCGCCGTCACATACACCTCACGGTTTGTGGCGTTCTTGCCGGCCGCCTGGTAGTACACACTGCCCGTGCGTTCGTCATATCCATAAACATCCGTCACCTCGCCAGTTCCCTTAGTCAACTGCCGTTGGAGCTGCCCCGTCATGGTGTAAAGATACAGCTGCATGCTTCCGCTCCTGTCGCTTGGCAGCAGTATGTGCCCTGCCGTAACCTTTATGTTTTCCATCGCTTCCACCTTCACGTAACCGCGCACACTCTCTTCTATCAGCAACTTGCTTACAGTGCTGCGTGGGTTGACCGAATACAGGCACAGCTTGTCCTGATGGCGGTTCATCGTGAAGACTATCATTTTCTCCGCATCGGCCGTCGCCTTTATCCTCGGAATGTAACCGTCTGCATCCAAAGGAACCTGCAAGACCTGAGTCCTGCGCGACTGTATGTCATAGCTCATCACCGAGACCTTGGAATTGTCCGCCCCGGCCTTGGGATACTTGTACGAATACAGTCCAGGATACTCGGCATATTCGTTCTTTTCCGGCTTCATGCCCTTATACATCTGCAACTGGTACATAGGCACTTTGCTCTCGTCAAACCTTATCCAGCACAGCATAGAGCCGTCAGCGTTGAACGCCAGGGCGCTGTTGAAGGCGAACTCCTCCTCATACACCCAGTCGGGCACGCCGTTTATGATGCCGCCCGGCTTGCCGTCTTTCGTCACCTGGCTTTCAGAGTTTCCGTAAAGCAGCTTTATCAGATATATGTTGTTGTCTCTCACAAAGGCCACCTTCAACCCGTCTGGCGACCACACAGGCGACTGTTGCGGTCCGCCGTCTGAAAGACGTTCCAATTTCCTGTCAGCAATGTTATATATATAATATGTGGCCGTAAACGAGCGACGGTATATCTGCTTTGTCTTCGTCTGGACAAGCATTTTCGTCTCGTCGGGGCTCATTATGTAATTGTCAAAGCCGTCAATGCTCTCGCCAACCGTGTTGTCCACATCGAACAGCACACCAATGCGTTTTCCTGTCTTGTAAGAATATTTCTCCACGGCCTTCCCGTCCCGGCTGATCATGGCATAACTCTCGCCGTCTTTCAGCGGAGTCACCGCACTAAGGCGCTCAGCCGCGAACTTGTTGTCTGCAATATCTTTTAGTGTAAGCATATTCTGCGACATGGCACTGCTAACGGCTAAAAGCAGTGCCGCACACACTACAAAAAACTTTCTCATTGCTCTATTTTCTGTTAATTATCGGGCAAAGATAACCAAAAATCACTACATTTGCACACTCAACTGATTTAATTAATATTAAAGCATTGAAAACGAAAAGTGAAAAATTAAAATGCGGCGGTAGCGGATTTTCAACTTATCACTTTTAATTTTTAACATTCAACAGCATGAACACGTTACCATACAACGACTACGGCACTTGGCTGCGCTCGCGCTTTCCCTTCAAAGTGCAGAAGATTTCAGTCGATGCCGGCTTCACCTGCCCCAACCGCGACGGGCGCATCAGCAGTGGGGGATGCACATTTTGCAACAACGACACGTTCAACCCGTCATACTGCGACAAGGACAGATCTGTAAAAGAACAGCTCGACACAGGCAAGCGGTTCTTCGCCCGTAAATACCCTGACATGCGCTATCTTGCCTACTTTCAGGCATTCACCAACACTTACGCGCCGCTCGACACACTGAAACGGCTTTACGAAGAAGCACTAAATACCGAGGACGTGGTAGGAATTGTCATCGGCACGCGACCCGACTGCGTCAGCCCCACCCTACTCGACTATCTCGCTGCGCTCGCGCAGCAGTCGTTTGTCTCGGTGGAATACGGCATAGAGAGCACAAACGACGCGACATTGAAACGCATCAACCGCGGCCACACCTTCGACTGCACACGCAGTGCCATCGCCGAAACCGCCGCACGGGGCATCATAACCGGCGGCCACGTCATCCTCGGCCTGCCCGGCGAAGACGAGGCAGAAAGCCTGAGACAGGCAGCAGACATATCGGCCACCGCCATCCGCACACTGAAAATACACCAGTTGCAGATAATCCGAGGCACGCGCCTCGCACGCGAATACGCCGAGCACCCGTTCCACCTGTATTCGCCAGATGAATACATCGCCCTGCTGACTGAATACATACGCCGCCTGCGTCCCGACATAGTGCTCGACCGCTTCACCTCACAGTCACCATCCGACATGCTCGTGGCACCTCGTTGGGGACTTAAAAACCACGAGTTCGCCAACCTACTCGCTAACCACATGCGCCGCACAGGAGCGCGCCAAGGCCAACTGTACACCGACAGAGCCCATGGCTGACCGCCACAATTCACCGGAACTTGCTGTTGTTTCATTACATCGGATACGATATTTTTCGGAAATATATCGTTCAATATTTCATCGTAAGTGACCACCTGCTGACTTTCAAGATATTTTATGTTGAAAGATTACAGCTTCCTCTTTCACAATCTTCCACCGCCTAACATACTGGTTTACAGAGAGTTGCCGCCTGCAATGAAAAGTTTGAAGGATAAATGGCTCCGCGTTTTTACTTGCATGTTCTGCAATATGCGGTCTTTCACCGCATGAAAGGCCACGTTTTGCACGACGAAAGGCCATCTTCTGCCATGCCGTTTGCCGTCTTTCGTTCAGCGGACTTATATTAACGTTGGTACGATATAACAAACCTGCTTTCAGGCAAGTCGGTGTCAAGCCGTCATGCCGCTGAAAAGCCGAATAACGGCTTGACACAGAGCGGAAATAAGCAAAGCGGAAAGAATTTATGTAATCTGGAAAGAGAATCCTCCGGTATTCATAATCCCTGTTTTTTACCTGGCAATATAAAAAGATTGGCAAATCCAATGCGATATGGGAAAAAATCTGTAATTTTGCACAAAAATCAAAAACCGAGGCAAATTGATAGAGAAACACATTGTACTTGAAGACATAGACCCCGTAATGCTATACGGGGCGGGCAACACTTACCTCCAAATCATCAAGGCCTTATATCCAAAACTAAGGATTGTGGCAAGAGACAATGTCATACGCGTTCTCGGCGACGAGGAACAGATGAGCGCCTTTGAAGAAAACATTGAAAAGATAAGGAAACATGTCTTGAAGTATAACTCAATCAACGAGGAAGACATCATTGACATAATAAAAGGGCGAAAGACGAAGGACGACACGTCGAAAGACGTTGTGGTGTACAACATATCAGGTCGCCCCATAAAAAGCCGCAGCGAAAACCAGCAACGCCTTATCGACGCTTACGAGAAGACAGACATGGTATTCGCCATAGGGCCGGCCGGAACAGGCAAGACCTACTTGAGCATAGCACTGGCCGTAAAAGCCTTGAAAGAAAAGACGGCAAAAAAAATCATACTGAGCCGTCCGGCGGTAGAAGCGGGCGAAAAATTAGGTTTCCTGCCCGGCGACATGAAAGAAAAGATAGACCCGTATCTGCAACCGCTTTACGATGCGCTGGAAGACATGTTGCCCGCCGTGAAACTGCAAGACATGCTCGAGAAGCGTGTAATACAGATTGCCCCGTTGGCATTCATGCGCGGACGCACGCTCAGCGACGCCGTGGTGATACTTGACGAAGCACAGAACACAACGACCGCACAAATAAGAATGTTCCTGACACGAATGGGATGGAACACAAAAATGATAATAACAGGCGACCTAACCCAAGTAGACCTGCCGCACGGAACGACAAGCGGCCTACGTGAGGCAATCGATGTATTAAAAGATGTTGACGGCATTTCCATTATAAACATGAACGAAAAAGACATTGTAAGGCACAAACTGGTAACAAAAATAGTCAACGCTTACAAAAAAGCGGACATAAGGAACATCAGGCCGTCATCATTGCAAAACGAGGACACGGAAATTGAATCCAGAAAACAAATCCGGTAAGCGACACGACAAATATTCAAAAACAAATTCATACCCCTCCGCCCAAGGAGGATTCAAGGTAGGTAAAACAACAACGACAATGAAAGCATTAACAAGAACAGACTTCCATTTTGATGGACAGAAAAGCGTTTACCACGGTAAAGTACGCGACGTTTACAACATCAACGACGACATTCTCGTCATGATTGCGACTGACAGGATATCAGCTTTCGACGTGGTCCTGCCCAAAGGAATACCCTTCAAAGGGCAAGTACTCAACCAGATTGCAGCAAAATTTCTTGACCAGACGACAGACATCTGCCCCAACTGGAAACTCTCAACGCCCGACCCGATGGTGACAGTCGGCCTGAAATGCGAAGGCTTCCGTGTGGAAATGATCATCCGCTCGATACTGACCGGCTCGGCATGGCGCGAATACCAAAAGGGATGCCGCGAACTGTGCGGCGTGAAACTGCCCGAAGGAATGCGTGAGAACCAGCGTTTCCCCGAGCCGATAATCACCCCTACAACCAAAGCCGACGAGGGACACGACATGAACATATCCAAGGAAGAAATCATTGCACAGGGAATAGTAAGCAAAGAGGATTATGAGATAATGGAAGACTATACGCGCAAGATTTTTGCACGTGGACAGGAAATAGCCGCCAAACATGGTCTCATCTTGGTAGACACAAAATACGAATTCGGCAAGCGAGACGGCAAGGTTTATCTCATAGACGAAATACACACGCCAGACAGCAGCCGTTACTTCTATGCGGACGGTTATGAAGAGAAGTTCGAAAAAGGCGAACCACAGCGACAGTTGTCAAAAGAATTCGTGCGCCAATGGCTAATCGAACACAACTTCATGAACGAGCCAGGGCAGGTAATGCCTGAAATAACCGACGAATACGCTGAAAGCGTAAGCGAACGATACATCGAACTGTTTGAGCATATCACCGGCGACAAATTCGACAAAGCCGCAGAAGAAGGCGACATTGCCGCACGAATAGAGAAGAACGTAAACGAATATCTTAAAACTCTCTGACAATAATTTAGAATTGAGAATTAGGAATTGAAAATTATGATTACCTTTGCCAACTGAAATGGCGTTACGCTGAGAAAGCAAATCATAATTTTCATTCTCAATTCTCAACTTTCAATCACGACATGGCCTACAAGCAGGAGACTATAACTCCATACAGCAACGGAGAGGAGAAAAGCAAACAAGTGGAAACGATGTTCGACAACATCGCACACTCTTACGACCTGCTCAACCACCGGCTTTCATTCGGCATAGATTACCTTTGGCGAAAGAAAGCCATAAGACAACTTATGCCTTACAAGCCCAGCATGATGCTGGATATTGCCACCGGAACCGGCGACTTCGCCATCATGTCAGCCCAAAAGCTGCGCCCGAAAAAAATCATCGGCATAGACATATCAGAAGGCATGATGCACATCGGAGAGGAAAAAGTCAAATCATCAGGGCTTGACGGTGTGATATCCTTCAAGAAAGAAAACTGTGAACACATGTCATACGCAGACAACACATTTGACGCGATAACAACCGCCTTCGGCATAAGGAATTTCCAGAATCTTGATGCGTGTTTAAAAGAAATGTGCCGCGTACTGAAAAAAGGCGGACAACTGAGCATCTTGGAATTGAGCAGACCGGTACACTTCCCGATGAAACAATTGTTCTGGATATATTCACACACTCTGCTTCCACTTTATGGCAAAATGGTCTCAAAAGACAATGAAGCCTACAAATACCTCATTTCCACCATCGAGTCGTTTCCACAAGGCGAAGAGATGGTTGACATATTTAAGAAAGCCGGATTCTCAACAGCAAAGTTCAAACGTCTGACTTTTGGCGTCTGCACATGTTATTTTGCAATAAAATAAAACAAACATCATGGATAAATACGGACTGATTGGCTATCCGCTAGGGCACTCGTTCTCTATAAGCTATTTCAACGAGAAGTTCAAGAACGAGAACATCGATGCCGAATACATAAACTTTGAAATACCGACAATAGACTCTTTGCCTGAAGTACTGGCCTCCAACCCGGAGCTGAAAGGGCTTAACGTGACCATCCCATACAAAGAAAAGGTAATCAGTTTCCTCGACTCCGTAAGTCCTGAAGCCCGCGCGATTGGCGCTGTAAACGTAATCAGCGTTAGGCACAAGGGCAACGAAACAAAGCTGAAGGGATACAACAGTGACGTGATAGGCTTCACCAAAAGCATCGAACCACTACTTGAACGTTTCCACAAGAAAGCATTGATACTTGGCACAGGAGGAGCATCCAAGGCCATCAATTACGGCCTGAAGTCACTCGGAATAGAAACCGTTTTTGTCAGTCGGTACGAACGGCCCGGCACAATACAATACGAGAACATAACCCCTGAGGTCATACATGAATACAACGTGATTGTGAACTGTACTCCATGTGGAATGTTTCCCCACATTGACGAATGTCCGTCATTACCATATGAGGCGATGGATGAAAAAAACCTTTTGTACGACTTATTGTACAATCCCGACCAGACACTGTTCATGAAAAAAGGAGCGGAACATGGAGCCACGGTAAAAAACGGCTTGGAAATGCTCTTATTGCAGGCATTCGCCAGTTGGGAATTTTGGCATAAAGATGCTGTAGGCAAATAGTCAGATACAAGTTTTTGAATTGCAAGGCGGCAACACGGATTCCATCATCTGACAAATCCGCCCCGATTCTAACCGTCATAAAATAAAAACAACAATAATGGACTCAAGCAACCGTTACATGATGCGCGGCGTTTCAGCCGCAAAAGAGGATGTTCATAACGCCATAAAGAACATTGACAAAGGCATATTTCCACAGGCATTCTGCAAGATTATACCAGACATTCTCGGCGGAGACCCTGAATATTGCAACATAATGCATGCCGACGGAGCCGGCACGAAATCGTCATTGGCTTACACATATTGGAAGGAGACCGGCGATTTAAGCGTATGGAAAGGCATCGCACAAGATGCGCTGATCATGAATACTGATGACTTGTTATGCGTAGGAGCGGTTGACAACATCCTGGTGTCAAGCACAATCGGACGCAACAAAATGCTCGTTCCGGGCGAAGTCATTTCAGCCATAATCAACGGCACAGACGAGCTTTTGGCCCAAATGCGTGATATGGGCATTGGGATATACGCCACAGGAGGAGAAACGGCAGATGTGGGCGACTTGGTCAGGACAATCATAGTTGACTCAACGGTTACATGCCGAATGAAAAGAAGCGACGTGATAAACAACGCCAACATACGTCCAGGCGACGTAATAGTCGGCCTTGCATCATTCGGACAGGCCACATATGAAAAACACTACAATGGGGGCATGGGCAGCAACGGGCTGACAAGTGCGCGACATGACGTATTTGCAAAATACCTGGCAGAAAAATATCCTGAAAGCTATGACCATGCGGTGCCTGCCGAACTTGTATACAGCGGCAACTACAAGCTAACCGACACCGTGCCAGACGCACCGGTAAACGCCGGACAGCTTGTTCTCTCGCCAACTCGCACTTATGCACCTGTCATAAAGAAAATGCTTGACGAATTACGCCCCGAGATACATGGAATGGTGCACTGCACCGGAGGAGCACAGACCAAGGTGCTTCACTTCATAGGTGACGACTGCAAGGTTGTAAAGGACAACATGTTCCCTGTGCCACCGTTGTTCAAGATAATCAAGGAGCAAAGCGGCACAGACTGGCAGGAAATGTACAAAGTGTTCAACATGGGGCACCGTATGGAAATCTACACAAATCAGCAAACTGCCGACAAGGTTATTGAAATCAGCAAGAGTTTCAACATTGACGCGCAAATAATAGGACGCATCGAGGAAGGCCACAAGAGCCTTACCATCAAGTCTGAGTTCGGCGAATTCAAATATTAAGCAATGGCAGACAACAACAGCATACTGGAGAAACTCGAAGGACTGGAAAGCCGCTATGAGGAGATCTCGACACTGATAACAGACCCTTCTGTCATATCAGATCAAGAAAGATACGTGCGTCTGACCCGCGAATACAAAGACTTGGACGACATAATGAAAGCACGCAAAAAATACATTGCGTGCATGAATTCAATAAAGGAAGCCAAGGATATTCTCGCGAACGAAACCGACCCGGATCTTAAAGAGATGGCACGTGAGGAACTACAAACAAACGAAGAATTGCAGCCCAGACTCGAAGAGGAGATAAAGATTGCACTTGTTCCAAAAGATCCTGAGGATGCAAAGAACGTGCAAATGGAAATACGAGCCGGCACCGGAGGTGACGAAGCAGCATTGTTCGCCGGCGACCTGTTCCAAATGTACAAGAAATTCTGCGACTCGATGGGCTGGACACTTTCAGTAACAAGCGTAAGCGAAGGCGCGGTTGGAGGATACAAGGAAATAGACTTTGCCGTAAGCGGAGACAATGTCTACGGCACATTGAAATACGAATCGGGCGTACACCGCGTGCAGCGCGTGCCCACAACCGAGACACAAGGCCGCATGCACACCAGCGCGGCGACCGTGGCCGTGCTGCCCGAGGCTGACAAGTTTGAGGTGAACATCAACGAGGGCGACATCAAGTGGGACACGTTCCGCAGTTCGGGTGCCGGCGGACAGAACGTCAACAAGGTGGAATCGGGCGTGCGCCTGCGCTATCCTTGGAAGAATCCAAACACCGGCGAGGTAGAGGAAATACTCATAGAGTGCACCGAAACGCGCGACCAGCCAAAGAACAAGGAGCGCGCCCTGTCGCGCCTACGCACATTCATCTACGACCGTGAACACCAGAAGTATATCGACGACATTGCCAGCCGCCGCAAAACACTCGTCTCCACAGGCGACCGCAGCGCAAAGATACGCACGTACAACTTCCAGCAAGGACGCGTCACCGACCACCGCATAGGCTACACCACGCACGACCTGCAAGGTTTTCTCGGCGGAAACATCAAGGACATGATTGACGCGCTGACCGTTGCCGAGAACGCCGAAAGGATGAAAGAAGCGGAATTATAATTCATCTGAAGTAAAAAAGTAATGTAGTGAAGGGGACGATACAGGCGCTATGTTCATACATTTATAAGAATGCCTAATTGCAAATGGCAGTGTCTTAACTCCTTTACTCCTTTACTCCTTAAACTCCTAAAAATAAGAACAATGACCAGACAACAACTCATCGAACAGATCTTCACGAAGAAGACATTTCTCTGCGTCGGACTTGACACCGACATAAAGAAAATACCCGGGCATCTGCTCGGAAACGACGACCCCATCTTCGACTTCAACAAAGCCATCATAGACGCGACCGCCGAATACTGCGTGGCCTACAAGTCCAATCTGGCCTTTTACGAGTGCATGGGCATCAAAGGCATGGCCTCGTTTGAACGTACTGTAAAGTATCTGAAAGAGCAGTACCCCGACCATTTCATCATTGCCGACGCAAAGCGCGGAGACATCGGCAACACGTCGGCCATGTACGCACGCACGTTCTTCGAGGAGTATGACGTTGACTCGCTTACCGTTGCGCCGTACATGGGCGAAGACAGCGTCACCCCGTTCCTCAAGTATGACGGCAAATGGGTGATCTTACTGGCGCTTACGAGCAATGCCGGCTCACATGACTTCCAGCTCACCACCGACCAAGACGGCGAACACCTCTTCGAGAAAGTCATCCGCAAGTCGCAGGCATGGGGCACTGACGAGAACATGATGTACGTAGTCGGAGCCACGCAGGGCGAGATGTTCAAGGACATACGCATGGTAGCCCCCACCCACTTCCTGCTTGTTCCGGGCGTGGGCGCGCAGGGCGGCAGCCTCCAGGAAGTGTGCAAATATGGCATGACCAAGGACTGCGGACTCATCGTCAACAGCAGCCGAGGCATCATCTACGCCTCTTCAGGCACCGACTTCGCCCAGGCTGCGGCCGCAAAAGCCAAAGAGCTGCAAGCCGAAATGGCAGCTGAGCTTGACCGCCTGCAAGCATAGGAATAAAATAGAAACAACGTCACCGGCAACCGCCGGCAAGGCTTAACGATGCCTTGCCGGCGGTTTTTCATTGTGAAAGGCATACTGCGAGTTTGCTTACAAACTGAATTTTGTTGACGCTCCGTAACGGCGATATTCCCAAGTAACAATCATTCGCCCACAAATACGCCATCCTGCGATGTGCAATCAAAACTCACTGGGAATCAACGCATTACATTGAAAACAGCCAAAACGTGCAACAAAAACGACTATAAAACGGTGTAAAAACCATCATTGACACCGGTAAAGGCCATCATTACGATGTGTCTGAACGGCCTTTACCACCAGTAATGACGGCCTTTACTGTTGCCAAAGACGGCCTTTTCAACCCTCAAAGACGGCCTTTAAGCCTGTAATCGAAGGCAAAACACTCCGGCAAACACCATCAACAAGCCTCAAGCCGACCTATTTCAACACTTTTGCCCTACAAAAGCAGAATAGACAAACGACATAGAAAGAGGTGACAACAGTTACAATATGTCATTGCTCCGATAACGCGCAGCCATGAAACGCACAAGTGTCATTGCATGGCTCCAGACAAGCCCACCGTGCCATATTGCCACCAGAAACAAATAACAGAAAACGTTAATAAAACCATCCGCACATTCACCGGTTTATGGAAAATTCTTAATTTTGCACATCAGAACATCGCCGCATCAGGCAAAACCGTACAAGGAAATGACGAACAAAGTATTTGACAAACTGAAAGGACATCCGCATTTGACAGAGGGAACAGCATACACGATACTCTTCACGATGGGAGCGTGCCATCTGCTGAACGACATGATACAGTCAGTGATACCGGCTCTTTACCCTTTGCTGAAAGACAGCTTCGGATTCACGTTCGCGCAAATAGGCATCATAACGTTGGTGTTTCAGCTAACATCGTCGGTGTTCCAGCCGTTCGTAGGCAACTATGCCGACCGCCATCCGCAACCATACTCATTGGCACTCGGCATGTGCTTCACACTATTGGGCCTGCTGGCGTTGGCCTTCTCGCCGGGTTTTCTCAGCATACTGCTGTCTGTCGCGCTTATTGGTTGTGGCTCGTCGGTGTTCCACCCCGAGGCGTCGCGCGTGGCGCAATTAGCCTCAGGAGGCAGGAAGAGCCTCGCACAGTCGATATTCCAGGTTGGCGGAAACGGCGGCAGCGCCATCGGGCCGCTGTTGGCTGCACTCATTGTGATGCCTTACGGACAGCACGCCGTGGCATGGTTTGCACTGGCCGCCATGCTGGCCTCCTTCCTGCTGACACGCGTAGGCTATTGGTACAGCCTCGTGCTGAAACGGCTCAAGGCCGCGCAAAGCAAGCGCGCGGCAGCCACATGCACGCTGCCTGCCAAGACAGTGCGCATGGCCCTGGGCATACTCGTGCTGATGATATTCTCAAAATATTTCTTCAACGCCTGCATGACGAGCTATTTCACGTTCTTCCTCATCGACAAGTTCGGTGTGTCGGTGGAAGCGTCGCAGTTCTGCCTGTTCGCTTATCTCGCCGCGTTCGCCGTGGGCACGCTGCTTGGCGGCTTCCTTGGCGACCGGTACGGACGCAAGTATGTCATACTTTTCTCCATCCTTGGAGCCGCACCTTTCACATTGGCACTACCCTACCTCAACCTGGCGGGCACGATAACCATGTCGATACTCACAGGACTCATCATAGCCTCGGCATTCTCAGCCATAGTTGTGTACGCCACAGACCTAAAACCTGACAAAGTCGGAATGATAGCCGGCATATTCTTCGGCCTGATGTTCGGCCTAGGTGGCATCGGCTCGGCATTCTTCGGATGGCTCGCCGACTTGACAAGCATCGAGTTCGTCTTCAAAGTAAGCACATGGCTGCCCCTATTGGGCGTTATAGCAGTGTTTTTACCAGACGTAAGACCAAGTAAAAGGAAATAAGCAGAAGGTTTAAAATCAAGCATGAACAACAAGATTCTGACAAAACACTACGCGTCTCCTTGCGGAAAGATTCTGCTCGGTTCGTTCAAAGACAAGCTTCGAACCGTGCCATCGCGTTATAGGCAGCGACCACACGCTTACCGGCAACGGAGGAGGATTGGAAGCTAAAAAGTACCTGCTGGAATTGGAACAAAGGCAACGCCGATGAGCTTATTGGGCGTTTTTTATTTGTGCGTTATGCAAAATTCACTATCTTTGCATGCACAACGGTACTATAAAATATGAATGACAGCAAGATTATAAACGACCCGATTTTCGGTTTCATAAAAATACCCCACGGTCTACTGTTGAACATCGTTGAGCATCCGCTCATGCAAAGGCTGACAAGAATAAAACAACTCGGGCTAACGTCCATGGTCTATCCGTCAGCACAGCACACACGCTTCCAACACTCCATAGGAGCGTTCCATCTTATGAGTGAAGCAATAACGTCACTCACACAAAAAGGAATATTCATATTCGACAGCGAGGCTGAAGCTGTAGAAGCAGCCATATTGATGCACGACATAGGGCACGGCCCGTTCTCGCATGTGCTTGAACACACACTGATAAACGGCATCAGCCATGAAGAGATATCCATGCTGATGATGGAGCAAATCAACCGCGAGATGAAAGGAGAACTTAACCTCGCCCTAAAAATATTCAGGAACGATTACCCTAAAAAATTCCTGCACCAACTAATCAGCAGCCAGTTGGACATGGACCGGCTGGACTATTTAAGGCGTGACAGCTTTTTTACAGGCGTGACGGAAGGCAACATAGGAAGCGCGCGAATAATAAAGATGCTCGACGTGGCCGACGACAAACTTGTTGTCAACTCGAAAGGGTTGTATTCAATTGAGAACTACCTCATGTCGCGCCGGCTCATGTACTGGCAGGTCTATTTGCACAAAACCACAGTCTCAAGCGAAAAAGTACTTGTCAACGCCCTGCTGCGGGCAAAACAACTGGCACATGAAGGGAAAGAAATATTTGCAACACCATGCCTCAGATATTTCCTATACAACGACATTGACGCCGAAAAGTTCAAGGATGACGACGAAGCCCGGCACAACTATTCACTACTCGACGACAACGACATATGGAGTGCGGTGAAAGTATGGATTGGAGACGACGACAAAGTGTTGTCTCTTTTATCTACAGACCTGCTTAACCGCAACCTCTTCAAAGTAGAAATATCAAACACCCCGATTGACGAAGAAAAAGTAGACAATCTGAGGACAAAGCTCTCTGCCAAGTTTGGAATCAGCAAGGAAGACACTCATTATCTCGTAAACGTTGACACAATCCAGAAAGACATGTATGATGTCAACGACGACCACATCACCATCTTGTTCAAAGACAATACGCTAAAAGACATCTCTGAAGCGTCTGAGGTAATGAACATCGCCTTGCTTTCCAAAAAAATTCGCAAATATTACTTGTGTTATCAACGTTTTTGAATAAAAATATTTACCTTTGCAAAAATTGCGCAAATATTAATGTAATTACATTGTAATGGAATTTACGGCAAAACAAATAGCAAGTTTCATCGAAGGGAGGATTGAAGGCGACGAGAACGCAAAGATTACCACCTTCGCAAAAATAGAGGAAGGGGTGCCTGGAGCAATTTCCTTTCTTTCAAACCCCAAATATACGCACTACATTTACAACACGAAATCAAGCGTAATCCTGATAAACGAAGACGTGGAACTGACCCAACCGGTGAACGCCACGCTTATAAGGGTAAAGAATGCGTATGAATGTGTTGCGAAATTATTACAGCTCTACCAATCGTTCATTCCCAAGAAAACAGGCATAAGCCCGATGGCTTTCATATCCGAAAGCGCCAAAATCGGGAAAGATTGTTACATTGGCGCGTTCGCGTATATAGGCGACAACGTTGAAATAGGCGACAACTCGCAAATACACCCACATGCGGTAATTGAAGACAGAGCACGGCTCGGCAAAGAATGCCTTATATACCCGAATGTCACAATATATAAGGAATGCAAGCTGGGCAACAACGTTACGATACATGCAGGTTCGGTGATTGGCGCTGACGGATTTGGCTTTGCGCCCAATGCCGAAGGCTACGACAAAATACCACAAATAGGCATCGTGACAATCGAGGACAATGTGGAAATCGGAGCGAACACATGTGTAGACCGTTCTACAATGGGAACAACGACAATCCACAAAGGTGTCAAATTAGACAACCTTGTACAGATTGCGCACAACGTAGAAGTAGGTGAAAACACCGTGATGTCCGCTCAAGTCGGCGTGGCGGGCAGTACTAAAATCGGCAAATGGTGCATGTTTGGCGGCCAAGTCGGAATATCAGGACACATAAATATAGGCGACAAGACTTTCCTCGGAGCACAATCTGGCGTTCCCGGGAATATCAAGGGCGACACAACACTTATTGGCACACCACCAATGGAGCCAAAGGCTTATTTCAAGTCTATTGCTCTTACACGCAAACTACCGGAGATTTACAAACAACTTAATGAATTACAGAAACAGGTTGAAGAATTAAAAAAGACTTTAAATAATGGAAATGTCTAAACAGAATACATTGAAAGGCAGCTTCGCCTTATGTGGAAAAGGCTTGCATACAGGACTGAATCTTACAATAACATTCAATCCCGCCGCCGTAAACACAGGATACAAGATACAAAGAATTGACGTTGACGGACAACCCATCATCGACGCAATAGCAGAGAATGTGGTTGACACACAACGTGGAACAGTGATAGGCAAAGGCGACGTTAGAGTGTCTACTGTCGAGCACGCGCTCGCCGCCTTATATGCCCTCGGTATAGACAACTGCCTGATACAAGTCAACGGACCAGAATTCCCCATCCTGGACGGATCCGCAGCGCAATACATCAACAAGATACAGGAGATTGGCATAGAAGAACAGAACGCGCCAAAGGACTACTATATAATACGTCACAAGATTGAAGTTAAAGACCCTGAGTCTGGCTCAAGCATAACCATACTTCCTGACGATGAGTTCAGCCTCACTGCGATGTGTTCGTTTGACTCAAAATTCATAAATAGCCAGTTTGCGACATTAGAGCACATTGAAGACTTCGCAACAGAAATAGCTCCGGCACGTACATTCGTCTTCGTAAGAGACATTGAGCCTTTGCTTCGCGCAAACCTTATAAAAGGCGGCGACTTGGATAATGCCATAGTCATATATGAAAAGCAGACAACACAAGAAAGACTCGACGCCCTTGCTGATTTTCTTAATGTGCCCCACCTTGATGCCACAAAGCTAGGTTACATACAACACAAGCCATTAGTTTGGGAAAACGAGTGTACCAGACACAAGTTGCTTGACATTATCGGTGACATGGCCTTAATCGGTAAACCCATAAAGGGACGTATCATCGCAACAAAGCCCGGACATACGATCAACAACAAGTTTGCACGTCTGATGCGTCGCGAAATCCGCAAGCATGAGATACAAGCCCCGATATACAATTGCAATGAACCGCCAATCATGGATGTCAATCGCATTCGCGAACTTCTGCCGCACCGTTATCCCATGCAGCTTGTAGACAAGGTCATCGCACTCGGACCGACAAGCATAGTCGGTGTGAAAAACGTGACGAGCAACGAGCCGTTCTTCCAAGGGCACTTTCCACAAGAGCCGGTGATGCCTGGCGTACTTCAAGTTGAGGCCATGGCTCAATGCGGTGGTTTGCTTGTACTCAACACCGTTGACGAACCAGAACGTTGGTCCACATATTTCATGAAAATAGACGATGTGAAATTCAGACAGAAAGTTGTACCCGGCGACACACTGCTGTTCAAAGTGGATCTACTTGCACCTGTACGTCACGGAGTATCATCAATGAAAGGATATGTATTCGTAGGAGACAAGGTTGTATCTGAAGCCACGTTTACTGCACAAATCGTGAAAAACAAATAAAAACAAATATGCTCAAAACAGAATAACAAACATTTGTAAGGCATGCATAAAACCTATTTATGTCCTTACAAATGTTTGTCTGTTGCAATACGTTATCAAATGTTTCTAATACTTACGATAAATTATGAACCAAATAAGTCCGCTTGCATACATACATCCCGAAGCTAAATTAGGAGACAACAACATCATAGGCCCTTTCTGCTATATTGACAAAAACACTGTTATTGGCGACAATAACGTTTTTCAAAATAGCGTGACAATAAATTATGGCGCACGCATAGGCAACGGAAATGAAATATTCCCAGGAGCGAGCATCAGCACAAAGCCACAAGACCTAAAGTTCAAAGGCGAAGACACAACATGCGAGATTGGGGACAACAACAGCATACGTGAATGCGCCACCATATCAAGAGGCACGGCATCCAAAGGCACAACGAAGGTTGGCTCTAACAACCTGCTGATGGAAAATGTACACATTGCACATGATTGCATAGTGGGCAGCGGCTGCATTATAGGAAATTCCACTAAATTCGGAGGCGAAGTAACCGTAGACGACAATGCAATAATAAGCGCTGAAGTACTTTGCCATCAATTCTGCCACATTGGCGGATACGTCATGATTCAAGGCGGATGCCGTTTCAGCCAAGACATTCCACCATACATCATTGCAGGCAAGGAACCGACAAAATATTGCGGGCTGAACATTGTGGGGTTGCGCCGCAGAGGATTCAGCAATGAACTTATAAACAACATCCATGAAGCATATCGCCTTCTTTATTCTAAAGGTGTCTTAAAAGAAGGAATAGAAGAAATACGGAAATACTTGCCTGACAATGATGAAATAAACTATATAATAAACTTTGTCGAGAACTCAGAAAGAGGCATCATAAGATAAACTCATGAAGACGCTGATAGTCATCGTGGGATCAACGGGAGTTGGCAAGACGGCTTTATGCCTTGATGTTGCAGAACTATTTGACACTGCAATCGTTAATGCTGATTCAAGGCAGATGTTTAAGGAAATACCTATTGGCACCGCCGCACCCACGAAAGACGAGCAAAAGCGGGTAAAGCATTATTTTGTAGGAAATCTCAGCATAGAGGACTACTACAACGCTTCAATGTTTGAGAATGATGTAATATCGCTTCTTGAAAGACTATTCCAAGAAAAAGACATTGTAATAATGTCTGGCGGAAGCATGATGTATGTCGATGCCGTGTGCAACGGCATCGACGACATCCCGACAGTCAAGGATGACATTCGTTATGCTGTAAAAGAAGCATATGACAAGAACGGACTCAACGCTCTATGCAAAGAATTGGAGAATCTTGACCCTGAATATTATTCAATTGTAGACAAAAACAACCCCAAACGTGTAATCCATGCCGTTGAAATATGCTTGTCTACAGGTAAAACATACACTTCTTTCAGGACAAACATTAAAAAAGAACGTCCTTTCAAAATTGTCAAGATAGGCCTTATACGTGAACGTGAAACGCTTTACGAACGCATTGACAGACGTGTTGACCAGATGATGGACGACGGCTTGCTCAATGAAGTGCAAAACTTGTATCCATACAGGAAGCTCAACGCACTAAATACAGTCGGATACAAAGAACTTTTCGATTATATAGACGGGAAATGCACATTAGACGAAGCCGTATTCAAAATAAAGTGCAACACACACAAATATTGCCGGAAGCAACTAACTTGGTTCAAACGTGACAAAGATACAAAATGGTTTTCCCCCGACAATGTTGAAGAAATCATAAATTATATACGCACATTCTGTTAGAATGTAGTAAATTAACTACATTTGCACCATTAAACATACAATAACAACATATGTTCCAAAAACTCAAAGGCTCATTCATTGGTAAATTCGCAAGTCTGTTCGCCAATAAAATAAAGTCCTTCTGGCATTGGTACAAAGGCCTTTATATCAACAGCAAATGGTATAAAAAGACCATTGTGATAATAGTTTCGCTAATAGTTGCGTTCATCGTGTATTTGGGAATGGTGGACATCAACTTTTTGTGGCTGTTCGGCAAGTCTCCAGGCTTCTCGCAAATAAAGAAGCCCACAACCAGCGAAGCTTCTGAAATATACAGTGACAACGGAGTACTTATCGGCAAGTATTTCAGTGAAAACCGCACCCCCGTAAAATACGAGGACGTAAACCCTGTCTTTTGGAAGGCGCTGATTGATACTGAGGACGAAAGATTCTACAAGCACCGCGGTGTCGACCCCATTGGCATGTTTGCCGTATTAAAAGATGTAATCGTCAGCCATGAAGCACGAGGAGCGTCAACCATAACTCAGCAATTGGCAAAAAACATGTTCCGTGTCAGGACGCAATATTCAACAGGCCTTCTTGGCAATATTCCCGGCGTGCGTATGCTCATAATGAAGAGCAAGGAATGGATCATCGCAACAAAGCTTGAGATGCTTTATGACAAGAAGGAAATATTGACAATGTATGCCAATACGGTTGATTTCGGTTCCAACGCATACGGCATCAAAACAGCCTGCAAGACATATTTCAACACCACGCCTGCAAAGATTACGCCGGAACAAGCCGCCGTACTCGTCGGCATGCTGAAAGCCACGACATATTACAACCCGATAAGCCATCCTGAAAACAGCCTTGCACGCCGCAATGTTGTTTTGCACAATATGATGACGCATGGAGACATCACCAGCACGGAATATGACTCCATCTGCAAGATTCCAATAAAACTAAGCTACAGCGTAGAAAGCAATTACGACGGCCAGGCTAAATATTTCCGTGAAGCAATCGCCGACTACCTGAAAGACTGGTGCAAGGAAAACGGATATGATCTTTACAGCAGCGGGCTGAAAATATATACGACCATTGACACCCGAATGCAGAAATACGCCGAAGACGCGGCGCACAAACAAATGCGGCAGGTACAACGGAACTTCGACCGTCACTGGGCCGGACAAGATCCTTGGCGTGACGAGAACCGCCAGATAATACCCCACTTCATTGAAGATATTGCTAAGCGCCAGCCTGTGTACAAGATGCTGTCACAAAAGTTTCCCAACCAGCCGGATTCCATAAATTACTATCTCAACAAGCCACACAAGGTGAAATTGTTTGACTACGAAAAAGGCACCATAGAGAAAGAAATGAGCACGATGGACTCCATACGCTACATGGTAAAGTTCATGCACTGCTCGTTTGTAGCCATGGAACCGCAGACGGGGCATGTAAAAGCCTGGGTAGGTGACATTGACTTCAATTCATGGAAATATGACAAGGTGACCGCTATGAGACAGCCTGGCTCAACATTCAAGCTGTTCGTATACACTGAAGCCATGAACCAGGGACTAACCCCTTGTGACAAACGCCGTGACGAATACATACGCATGGAAGTATATGACAAGCACAAACACGGAATGACCACATGGACTCCAACGAATGCAAACGGCAGCTTCTCTGGCGATTCCATACCTCTTAAAGGAGCATTTGCACGTAGCATCAACTCTGTAGCCGTAAGGCTCGGCCAGGAGATGGGCATCAAGAACATCGCGAAGACAGCCCATGACATGGGCATAAAAAGTCCGCTCGACGAGCAGCCCTCATTGGCATTAGGTTCGTCTGACGTAAATCTGCTTGAAATGGTCAACGCCTATTGTACGATAGCAAACGACGGCAAGCACATCGAGCCGGTGCTTGTGACAAGAATCGTCGACAAAGACGGGAACGAGGTATACACAAGCACGGAGGAGGAGAAGCAAGTCATACCATACAAAAGCGCTTTCTTCATGCAACAACTGCTAATGGGAGGAATGCGCGAACCGGGCGGCACTTCACAAAGTCTGTGGGGATATATAAACAACGCGGCGGGTGACACTGATTTCGGCGGCAAGACCGGAACATCAAACAATCACTCTGACGCATGGTTCATGGGTGTCAGCCCAAACATCGTCGTCGGGGCATGGGTCGGCGGCGAATACCGAAGCATCCACTTCCGTACGGGTGCGCTCGGCCAAGGAAGCCGCACGGCGCTGCCCATATGCGGATACTTCCTCCAATCATTAATGTCTGACCCCGACTTCAGGAAATACCACGGGCGGTTCCACAAGCCTGTCGACGACGACATCACGCGCGACATGTATTTGTGTGACAGCTACTACCCTGCAAAGAAAGACACAAGCCTGGTAGACAGTACCGCCATAGCAGACTCCATCGCAGCAGAAAAGGCAGGCCATCCGATGAATGCGCTCGAAAAAATGGTTATCGGGAATTCCGTAAACATAGAGCCCACAAGTCCGCAACGACAGGAGGGGGAAAAAGAGCAGAAGAAAAATGCCGACAGGCCACACGAGGAAGTAATAAGGTTTGACGACTTATAGTATGGACAAATCATCACAAGCCGGATTAATTTGCAAAACACGGCCTTTTACAATGTAAAATACCGCAAAACGCAGCATGAAAGACGGCCTTTTGCCAACCGAAAGGCCGTCTTTTACATTGTCGGTCATTCACGATAATTCCAACCTTTTTCATGCTCCATAAACAAATAAGATGAACAACGTAAAATGAGCAATCCCTAAATACCAGACAACGCGGCATTTGTTCTTTGCCCATCTCAGCCAACTAGCACAGCTCATACAGATCATTCATGATTGACATAGACAACAACGAATTGCAGAAGGCTCTGCAAATCATACAATACACTCACCGCTCACTGTTTCTGACAGGCAAAGCCGGCACCGGGAAATCCACTTTCCTACGCCACATCTGTGCAAACACGAAGAAAAAACACATTATCCTGGCACCGACGGGCATCGCCGCAATCAACGCCGGGGGAACAACCCTGCACAGCTTTTTCAAACTGCCTTTCCATCCGTTGCTGCCCGACGACTCCCGATATTCTATACGCAATCTGCGCTCTACAATGAAACTGCCTTCGGAAAAACGGAAAATCCTCCGCGAGGTAGAACTCATCGTCATCGATGAAATAAGCATGGTGAGGGCTGACCTCATAGACTTCATAGACAAAGTGCTGCGAGTGTATTCACGCAACATGCGCGAACCGTTCGGCGGGAAACAATTACTGCTCGTAGGCGACATTTACCAACTCGAGCCCGTCGTAAAGGAAGACGAACGCCGCATGCTCCACCCCTACTACACCTCGCTGTTCTTTTTCGGCGCACATGTATGGCGCGAAATGAGCCTTGTAAGCATTGAGTTGCATAAAGTATACCGCCAAAGCGACACTGAATTCATATCCATCCTTGACAACATACGCACAAACAACGCTACCGACACCGACCTGAACAAGCTTAACACGCGCGTAGGCGAACGACTCGACACCGCTGACGGCAGACTTGCAATAACCTTGTCAACCAGGCGCGACACCGTAGATTACATAAACGAACAGCACTTAAGAAAACTGCCTGGAGACACGGTCACATTCCACGGCGAAGTAAAAGGGGATTTTCCAGAAAACAGCCTGCCGTCGCCAATGGAACTGGAAATAAAAGTCGGCGCACAGATAATATTCATCAAGAACGACATTGACCGCCGGTGGGTCAACGGCACGCTCGGTGTAATTGAAGGCATGGACGAAGAAGACGAAGTGATATACGTAGTCACCGAAGAAGGCCATGAACATGACGTTCGGCGCGAACGCTGGAGCAACATGCGCTATAGATTCAACGAAAAAGAAAAGAAAATAGAAGAAGAGGAAATCGGCAGCTATATCCAGTTCCCAATCCGTCTGGCTTGGGCCATAACCGTACACAAGAGCCAAGGCCTTACCTTCAACCGCGTAAACATAGACTTCACAGGCGGAGTGTTCGCCGGAGGGCAAGCATACGTAGCACTTTCGCGCTGCACCTCGCTTACAGGCATAAGCCTCCAGACTCCAATACGTAAAGAAGACATTTTCATACGCCCGGAAATAAAACAATTTGCAAAAACATACAACGATGCATCCTTGATAAACAGTGCACTCAATGAGTCTGCAGCCGACAAAGAATATCATGACGCGGCAATAGCTTTCGACCGTGGCGACTTTAACGCTTTCCTAAAAGCATTCTTCCTCGCCATACACCATCGTTATGACATTGAAAAACCATCGTCAAAACGTCTGATCCGCCGTAAACTCAACATAATCAACACACTCAAAACAGAAAACAGCCGCCTGCACGAGGAACTTGACAGCCAGAAAGCATTTCTCAAAAAACTCGCTGTGGAATACATAATGCTCGGAAAGGAATGCGAACGCGAACACATGACAGAAGCAGCCGTCGCAAACTACCGCAAGGCCCTGACACTTTGTCCTGACGCGCCCGAAGCAAAAAGACGACTGAAAAAGCTGACAAAGGAATGAAAGTGCAGCGGAGGCATCTCCAAGCTTTCAAGCCAACATCCTTGTCATGTACTTTCTCATTTCCTTTCTTGCCAACCCAAGGCGGTTTTCAACACTTTTATAATTCATATTCAAAGTTTCTGATATCTCAGATACAGCCAACCCGTCATATACATTCATTCTGTAAATAATACGCTGCTTCTCGTTCAAGCGCTCCATGCCACATTCCAAAATCTCGCGTATCTCGTCAACCGAGCACGCTTGAGAGGCACTGAACATCTCGCATCCTGGCTTTGAGCATACATACCCGGCATACTCATCCTCGTACCTTTTATGCCTATAATGATCGCATATCAGGTTCCTGGCTATCGCATGAACAAGATTTGACAAAGTGTCAGAATTCACGATTCCGTCAATTGACAGCAAACGAATAAAAACGTTCTGCACAATATCGTCAGCGACCTCGGCGTCATGTATCCTGTTGTTTACAAAAACACGCAGTTCATGCATGTGGTCAGTGTAATATTTCCTTATAACAGAGAACTTTGCTTCATGATTTTCCATGTGCGTATCGGACTTTATTATACTCGCAAAGATAGAGGTTTTCAACGACAGACAAAAAACCATCCGTATCCGATTTCACCAAATAAGACAAAATCACAACCTTTTGATAAAAATCTTAATCCGCCACCATACCCATTCATACAAAGACAACCACAAAAACCAAAAACAGCATGGAGTAAAATTGAAGTGTGAAACACAATATCATCATTATGGCACAGATTTTGCTTGATACGATTTCGTAAAAATTCAATATAACATATAAAACACAAAAGACATGCAAAAAGGTAATATAGGAGTAACGACGGAAAACATATTCCCCGTGATCAAAAAGTTTTTGTATTCCGATCATGAGATATTCTTACGCGAAATGGTCAGCAATGCCGTTGACGCGACACAGAAAATCAAGACGCTTGCAGAAAAAGGCGAATTCAAAGGAGACTTGGGCGACTTGACTGTGCGCGTATCGCTTGATGAAAAAAACAAGACGCTGACAATAAGCGACAACGGCATAGGCATGACTGAAGAGGAGATAGACAAGTACATCAACCAAATCGCATTTTCCGGCGTAAGCGATTTCCTCAACAAATACAAGGACAACGCCAACGCCATCATAGGCCACTTCGGTCTCGGTTTCTACAGCGCATTCATGGTAAGCGACAAAGTGGAGATAATCACAAAAAGTTACCGCGAAAATGCAAAAGCTGTCAAATGGAGTTGTGACGGCAGTCCTTCATTCGAGATTGACGATGCAGAGAAAGCCGGAAGAGGCTCTGACATTATACTGCACATTTCCGACGACTGCAAAGAATTCATTGAAAAGGGCCGCATTCAGGGGCTGCTCAACAAATATTGCAAATTCATGCCTGTGCCAATCGCGTTCGGGAAAAAGACCGAATGGAAAGACGGCAAGCAAGTGGAGACTGATGAGGACAATGTCATAAACGATGTTGAACCGCTTTGGACTAAGACACCGAGCACGCTAAAAGATGAAAATTACAAGAAATTCTACCATGAACTTTATCCCATGCAGGATGATCCTCTGTTCTGGATTCACCTCAACGTTGACTATCCGTTCAACCTTACAGGAATACTTTACTTCCCAAGAATAAAGTCGAACATAGACCTGCAGCGCAACAAGATACAACTTTACTGCAACCAGGTGTTCGTGACAGACCAGGTGGAAGGCATTGTTCCAGATTTCCTTACACTGCTCCACGGTGTCATCGACTCTCCAGACATTCCGCTGAACGTCAGCCGCAGCTACCTGCAAAGCGACCAAGACGTAAAGAAAATCTCAACATACATTACTAAAAAGGTGGCCGACCGCTTAAACAGCATATTCAAGGAAAACCGTAAAGAGTATGAAAGCAAGTGGGACGACTTAAAACTTTTCATCAACTACGGAATGCTGTCGCAAGAAGATTTCTATGACCGGGCCAAAGATTTCGCACTTTTCAAGGATGTCGACGACAAATATTTCACACTGGATGAATACAAAACGCTGATAAAGGACAACCAGACTGACAAAGACGGACAGACAATATACCTTTACGCGACAAACAAAGAAGAACAATATTCATACATTGAAGCAGCTAAGGATAAAGGATACAGCGTATTGCTTCTCGACGGACAACTCGATGTTCCTGCAGTGTCAATGTTTGAACAGAAGTTTGAGAAAAGTAGATTCATGCGTGTAGACAGCGACATAATTGACCGTCTAATAGTCAAGGAAGACATTAAGAAAAACGAACTTGACGGCGACATTGCTGACAATCTGTCATCTGCATTCCGCTCACAACTTCCAACTATAGACAAAGTAGAGTTCGGCGTGGAGGTGCAGGCGCTTGGTGAAGACGCTCAACCTGTCATTATTACGCAAAGCGAATACATGCGAAGGATGAAAGACATAAGCCGTTACCAAAGCGGCATGAGTTTTTATGCACAGATGCCTGACAGCTACAGCCTTGTCCTCAACAGCGACCACCCGTTGATAAAGGGCGTTCTTGCCGACGAAAACGAGAAATGCGGCGATGCATTAAAGCCTGTGCTTAGCGAAATCAAGGGACAACAGGCACGCCTGGCAGCCCTCCACCAAAACCAAAGCAAGAAAAAACCGGAGGAAGTGACGCAGGAGGAAAAAGACGACCTGGCAGCCACAGAGAAGGCTTTAGCCGAACAGCGTGACAAGAAGAAAGAAATTATCACCGAATATGCAAAGGACAACAAGATTGTACATCAGCTCATTGACCTTGCCCTATTACAGAACGGTATGCTGAAAGGCTCAGCACTTGACGCGTTCATCAAGCGTTCGGTCGCATTAATCAAATGACCAACACATAATATAAAACAAAGCCACAAATAGTTGTGCATACAAAGACGAACCGCTGATACATGGACAATGCCTCAGCGGTTCGTCTTGTCTTATCCGCCATCAAACCTCTTCGCGATTGGCTATCAGCGGCAAAATCGTGTATTGACACATGTCTTGCAAAAACCATGATTTAGCGACAATTTGTTTTAACCAGGCACCATAAAAACCACACATATACGGAAACCATCCTACATGACACCAAATAACAGCAACAGAATAGTGCAAAAATATATGCCTGGCTATCAGCACGTTAACACAGAAAAAGCACAAACCGTGCAATAGAATTATACGAATGTCAATACAAAAGGCCGTCTTTTACAACACAATCAGCCGTCTTTTATAACACAATCAGCCATCTTTCACCTTACAATCAGCCATCAATAAGTTTCCATTTTCCGTGTTTTAAACGATAATGGCGACCGCAGCCATGCCTACACAGTAATAATCATGCCTGAACCCAATGTGGGCTACACCCAAAAGGGATTATCATGCAATGCTTCCCATCCCTGCACATATCAGAACAGAAGAACTCTTAAAATAGCAAAAAGAAAGAAAAACATCAATTCTACTTAAAAATATCCATCACAAAATGTACAGCGAATAAGAAAAAACACTATCTTTGCGAACAAGCGAGACATGTAAAAAAGACATCGCGCAAATATACTTAAACAACAACTAAACTATGGGAAACAGCAACGGCAAAACCGAATCCATTTACCAGGCAAGACAAATGGCTGCAAGTTTTCTGAAAAAATACTTCAACGCCATGCCCGACAAAGAAAACGAGGAAGACACTATACGCAGTATAAGTGCCGGCGTGTCGTTCCACGGAGCGACACTATGGGTTCTTGTTTTCGCAATATTCATAGCATCGCTGGGACTTAACGTAAACTCTACCGCCGTAATAATCGGCGCCATGCTCATATCGCCGCTGATGGGGCCGATCATCGGCATGGGACTGGCTGTCGGCATAAACGACTTTGAACTGCTGAAACGCTCAGCCAAGAATTATATCGTTGCCACCGTCATCAGCGTGATAACTGCAACAATATACTTTCTTCTGACCCCACTTGACGAAGCCCAGTCAGAACTGTTGGCGCGCACCTCCCCCACTCTATACGACGTGTTGATAGCCCTGTTCGGCGGCGCTGCGGGCATAGTCGCACTTGCCACAAAAGGCAAAGGCAATGTGCTGCCGGGCGTAGCCATCGCAACTGCATTGATGCCGCCGCTCTGTACCGCCGGCTTCGGCATCGCCACGGGCAACATATATTATTTTCTCGGTGCATTTTACCTGTTCTTCATCAACACCGTGTTCATCAGCCTTGCCACATACATCGGAGTGAGAATGATGAAGTTCAAGCAAAAACGCTTTGTTGACAGCGAACGTTACGTCAAGGTCAGGCGTTATATCATCATCACGGTTGTAGCCACAATGGTGCCGGCCGCATTCATGACATACAACATCGTGAAGGAAAGCATATTCAAAACCAACATCAGCAAATTTGTAGGCGACAAGCTGGAAACAGCCGGCACACAGATTATATCCTACGACATTGACAAAGACAGTCTGACATTACGCATCGTCGCCGTTGGAAGAGAACTGACAGACAGCACCATAAAGAATGCGGAACAAGCCATGTCAAACTATAAACTGGGACGATACCGTCTGCAAGTGATTCAAGGAACGGAATCCGACTCGGTCATGATGCTAAACAACCGTCTTGCCAACATGCGTACTTCATCAGACAATTACGCTGCAATGTTTCACGAAGAAGCAAACAAAGTCACACTACTACAGAAGTCGCTAAACGAATACACGCGCTATGGTGACATGGCTCCAGCCATAGCCAAAGAGACAAAAACCCTATTTCCCAACACAGCCAGCGTAAGCCTGGGCATCGCCAATGAAGCCGCAGCCGACACAACCGGGATAAAAAGGCATGTTGTGGCCATAATAGAACTGGAACGAAAAACAAGACTTTCAGCCGAAGAACAAAGGAAAATGACGCAATGGCTGCAAACAAGATTAGGCCTCGATACAATCCAAGTGATAATCAAACACTAAGCCTTCAAGCCATGCCGGCATTGTACCTCCATAACGTCACCCATCATTCATTATAAAAATAATAAAACCAATAAGTGTCACCAAATGTGTCATGCACATATGATTCACGTTCACGCTCGTCCTTGTATTCTTTCTCCAGTTTCTGGAAATCTGCGTAATCGGCATCCATCACCTCATTGTGGAACACAAGAACAGGATTAGCCCTCAAGTGAGTGTACAACGTCAGAGCCTCCTTGTAATGTTTTGGCAAAGTGGATGATGACAAATTGTACTTATGCCTTATGGCTGCGACGAATGCGTCAAGTTTCTTATCAAGCAAATATCCACATAATATATAATCTGTGACAGGCTTCATGGCAAGCCCGTTACGTTCAATGTAAAGCAAATAATCCATCGGAGCCATGTCGCCCATCTTACGTATGCTCAAAGACTTGAAAATCCTGTCCTCTTGAAAAAACAGACACCTTACGTTCTTACCGTCAGGCAACAAGGCACCAGAACCTCCCGACAAAGGATATTCAAACAGCCGCTCGCCCAATTGCTTGCTTCTTGATAAAGCATAAATCCGCAACATCGTGAGACTTGGATCAGCATCGTCTGACTTATCACCAATCTGCAAAGCCTTGGCATAAGCCCCCGAGTTAAGCAGGTTTTCAACACGTAGCCTATAATGAAAAACACGATCACTGTTGCCAAACAGGCAAACGGCAATAAACATAAAAGCCATGAACAACAGGTTTTTCCATAAAATGCCAACAGGCGTGGAAAAAGCAGACAGCGTACGCGTGCATCCCCTGAACCTGACAGCCAAAGACAATACGACATACACAACAATCAGCAATGGCACAAGCCACAGCCATACTACGTTCAACGGACTGCCGCTAAAGTCGCAATCCACACTGGTCAAGGCAACAAGCAACAACAACGACGGAACATACGTGAAAGCATGAAACACGTCGCCAAGTCCGCCAAGCCTTCGCGCTCCGACATGAACAAGAAAAAGCACTGCGGTTATAACGACCGAACCTATAGTACGGTCATAGTGCGTAGTTCCACCCGACAGAACATGCTGAACCATTGACAACAAGTCTGCCTGAAAGAAAAACAAATATGTGAAAACAAACAATACGAAAACAATAGCACACGCCGTTTTAAGCAGTGTGCCATTGTTTACTGTATGGATATTCGCCATGTCAATTCTTCTTTAATACCACGGCTGAGCGTGCCGGTATGTAAAGCTTCAGCCACTCTTTGTGGTCCTTCACATAAAGAGGATCATAATTGGTAACATGTGTCATTGTGTCATCGGCAAAGCCATTGCCACCGAATGCCTTTGCGTCAGTATTCAACACAACATCGTATGAACCTGTTGGCACAAGAAAACCATAATCGGTGAATGAACGGGTCGGACTGAAATTGAACACAAACACCAAGTCTCCGCGCATAAATGCAAGTATCTGATCACCGTCATTGTGCCAAATTTCCCGCACCGGAGTATTTTGGAAGTTGCGGACACTCTTGATAACCTTGAGCATCTCCTTGTCGAAATCGCCAAGATAATGATAGCAAAGCTCATGATTGTCTACAAGGTTCCATTGCCTGCGTGCATACTTATAACTCCAGCCATTGCCTTCACGTGGGAAATCAATCCACTCTGGATGACCAAACTCATTGCCCATAAAGTTAAGGTATCCGCCATTTATCGCAGCAGCCGTGACAAGACGTATCATTTTATGCAGAGCAATACCGCGGTGCACTGTCCCATTTTCATCGCCTTTCTTGAAATGCCAGTACATGTCTGCGTCAATCAGACGGAATATGATTGTCTTGTCACCCACCAAAGCTTGGTCATGGCTCTCGCAATAACTTATTGTCTTTTCATCCGGACGACGATTCTTCACCTCCCAGAAAATGCTGCTTGGCTTCCACTCCTCATCGCTCTTTTCCTTAATTGTCTTAATCCAATAATCAGGAATGTTCATTGCCATTCGGTAATCAAATCCAAAACCGCCATCCTCAAACTTGGCGGCAAGGCCAGGCATTCCACTAACCTCTTCCGCGATAGTTATGGCATCAGGATTGACTTCATGTATGAGTTTGTTTGCCAAAGTCAGATAACATATCGCATTGTCATCCTCATGTCCGTTGAAATAATCCGCATAATTGCAGAATGCTTCTCCAAGACCATGGCTATAATACAACATAGAAGTAACTCCGTCAAAACGGAAACCATCAAAATGGAACTCTTTTAACCAATACTTGCAATTACTCAACAAGAAATGAATTACATCATCCTTGCCGTAATCAAAACACAGACTGTCCCATGCCGGATGCTCATGTCTGTCACCAGGATAGAAATATTGGTTGGGATCACCCGCCAAATTGCCCAATCCTTCAACCTCGTTCTTGACAGCGTGGCTATGCACAATGTCCATTATCACCGCTATTCCATTGCGATGAGCCTCATCAATAAGGGCTTTCAGTTCTTCAGGCGTTCCAAAACGGCTTGAAGCAGCAAAGAAACTGCTTACATGATAACCGAACGATCCATAATAAGGATGTTCTTGTATCGCCATTATCTGGATGCAATTATACCCGTCTGCGATCACACGCGGCAAAACATTATCCTTGAATTCCGTATAAGTTCCGACTTTTTCCGCATCCTGTGCCATGCCAATGTGGCATTCATATATAAGCAATGGATTCTTATTTGGTTTGAATTTCTTTTTCTTCCAAACGTAAGGTTCAGGATTCCAAACCTGGGCTGAGAATATTTTAGTTGTGTCATCTTGTACAACTCTCTGCGCCCACGCCGGTATCCTTTCACCGTGGCCTCCGTCCCAATAAACATGCATTTTATACAGGTCGCCATGCTTCATCCCTTTTTCTGAGATTTTAAGCTCCCAATTACCAGTTCCTTCAATTCGCTTAGCCTTGTATTTTTCAGACTCCTGCCAATTGTTGAAATCGCCAACAAGATATATTGCAGTCGCATTTGGCGCCCACTCTCTAAAGACCCAGCCTCGCGACAGTTTGTGCAAACCGTAATAATCATACCCGCTTGCAAAACTTTCGAGCGAATTCTTGCCTCCATGGGTCAGCTGATTAATCTTCCACACTGCATGGTCATGTCGCCCACGTATGGCATCCTCATAAGGAGCAAGATATCCGTCGTTAGCTACAAGGCCTATGTGTTCAGGCTGTTTAGACACTGCATCGGCCACATTTTTAGCTTTTATAGATTTAGTCTTTCGTGTTACCATAATAAAAAGTATTTATTATATTATGAAGGTATGTTTAAACCAGAACTTTGAATATTGCCTTTTTTATTTCAGCCGCGTCTGATATACATGGCGCATGTCCGTCCTGAGGGAAAAAAATCGCAAACTCCCCCGGCCTGCACGTCACATACGTTTCAGCCGCGCCTTCATACTTTGTTATATCCTTTACCTGATCATATTCCGCATCAGGCAAACTGGCCAGAGGCGTATAACCAAACGTTTCGTTCGTACTCAAAGGAATCTGTATGTCTATCATCCTCTTATGAGTTTCAAGGACTGCCGCATCTTTTGTCTTTCCCTTGGCTACCTGTACATTAACAAAAAGATCCGTGCCTTTTATCTCATACTTGCCTGTTTCGAGAACGTTCAGATCATGTGCTTTAATAAAAGCAACAACATCTTTGAACAAATGGTTCAAAGATACATATTTTTCCAAATTCTCAAGTGTGTCTATTACCATAATATCATTTTTAAAAGATTATTGAACTCTATTTCCTAAAATATACATACCCAGCGACACAATATTCCCATTACGGTCTTTTTCCATATATTTGCCATCGCGCAGATCATCCTTATATGTACCTTCAAAACGTTTCCCGTCTTTGCTCACTTCAATCGCGGCTCCGTTTCGTTTTCCACCACGATAAAAACCTTTGAACTTGCCGCCGTCAGCAAAGTGGATCACCACCTCACCATCCAGCACGCCGTCTTTAAATTCGCCTTCATATACGTCGCCATTGTTTTTCGTCAGCTTTCCATGGCCATGCTGTCTGTCATTTTTCCAATAACCATTATAAACATCTCCGTTGCTCCATTGCATCATACCGTGTCCGTCCTTGTCTCCAGACGTGAAATGCCCCGTATAACGGTCTCCGTTTGCGAAGGTGAAAATGCCATCCCCTGTACGTCGGCCACGCACATAATCCCCCTCGTAAACGTCACCGTTCTGGAACTTATATATGCCTTTGCCGTTTTGCACGTCCTCAAGCCATTCTCCAATATAAACATCTCCGTCCGCATATTTGTTTGTACCCTTCCCCGAACGCAGGTTGTTCAGCCACATTCCATCATAAGTAGTACCATCGCCCCAGTCAAAAAAACCCTTTCCGGTCTTCTTGTCGTCTTTCCATTCGCCATCATAATAAGCGCCGCCATTGTACGTGTATTTTCCTTTTCCGTTACGCTTATCCTGATACCAGTTGCCATCATATTTATCACCGTTGTAATAATACATTACCCCGTGTCCCTGCTGATAATCCCTGAACCACAAGCCTACATACTTATTGTTGTTCATGAAATAATACGTACCACGTCCGTGCTGCTGGTCTTGGAACCATTCACCATCATACTTCTCACCATCAGAGAACGTGTAAACACCATACCCCTGGCGTCTGCCTTTTACATAAGAGCCTTCATACGTGTCACCGTTTCTATATACGGTCTTGCCTTTCCCGTTAGGTTTTCCTGACACCATTTCCCCCTGATACATGCCACCGTCTTTTGTATCACATGAGCCTAGCGTTATTTTCTGGGCGCATGCCAGTATTGGAAAAACCAACATTATGACAAAAAGCAATATATTATTCTTCACGATCGGTCGTTTTTTAATTTATCACCAAAAGTAATAAAAATCCATCATGCGGCAAAAATATTTCATAAAAATCATCCGACATAAAACGTTAATTGAGAAATATTAGTATCTTTGCTAAAAATATTAAACCTCTTAACCACAGTTTTAATGCATTACATGCAATCTGCATACGCATTACGAATATTAAAAAGAGGTAGAAACAAGTACAACATCCACAAAATGGCCGAACAGAAAGAGCTCATATTGTCACTCGGAAGCAATTACGATCAGGAGAAGAACATCGCTGATGCAAAATCAGAACTGCTCAAGACATTCGGACAGACCTTGATGTTCAGCGAATGCAAATGGACCGAACCGATAGGAATCAAGTCGGACAGATTTCTGAATTGCCTTGCCTTCGCCCATACGTCATTTAGCATTGATTACATAAACCGCGCACTGAAACACATTGAGTCTACATGCGGCAACACTCGCCAAGCCCGTTCACGCGACATCGTCAAAATGGACATAGACATACTTAAATACGGGAACGCGGTCTTGCATGAAGATGACTGGAAGCGCAACTACATCATAGAACTTATGAAGGTGTGCCCGTTTTGAAGTTTGCAGGCGAAAGCAACCGAGCATTTGTGACAAACAAAACAGACAAACATTAACTATAAACACTATTAATCCATGTTAAAAAAAAGAATCATAGCCATCACCATCTCAGCCATAGTGTGCGCAAACGTCATCGCCCAAGATTTCGACACATATTTTAACGACCGGACGCTGCGTCTCGACTACATATTTTCCGGCAACAAAGCTAGACAAGACATCAGCCTGGCCGAGATGCACTCCATGCCACATTGGTATGGAAAGAAGCAAAGACTAAGCCAGATACCTGTTGAAGGCAACGGACAGATAACTGTCAGACCGCATCGCAATGACAGCGTGATATACAAGAGCTCCTTTTCCACATTGTTTCAAGAATGGCTGTCATATGACGAAGCGGCTGGCCCGGGCAAGGCATTTGAAAACGTTTTTCTCGTCCCGATGCCCAAAGACACCGTTGACATAACTGTCGAACTGCGTGACAACAGACGCAATGTGACCGCCGCTTACACCCACACCGTCATACCCACTGACATCCTCATCAGGCATAGCGGAGAACACGGGACTACACCTTACGAAACACTGCAACAGGCCAACGACACGTCACGGTGCATACACATCGCGTTTGTTGCCGAAGGATACACCAACGCTGAAATGGACACATACATCAAAGATGCAAAAGACGCGACGGAAGCCATATTCGCACACGAACCGTTCAAGTCTGCAAGAGACAGATTCAACATAATAGCCGTAAAATCGGTTTCCAATGAAAGCGGCACCAGCGAACCGTCAAAAGGCATATGGAAAGACACGTCGCTAAGTTCCCATTTCGACACATTTTACAGCAACAGATACCTTACGACCCTCAATCTCGCCACACTTCACGACCGCCTGGCAGGCACGCCGTATGAGCACATAATCATTTTGGTAAACACCGATGAATACGGCGGTGGCGGCATTCTCAATTCTTACGTGTTGTCAATGACGCACCACCCGATGTTCAAGCCTGTCGTGGTACACGAGTTCGGGCACAGCTTCGGGGGGCTTGCCGACGAGTATGCATACGACTTCGAGCAGATACCAATGTATCCGCACGATGTCGAACCATGGGAACCCAACATCACGACCCGACACGACTTTCACGGCAAATGGGAAAAACTGATTCAGCCCTGCACGCCCATACCTACTCCCGAAAGCGAGAATCCCGATACCATAAGTTCAAAAATAGGGCTCTTCGAAGGTGCGGGATACAGCATGAAAGGTGTTTATCGCGGAATGCAGGATTGCAGGATGCGCACGAATGAGAACCCCGAGTTCTGCACAATATGCCGTAACGCCCTACAACGCCTTATTGACTTTTACACGAAATGAGACTCATCGTGGCGACACTGGTCTTATTGCTTGCAATTCCGATCTACGCAAACGGGCAGCACAGCGACACCGTTCCCGACACAAGACGGCTGGGAATGGCCGTCGATTATTTTGCCGGCGGCAAATATCACGAAGCCCTGACACTTTTCATAAAGCTTGACAAAAAATACAAACTCAATCCACGCTTCATCGCATATATCGGCATTTGCTACTATCATGAACAAGACTATCCCAAAGCCTGTCTGTACCTGGACAGGGCGATGCCGCACATTGACGTATACGCACCTGCCGAACGCAATGTTTACTACAACACCGCGGCCGAAAGCCACTTCAAGATTGGGGAGTACGACAAAGCCATACCGTTTTACGAAAAACAGATTCTTGTCTGCCGAAAGGAGGAAAAAGCCGACGCCCTGTACCGCCTAGGATTCTGCCACATGTTCTTGGAAGAATGGGGCAAAGCCGCCGAAACGTTCATGTCTGCAGCCGCATGTTACAGGGCGTTTCCCACAAGTGTCAGCATGGGCCGCCTTAAGCAGCTGGACAACATGATAAAAGGCTGCCTGCAAAAGGCCGCGAATCAGCGTGCGTTTCATGGCCTTTCATAAAGCGAAAGGCGGCCTTCTGCAATGCAAAAAGCCGCCTTTTAGGAATCGGAGAGAAATAAGCAGAAATGCAGTCGGCCGCCAGCCGCTTATACGTTGCCACCCGTCTCCAACACCAAACGTATTTCCTCATAAGTTATGGAAGGGCTGACGGCCTCCTTAATCTCAGCCAACGAACCGGGCTTCGGATGGTCAAGCAGATACATCCGCACTTCTTCTATATGCTCTCTCGACACAAGTCGGGCAACATCCACCTGTCCGGTCTTGACATAATACAACAAATGACCGAGTATTGTGCTTGCGGCAAGCCCGCGCTCCTTTGCTATACGCTCAACCGACATGCCTTCATTGAACATCGCATAGCTGATTTCACGCGTATTAGGCTTGACAGGCTTGGGTGTCTTGGCCTTCTTTGCAGGCCGAGCGTCGGCAACCGGGTCGCCGACACCCAGCAATATCTTAGCCTTCGCCGACAAATAATCTGCAACAGAAAACCTGACACCTTCATCACATTCATGTTTAAGCAGACGTGTTTTCATGGCCAATTCGTTCTTAAACGTTGAAAACCTGTCATCAAACTGCTTCCTTACCGCCTTGTTGTCCGTGTCTATTTTCGTCTTTCCGCATAACAAAGAGAACTCTGACAGCTTGGCCAGATAATACGCCGCGGCCTTGCTGACGCGCTCCTGAACCAACCCCTCGCCGTCCTTGGACGACGCGTCTACCAGCCGCGTGTACTGCATCTTGAACTTTCGCGCAACGTCGATCATCCCGCCAAACGCCATTCCCAGCCGTTTATATTCAGCCAACAGCTTGGGAAACTTACGGTAAAAATGCTCGTCGATAGTTCTCGTCAAAAGGTTGAACGATGATTGAAGCGGCTGAAAATCAAAGAGCTCGTCCAGCAACTGGATGACATAGCAACGTTGCAAGGCGGAAAGATCTTCATCCGTAGGCATGCGTGCGTCCATCTTGTTGACATACGAGTCAACCACCTCGTCGCTTATCATGGCGTCACGTTGCAACGGGGTACTCAGCACGATGCCGTCAAGCGTGCGGCAACGGCTCAACGCCACATAAGCCTGCCCGTGTGCAAAAGAATGCGATGCGTCAATGATGGCATGGTCAAACGTTAGTCCTTGGCTTTTGTGTATCGTTATAGCCCATGCCAGGCGCAACGGATATTGCCTGAACACGCCCTCCACCGTCTCCCTTATTTCCTTTGAAGCGTTGTCCAAAGTGTATTTGGAGTTTGTCCATTCCGCCATTTCCAGCTTGAACGCCTGATTGTCGTTCTTGCCTTTCACCATGATGGTCTTGCCGTCAACAGACACGATCTCTCCTATCATTCCGTTGAAAAAGCGCCTTTCCGTGTCGTTCTTTATAAACATTATCTGCGCCCCTTGCTTCAAGACAAGCTGCTTGTCAGCTGGATAAGAAGCCTCCGGGAATGTGCCTTCAACTTCCGCATCAAACACATATTCGTCTGTCGGCAGGGCCGCGAGCTCGCCATCGTTGATGGCCTGAGCCTGATAATTATGGGTGGTAAGACGTATGTAGTCGCTCTTTTTGTCTGGCTTGAAGTTAGGGACATACCGCCTGTTAAGTTCATTCAAAGTTTCATCGGTGGCGCGATTATCCCTAATCTGGTTCAACAACGATATGAAAGCCGCGTCTTGTTGCCTGTATACGGTCTTTAGCTCTATTATCTGATAGCCGCTCAATGCCAGTGCCTTGCTTGAAAAAAAATACGGCGTGGCGTATACAGAACTGAGTAAGGCCCACTCGTTGTCCTTCACAACAGGGGCAAGCTGTTGCAAGTCCCCGATCAGCAAGAGCTGCGCGCCGCCAAAAGGCTTGTCATGGTCACGGTAACGCCGCATGACCGAATCTACGGCATCAAGCAAATCGGCACGCACCATGCTTATTTCGTCTATGACAAGCAAATCGAGTGTGCGTATGATGTCTTTCTTTACTTTGCTAAAGGTAAAATATTTCCTGTCACCGCGGTCAAACGTGGTTCCGGGGAGATATGGCGACAGAGGCAGCTGGAAAAAAGAGTGTATGGTCACTCCCCCAGCATTTATTGCCGCAATGCCCGTCGGTGCAAGCACTACCATACGCTTTTCCGACTTCTCCTTTAGTTTTTTCAAGAACGTGGTCTTGCCTGTGCCGGCCTTACCTGTGAGAAACAGGTTTGCGCCAGTCCTTTCCACAATCTTCCATGCCAGTTCTAACTCCTGATTACTTACGTTTTCCACCTTGTTTCGCTTGTTTACATTATTGCCGCTAAAATGCCTCTCTATATTTTCCTTCTTCCTTGTCCTGAAGCATGCTAAGATAAGAGGCATAGCGGCTCTCAGCTATATAATGCTCCCCAACCGCCTTGCGGACGGCGCATCCGGGTTCATGTGTATGCGTGCAATTACGGAAGCGGCAATCTTTGGAAAAACTGAAAATCTCCTTAAAATATCCGCAAATCTCTTCAGGTTCCATGTCGAACGTGCCGAAACCTTTTATCCCGGGAGTGTCTATAGCCCAACCTCCGTAGGGTAATCTTAGCATCTCGCTAAATGTGGTGGTATGCATTCCGGTATTATGCGCCTCGCTTATCTCGGCGGTACGAAGGTTTAGTCCTGGTATCAAATGGTTTAGCAATGTGCTCTTGCCCACTCCGCTATTTCCGCTGAACAGGGTTATCTTGCCCTCAAGCAAAGGCCTCAAAGCCTCCGACACGGCTTCATCAACGGCCGATACGGCCTTGCATTGATAACCTATCGTCTCATAAAGGCGTATCATCATGCGCTGATATTCAAGTTCCTCAGGAAGAAGCATGTCGGTCTTGTTGAACACAAGGACAACAGGCACACGGTAAGCTTCGGCCGATGCGAGGAAACGGTCGATGAAAGTGGTCGATGTCTGGGGGTAATTAACGGTTACGACGAGGAACGCCTGGTCAACGTTCGCGGCTATGATATGGCTCTGCTTGGACAAGTTGGGCGACTTGCGGATAATGTAATTCTTGCGGTCTTCAATCTCGGTTATGAACGCCGTCCCCTCCGGATTGCGCACTATCACTACCCTGTCGCCTACGGCGATGGGATTGGTACTGCGTATTCCCTTCAGGCGGAAATTGCCCTTTATCTTGCATTCTATGGTTTGCCCGTCGTCGGCGAGCACGGTGTACCAGCTGCCAGTATTCTTTATTACAAGTCCGTTCATTGTCAAAGGGTTGAGTATGAAAAGCGAAAAGTGAAAAATCCACACACAAACAAAAGAGTATCGGATTTTTCACTTTTCACTCTCGATTCTTCACATTCAACTTATACCGTCATTATTTCCTTGGTCTTTGCCGCCAGCAGATCGTCAATTTTCCTGATGAATTTATCATGAATTTTCTGAAGTTCGGCCTCGGCGTCCTTCTCGTTGTCCTCAGAGAGGCCGTCTTTTATGGCCTTCTTCAGCTTGTCCTTTATGTCACTACGCACGTTGCGCACCTCAACCTTGGCCTTCTCGCCCATCTTGTTGCATTGCTTGGCCAAATCCTTGCGGCGCTCTTCCGTAGGCTGGGGTATGCCCAGGCGCACTATCTCTCCGTTGTTCTCGGGAGTAATGCCAACGTCTGAGTCCATTATGGCCTTTTCTATATCCTTTATCATCTTCTTGTCCCAAGGACGTATGGCGATGGTGCGTGGGTCGGGCGTAGACACGTTGGCCACCTGGTTCAGAGGCACCATCGAGCCGTAGGAATTCACCCTTACGCCATCAAGTATGGCCACATTGGCGCGGCCGGCACGGACATGCGAGAGCTGGTCTTCCAAGTACATTGCGGCCATCTCCATCCGTTCTTCGCTTTCTTTCAAAGTTGCTTTTACGTCAATCATATATTCTTTATTTGGTTTTCCGTTTGCCATTGCAACGTGGGCATGCTGAAATGGGAACTTGTCCCCAAAAACCGCACACCCCGATTATCATCTGCAAAAATATGAATTTATTTCTGAAACACAAGCGTTTTTAAATAAGAATTAAGCGTTGGCCGGCATAAAACATGATAACAAGCTCGCACCAAAAACACACTTCCATAATTGCGGCTTTTCAAAAGACCGTAAAACGTGTTGTAAAAGACGGCCTTTCGGGACGGCATATACGGCCTCTGGGAATGTAAGATACGGCATTTTGCATGAAGGCTCGGGCATTAGGCGCGCCAAGATTAATGCAAAACTTCATACAAAACACATAACTCATTGTATATAAGACGATTAAGGCCGCATGCGTTATTAGTTCCGCATGCGGCCTCAACAACCGGTAAAAGATAGCCGGCTTACGTGTGGCAGGAGCGTTATCTCTTAGCCGTCGGCACTTTATACACAACGAATGTAGCCGGGCCGACTTCCGTTTCAACCACATGCCCGTCCACGTCCAAAGCTTTTTCTTGCGGCACGATGAGCGACGGATTGTCAAGAGTGTTGTCGGCATCGGGATTGTCTGAATGGAACACAAGGCACTTTCCGTCGGCCAACGCCGCCGACTTCTTAAGCCCTTTAAACTCCAGGCGTATCTTCCTTGCCTTGTCAGAGGTGTTCACCACCTTCACAATGTATGTCTTTGAAGGCTCGTCCCAAACAGCGCTTGCAAACAGTCCGTTCTGTCCCGGCTGGCCGCTCACGGCCTTCTTGTCCATAGTCAGCGGAACAACGTTGGTTCCACGGTTGTGCCCGTAGAGCGACTGCACATGCCAACTGCACGAACGCACCGAGCGGAGGTTGTCATACCATATAAGGTCAGGCCTCCATTGCCAGCCTTCCACATGCGCGAACAAGGGCGCGTAAGTGGCCATGTGGACGACATCGGCGTTACGCTCCACACCCGTAAGGAAAGCCGCCTCGAGCAGGGAAGCGTGAAAATGATTCCATTTCTTGCCCCTTGCATGGCATGCATACTCTCCGGCAAACACCTTGGGGCCTTTCCTGTCATAATTGTCATACCTGTTGCCTGAAGCAAGGAACCAGTCTTCGGGACGGTAGAAGTGCTCGTCAACGAGGTCAACCTTCAGCTTCCTCATCTCCGGCCAAAGGTATTCAAAGTCCTTACCCTCTGAATTAGGGCCCGACGAACCTATTATCTTAATGTCGGGATATGCCTTGCGTATGGCTTCGACAAAGACCTTCAGGCGTGCGGGATACTCCTCGCCCCATTGCTCGTTGCCAACGGCGATGAACTTAAGGTTGAACGGAGCCGCGTGTCCCATCTCCGCACGCAGGCGACCCCACTCTGTCGTTGTGTCACCGTTGGCGAACTCTATCAGGTCAAGAGCGTCCTGGACATAACTTCCAAGGTCCGCAACCTTGACGTGGGCGTCCTCGCTATTGTTTTGGTACTGGCACGCCAGTCCGCAATTCACGACCGGCAGCGGCTCGGCACCCATGTCCTCAGCCAGCTGGAACAGCTCGAAGAAGCCCATTCCATAAGACTGGAAATAATCAGGATAAAGCCTGTGCTGGAACGTGTAGTTCCAACGGTTCTCGTTCAGAGGGCGGTTCTCAACCGGGCCTACGGAGTTTTTCCAGTTGTAACGCGTGGCAAGGTCCGTGCCCTCCACTATGCAACCGCCCGGGAAACGGAACACTCCCGGCTTCGTGTCGGCCAACGCTTGTGCGAGATCCTTGCGCAAGCCGTTCTTGCGCCCCTTCCACGTGTCTACGGGGAAGAGCGAAACATGCTCCAAGTCCACGCTACCGTCTGAGACGAGATAGATGCGAAGATGTGCCTTCGCGAACGTCTCTTTGGGGGTGACAACCATCTCGTACTTCCTCCATTCCCTTGAATTAATCTCCATAACGTCTGACGTCATCACCTGGCTTTCACCCATTGAGGCCGTGTTGACGAGCTCCACCCTTATCTTCTGGTTCTCGCCGCGGGCCCAGACGGAGAAGCGGTAGCCCTCGCCGGCTTTCACGCCGATGCCGAAAAAGCCTTCATTCTCAATGCCTGTACACTTCGCTCCGTGACCGGCCGGAGAAAGACGGACGTAATGAGGATTGCGCTCGAACGGGCCGTCGTCCTCCAACGCCACGTTTCCGAACGTCCTCCACCCCATCAGGTTCTGTGGAAACTCGAACGAGCGGTTCTTCACCAACTCGGCATACAACCCTCCGTCGGCAGCGAAATTAATGTCCTCCAGGAAGTGGCCATACATCGTAGGCTGGATTTCCGCGCCTATCTTGTTGGCCTGCACAACCATGACATCTGTCTCCTGAGCGTTCGCATTGACGCTTACACCCAGCGACAAAGCCGCCAAAAATAAATAATGTCTGTTCATGATTAACTTGTATTTTGGTTTTATAGTATTATGGTGCAAAGATAAAAACAAATATTGTTCTTTTACACTTTTGCTTGAAAATATTTTGATAATGTGTGAAAATTCAATATTTTTGCCAAAACTATCACCCTTAATAAACAACATTTAACCATTAAACGATTTATGAAGAGAGTCAGACTTTTATTACTTCTGGCCGTAGCCTGCGGCCAGACATGGGGCCAAAAGACATCGGTATGCAGCCCGGACAGCCTGCTGAAGGTTGAGATAAGCGTGGACGGAGGCATGCCGTCGTACACGGTGACGTACAACGGCAAGGTGTTCCTCGAACGGTCTCCATTGGGATTCACGGCCGACGTGGGCGACTTCAGCCGCGACATGACGCTTACCGGCAGCAAGACAAGAAGCATAAACGAGAGTTACAAACTCGACCGCATAAAGCAATCAAATGTGAAATACACGGCGAACGAGCTTAAGGTAAGCCTTGCCAACAAAGAGAACAAGCCGGTGGACGTAACCTTCAGGGTGAGCGACAACGACATAGCCCTGCGCTACGAGATGCCGCGCTACGGCGAGACGGGCAGCATCGTGATACAGAACGAGGCGACCGGATTCAACTTCCCGTCACAAACCACCACGTTCCTTACGCCACAAAGCGACGCGATGATAGGCTGGAAGCGCACTAAGCCAAGCTATGAAGAGGAATACACGGCCGACGCTCCGCTTGCGGCACGCTCAAAATACGGGCACGGATTCACATTCCCCTGCCTCTTCCACATAGGCGGCGACGGCTGGGTCCTGGTGAGCGAGACAGGAGTTGACAGCCGGTACTGCGCCTCGCACCTCAGCGACGCCACGCCCGAAGGGCTCTTCACCGTGGCATTCCCCATGCCTGAAGAGAACAACGGCAACGGCACCGTGGCGCCGGGAATGGCGCTGCCCGGCGCTACACCGTGGCGCACGATAACCGTAGGCGAGACCCTGAAGCCGATAGTGGAGACCACCGTGCCGTGGGACGTGGTGGAGCCGCGCTACGCCTCGGAGCACAAGTACAAGTACGGACGCGGCACATGGAGCTGGATCATGTGGCAGGACGGGAGCATAAACTACGACGACCAGAAGACTTACATCGACCTGGCGGCCGACATGGGATATGAATACGTGCTGATAGACAACTGGTGGAACACCAACATAGGGCGCGACAAGATGGCGGAGCTCGCCGGCTACGCCAAGTCCAAGAACGTAAGCCTGCTCTTATGGTACAGCTCGAGCGGATACTGGAACGACATAGAGCAAGGCCCCACCAACCTGATGGACAACCCGATAGCACGCAAACGGGAGATGAGATGGCTACGCAAGATAGGCGTGAAGGGGATAAAGGTGGACTTCTTCGGAGGGGACAAGCAGGAGACAATGCGCCTGTACGAGGCCATACTGAGCGACGCCGACGACAACGGGCTCATGGTGATCTTCCACGGGTGCACCCTGCCGCGCGGATGGGAGCGCATGTACCCGAACTATGTGGGGAGCGAAGCCGTGCTCGCATCAGAGAATCTCATATTCAACCAGCACTTCGACGACAACGAGGCGTTCAACGCATGCCTGCACCCGTTCATAAGAAACACCGTGGGATGCATGGAGTTCGGCGGAACGCTGCTCAACACGCGGCTCAACCGCACCAACGACGGGGGATGCGTGCGCAAGACCACGGACGTGTTCCAGATAGCCACGGCCGTGCTCTTCCAAAACCCGATACAGAACTTCGCCATAACCCCGAACAACCTTGCCGACGCGCCGAAAAGCGTGATGGACTTCATGAAAGGCGTGCCCACAACGTGGGACGAGACGGTGTTCGTCGACGGCTACCCGGGCAAATACTGCGTACTGGCAAGGAGGAACGGAGAGAAGTGGTACGTGGCGGGAATCAACGCTACCGACAAGCCGTTAAAGCTGAAGCTCGACCTGAGCTTTACGGGCAAGGAGGGCGAAGCGGAATACCATCATGACGGCGCGAACCGGCAGGCCGCACTGAAAACCATAAGGATGAAGAACCCCTCCAAGACACAAGTGACGATACAGCCCGAAGGCGGAATTGTGATCGTAAAGTGAAAATCGACATCCCCGAATCCGACGCCCGGAAGAGCGGCGTGGCACCATCCCTAAACACAATGTCATCTGTCATCTGTCATCTGTCATTGTAAGCGGAACGCCGGAGCGCCGCAGACCAGAGCACTACAAGGGCGTCGGATTCGTTTTTACGTCGTGAGTTCGGCACAACTGTTATTTTCCACAACGGCGGAAATGGCCTTCGTAAGGATGTTCCTTATGCCGGGCTCACGCCCCTTTTACTCGCCGCCGGTCGCCACGGCCCCCATCTCGTCCCCGACAAGATTCGTCAGTTCCACGAACTGGCTTATGGAGAGCTGCTCGGGGCGGAGCGTCATCATGCCGCCGCTGAAGAAGGCGGCGTGAGCCCGCACGTCAGGGAAAAGCTGCTTCAACGACACGCGCAGCATCTTGCGGCGCTGGTTGAACACGGTCTTCACCACCCGGCGGAACAAAGGCCAGTCACACCCAAGGTCGTCAACCCCGTTGCGCGTCATCCGTATCACCGCGCTCTTCACCTTGGGCGGAGGGTTGAAGACATTCTCGTCCACCGTGAAAAGATACTCCACGTCATACCACGCCTGTATGAGCACGCTCAATATGCCGTAAGCCTTGTTGCCGGGAGCCGAGGCCATGCGCAGCGCCACCTCGCGCTGGATCATCCCCGTACAGCACGGTATCAGGTCCTTGTTGTCAAGCATCTTGAAGAATATCTGGGACGATATGTCGTAGGGATAATTGCCCGTAAGCACGAACGGGCGCCCGCCGAAAAGCCCGTTCAAGTCCATTCTCAGAAAATCCTCACCCACGATGCTTTGCCTTAGCCCCGGATACTTCTCTTTGAGGTAGGCCACCGATTCGGCGTCTATCTCCACCACCTTCAGCTCACGCCCCTTCGACATCAGGTATTGCGTCAGGACACCCATGCCCGGCCCCACTTCCAGCACGGGTATGCCGGGACACGCGTCAACGGTGTCGGCAATGGCCTTGGCTATGTTCAAGTCGGTCAGGAAGTGCTGCCCGAGGTTCTTCTTTGGTCTTACCTGTCTCATGTCTGTCAAAATATTTTAGTGTCGCTCAATGCCCCCACGCCGCCTTGCGCCGGGCGGCCGCACATGCGCCGGCGCCGGTGGCGCACATCCAACCACAGGTGCAAAGGTAAGCAATTATTCCGTCACGCCCAATTTTTTAGGCACGCTAATAAGTTAAAATAATTCACACTTCGGTTTGCGCTCCGTGCGGTCCGCCACTCCGGCCTCTCACCCTTACAATTACAGATGACAAATGACATCGGCGCGCACACACCACAGCCCGGGGACGCATATTAAGAAGTTATATTATATATTATTATATATATAATAATATATAATATAAAATTCTAATACACCTCTCACACAGAGCGCAAAGACTGGTTGTCATCTGTAATTGTCATTGCATTGCGCCACGCGCCGCTCCGTTGCGCCACATCGCCCTCTGTCATCTGTAAGTGTAAGCGCCGAGAGGCGCGCGACATGGTCGCCCCCACTCACACCCCGCACCGTTGGCGGAAGTCGTGCGAATAGCGTGCAGGCACTGCAAAACAGCCGCATTCGCACACGAACAAGTATCTTTACACCATGCAAGGACGGCATTCGCGCCGCATGACAGCCATGTCTGCGCCACGCGGAAAGCACACCCTGCTGCGTTTGGGAACCATGCCGCCGGAGCCGGAGCGGACACGTTGCAACTACAGATGACAGCCGGAGCGGAAACACTTACAATTACAAATGACAGTTACAGTCATGCCGAAAACGCGCCGGTTACGCTTTCTCATGCCGGCTCACGTTCACCCTTACGCGCTGACCCGCTTCGTCGGGCCGAGCGCCGGCGTGCCGGCATGAAAAGTGGGGGAGACAAGCCATCGCCTGCCTCCCCCACTCAAACTATCTGCGGAAGGTGAGGGATTCAAACCCCCGATACCCGTAATGGGTATACCGGATTTCGAGTCCAGCGCATTCGGTCACTCTGCCAACCTTCCCTTTTCACCATTGGCGCCGCCGATAAGGAAGCCGCCACTTGGCTTTTGACTGGTGCAAAGGTAATACAATTATTTCACATGGCAAAGAAAAACGTCACTCAAATGAAAGATTTTCAAGCTTGGCCCGTAGCGTTTCGGCTTCAGAGCGCCTTATGCCGAGCCTTATCACGCAAGTTCCGTCATACTCTTGCGATATGACGCGCGGCTTCATCTCCTTGACCACGCGCATCACGGAGTTCATCATCACGTAAGGGAAGCTGTAGGTGACAACCTCCTCAACCTGCCTCGTCACCACGTCCGACGCGGCCAGTGCCTCGGCGGCCGCCGTCTTGTATGCGACGATCAGGCCGCCCGTGCCAAGATTGACTCCGCCGTAATAGCGCACCACCACGACGAGCACGTCGGTAAGCCCGTTGCTGTTGATCTGCCCCAATATGGGCTTTCCGGCCGTGCTGCTCGGCTCGCCGTCGTCGTTGGCGCGGAACTCGCTGCGCTCCGGTCCCAGCACATACGCATAGCACACATGCCGCGCGTCGTAATATTTTTTACGGTAAGTCTGCAGAATCTCCTTCACCTCGTCGACGCTCTCCACGTGATGCGAGAAGGCAAGGAACTTGCTCCGCTTCTCGGAGTAAGTTCCCTCGCCCGTATCAGTTATCGTCCTATACTCGTCCAACCCCATGTTGCAAGGCATGAACTTACGAGAGTTTGTGTATGACCAGGCCCGAGCGCAGCTTCGGTTCGAACCACGTGGCCTTTGGCGGCATTATCTTGCCGCTGTCGGCAATGTCCATTATCTGCTTCATCGTGACGGGATACAGGGCCAAAGCCGCCCTCATCTCTCCGCTGTCCACGCGGCGCTTCAACTCGCCGAGGCCGCGCAGGCCGCCGACGAAGTCAATGCGCTTGTCCGAGCGCAAATCCTTAATGCCGAGAATCTCGTCGAGGATGAGGCGGCTCGATATGTCCACGTCGAGCACTCCGATAGGGTCTGAGTCGTCAAACGTGCCAGGCTTGGCCGTAAGGCTGTACCATTTGCCGTCCAAATACAGCGAGAAGTTGTGTGGGCGGCACGGCCTGTACTCGGGCTCGCCCTTCTCCTCCACGTCGAAGTTCCTTGCAAGAGCAGCCAGGAAAGCTTCAGATGTCAGCCCGTTGAGGTCCTTGACCACGCGGTTGTAGTCGAGTATCGTCAGCTGGGATGCCTGGAAACACACCGCCATGAAATAGTTGTACTCCTCCGTGCCGTCATGCCCCGGGTCTTGCCTGGCCTTCTCCGCGCCCACAAGAGCCGCCGCCGCCGAGCGGTGATGGCCGTCGGCGATGTACAGGGAAGGCATCTTGGCGAACTCTTCAGTCACCGTGGCTATGTCGGCGTCATCCGAAATTATCCAGAACTGGTGGCGGAAGCCGTCTACCGGGGCAATGAAGTCATACTCGGGCGAAGTCGCGGCATACCGCATTATGAGCGCGTCGAGCACGGCATTGTCGGGATAGGCGAAAAACACCGGCTCCATGTTGGCGTCGTTCACGCGCACGTGCTTCATGCGGTCCTCCTCCTTGTCGCGCCGCGTAAGCTCGTGCTTCTTTATCACCCCGTTGAGATAGTCGTCCACATTGGCGCACACCACCAAGCCGTATTGCGTCTTGCCGTTCATCGTCTGGGCGTAGATGTAATACTGCTCCTTTCCGTCCTGCACGAGCCATCCCCTGTCCTGAAACTTCCTGAAGTTCTCCGCCGCCTTCTCGTACACTCGCGGATCATACTCGCTCGTGCCGGGGGGAAAGTCTATTTCAGGCTTTATGATATGGTAAAGGCTCTTCTCGTTGCCGCCGGCTTCGACGCGCGCCTCCTCTGAATCGAGCACGTCGTAAGGCCTCGACTCCACTTCCTCCACATACCGCCTGGGCGGACGTATGCCCCTGAAGGGTTTTATTTTAGCCATATTGATATATGCTTGTCGCTTATTTATTAACGTTGCTTATGCAAGCAGACTTGTCACTTGTTAACCTGATACTTGGTGCAACCGTCCTTGAAGAACGCGTTTATCTGCCTGGCCGCGGCTATTCCGGCATTGATGTTGGCCTCAGCCGTCTGTGCGCCCATCTTCTTGGGCGTGCTGAAATAACGTCCCTCAAACTTCGCGAAATCGGCATCCGCGTCCGGCTTGATGTCGGTTATGTACTTCAAGTCCTCGCGCTCGGCCATGAGCTTGAGCAGTTCCGGCTCGTTCACCACCTCCTTGCGTGCGGTGTTTACCACTATCCCACCCTTCTTCATCTTGCTTACAAGGGCGTAGCCGATGCTCTCCCTGGTCTCCGGCGTGGCCGGAATATGCAACGAAACTATGTCGCATTCTTCAAACAAGGCATCCTGCGAATCTGCCGCGTGCACTCCGGCCTCTTCTATCGCGTCCTTCGGGCAAAACGCGTCATAAGCGTAAACGTCCATGCCGAAGCCCTTGGCTATGCGGGCCACGTTGCGTCCCACGTTGCCGAAAGCCAGGATGCCCAGCTTCTTGCCCTTCAGCTCAGTGCCGGCCTTGCCGTTGTAGAAATTGCGCACGGCATACACCAGCAGTCCGAACACGAGCTCGGCCACGGCGTTGGAGTTCTGCCCTGGCGTGTTCTCCACCACGACGCCCTTCTCCTTCGCATAAGCGGTGTCGACATTGTCGTATCCGGCACCGGCGCGGACTACAATCTTCAGGTTTGAAGCGGCATCGAGCACGGCCGGCGTAACCTTGTCCGAGCGCACTATCATGGCGTCCGCATCCTTCACCGCATCAAGCAATTGGGACGCGTCGGCATATTTCTCAAGCAGCACAAGCTCGTTGCCCACGCTTTCTATTTCCTTCTTTATCCCGTCTACGGCAATGGCGGCAAACGGCTTCTCGGTAGCTACTAAAACTTTCATATCACATTGATTTTTAGATTGATAGACATTATGGCTGAATGAAAGAAAAGGGCGCACGCCCGACCACAATCACATACGGCTGAACCGCAGGCGCGACATGCCCCCTAAAATCTCCGCAAGCCCCAACGCTTAATGCTGCGCCTCAAAGTCCTTCATGCACTGGATGAGAGCCTGCACGCCCTCAACCGTCTGGGCGTTGTAGCAACTTGCACGGAATCCGCCAACAGAGCGGTGTCCCTTTATGCCGACCATGCCGTGAGCCGTAGCGTACTCGAGGAACGGCTTCTCGAGATCGGCGTACTCGTCGTTCATCACAAAGCAGATGTTCATCACAGAGCGGTCTTCCGTGGCAACCGTGCCGCGGAACAGCTTGTTGCGGTCAATCTCGCCATAGAGCATGTCGGCGCGTTCTTGCGCACGCTTGTCCATAGCCTCAACGCCGCCCATCTTCTTAATCCAGCGCAGATTCTCGAGCGCCGTGTAGATAGGAACCACCGGCGGAGTGTTGAACATGGAGCCTTTGTCCACGTGCGTCTTGTAGTCAAGCATCGTCGGTATTGCGCGCGGAGCCTTGCCAAGGGCGTCGTCCTTCACTATCACCACCGTCACACCGGCCATTGAAAGGTTCTTCTGGGCGCCGGCGTAGATGCACATGTATTTCGACACGTCGACCGGACGGCTGAAAATGTCAGACGACATGTCGGCCACCATGGGCACGGGCACGTCCAAGTCCTTGCGCATCTCCGTGCCGTATATGGTGTTGTTGGTGGTTATATGCAGATAGTCCACGTCCGCAGGGCAAGTCCAGTCCTTGGGAATGAACGTATAGTTGGCGTCGGCCGACGAAGCCACCTCGACCACCTCGCCGAAGAGCTTGGCCTCCTTGATGGCCTTCTTCGCCCACGTTCCGGTGTTAAGATATGCGGCTTTCGTTATAAGGAAGTTGCAGGGAACCATGCAGAATTCGAGCGAAGCGCCTCCGCCGAGGAAGAGCACCGAGTATCCCTCGGGCACACCGAGAAGCTCTTTTATAAGAGCTACGGCCTCGTCAACCACCGGCTGGAAGTCTTTTGCCCTATGGCTGATTTCAGCCAATGACAAGCCGCTCCCGTTAAAATCCAAAATCTGCTTTGCCGTATTCTCTATGACTTCACGCGGAAGCATCGAGGGGCCGGCGTTAAAGTTGTACTTCTTCATAATGAAACAATTTAAATCGGTTATTCTTTTTTCGCGAATGCGAAGTTACAGCTTTTAGTTTGAATCAGCAAATTATTTTCAATAAAAATGCAAACAACGTGACATTATGTCACCTTACAAGCTCCACAACTGTCTTTATGCCTTTCAGTTTGGCTCCTGAGGCGCGCTTGACGGCATCCTTCCATTTGCCACTGTCCACCGCAACATAGGCCCAACGCTCCATAACGTCAATGCGCCCTATGTCTGCGCCTTCCAATCCGCCAGTCTTGCAAAGGAATCCGAGCACGTCGCCGCGCGACACCTTGTCCTTCTTGCCCTTACCTATATATAATGTGACCATGCGTGGCTGCGGAGGCACATCGCCACCCTCCTGGACAACATATTCCTCAGGCGTTTCGCCGACATACGCCGGCAGCTCCTCGCCAGGGCCGAGCAGGAAGAAAGCCCTGCCCTCGGCCTTCCACCGGGCGGTGCGCCCCACGCGGTGCACATACTCGTCCTCGCCCACCGGCAAATGGTAATGTATGATGTTGTCCACGCCGGGCAAATCCAAACCGCGCGACGCAAGGTCTGTAGCCACAAGCACGTTGGCCGAGCCGTTGGCAAACCTGTAAATGGCCGCCTCACGCTCCTTCTGGTCGAGGCCTCCGTGGAACGTGCTTACCACGAATCCCTTGCTCTCGAGAAAAGCTCCCGTGCGCTCCACGCTGTCACGATAGTTAAGGAACACTATGGTGCTGCCTTCTCCAAGCGAGCACAGAAGAGCGGCAAGAGTCTCAAGCTTGTCCTTGTCCCGGCTCTTCACCACATACCGGCCTATGCGCCCATGCACATCTCCGCAATTGAGGAAGTCAAGCCTTACGGCGCGCCCCATGCTAACGAACGACGGTATCTCGTCGGCATCAGTGGCCGACATCAGGAATCGCCTGCTCACCGCTCCCAGCAAGCCAATCGCCTTGGACATTTCGCCGGCAAAACCCATCTTGAGGCACTTGTCAAACTCGTCAATGACCAGATATCTTATGCCACCGGCATCGATGTTGCCCTTTTCCAGATGGTCGACAAGCCGCCCGGGAGTGGCGAACACCACCTGCGGCATTATCTTGCGCAGCTCTCGGTGCTCGTCCATGGCCGGCCTGCCTCCATATAGGCACATCGACTTCAATCCGCATCCCATGGCCCTGAACACCTCATGGGATTGCAGGGCGAGCTCCCTCCCGGGCACTATGACCACCGCCCGCACCTCTTCCGACGAAGCGTCGAGCATGTGCACGAGCGGCAAGAGATAAGCCAGCGTCTTGCCCGTGCCGGTAGGCGAGAGCAGTACAACGTCACCATTGCCGCCAAGCATGGCGTCACTCATGCCGAGCTGCATGCCGCTAAGGGCTTCTATACCCAGCCTGTGCAATATTTCTTCCTTCTTACTCATAATTCCATGTTTTTCCAATCATAAGTGATTCACAGGCAGGCGTAACGCGCCGCCACACCTGTAAACGACATTATCCCAAATTACAAACCACGGCGCAAGCTACGGATGACGGGCTTGCCCACCGCATCCTGAAGCGACGCCTATCCCTGGCAAAGATACAAAACATAAACGAAAACGACGAATAAAATCACAAGAATAATTACCGATTGTTACAACTTAACCAGCACGAGGCCATATGTGTGCGCAAAAGGCATCCAAACGCATTGCAAAAGGCATCCAAACGCATTGCAAAAGGCATCCAAACGCATTGTAAAAGGCCGTATTCCGCAATGCAAAAGGCCACATTTCAGATTGGAAGCAAAGTCTTTGCATCAACTTTGGGAATCGCAAAAACGCCGGCACATTACAACCGGAATATAAGTTTCAAGGGGTGAAAACGTTACGATTTAACACGCCCTTGATTCCGGCAGACAAAAAACTCCTTCAAACTCGCAGGTTATTGATTTTTTAATGTACCTTTGCATTGCCGGATGCCGACATTCGGCAATGCTTGAAACAGAACTTAAGGAATTCATAATGAAGCAATTTGAGACTTACATATTCGACCTCGACGGAACGCTGCTATACACCCTCGACGACCTGACAGCAAGCACAAACCACGCGATGCGTGCCTTCGGCATGCCGGAACACACAACTGACGAAATTCGCATGATGGTAGGCAACGGCGTGAGGAAGCTGATTGAGAGAGCCGTTCCTTGCGGAACGCCCGCCACCCTGTATGAGGATGTTTACAAAGAATTCATAAATCACTATCTCGAACACAACCTTGACACTACACGCCCATACCCGGGCATAATGGAGATGCTCAAGTCCCTCAAGGAGCATGGAAAGAAAATGGCTGTCGTGAGCAACAAATATTGCAAGGCCACCGAGCACTTATGCCGCACGTTCTTCAACGGGTATATCGACGTCGCGATAGGTGAAAACGAGAACATACGCAAGAAGCCGGCACCCGATACGGTGCTCGAAGCCATGAAAAGACTCGGAGCCGACAAAGGCTCCACCGTATATGTAGGAGACAGCGAGGTTGACATAGCCACGGCACACAATTGTGGAATACCATGCATCAGCGTACTTTGGGGATTCAGGGACAAGACGTTCCTCACGGAAAATGGAGGAACCATGTTTGCAAAAAGCCCTGAAGAGATTTTTCGCGAGTGAGTTCGGCACAAGGAATTATCTTTCCAAGTAAAACAAAATCTTTCCGGAAGATGAGACCGGCGTGGCATTCTTGTTGTGCCGAACTCACGTTCAGTCAAGCAAGCGTATGGCGGTCGATGTATTCCTGCACCTGTTCCTTATAACTCTCTGAAACCGGTATATAGGCATCCCCCATGACAATGCGTCCGCGGTCTACCATCTCAACCGCCGACATGTTCACGATATACGAACGGTGCACACGCATGAAACACGACTTTGGCAAATAGTCCTCAATCTTCTTCATGTTCATGAGCGACATTACCGGCTTGCGCCCGTCTCGCGAATATATCTTCACATAGTCCTTCACGCCCTCCACATAAAGAATGTCGCTGAAGCTCACTTTGACCAGCTTATACTCACTCTTCACATATATAAAGCCGTCATTTGCCATGGCCTTCTGCCTCTCGCTCTCGTTCAACGACTCGGCAACCCTGTTGACGGACAATAAAAAGTTGTCATAACTTATCGGCTTAAGCAGATAGTCGGCGGCGTTTACCTTATAACCGTCTATGGCATACCGGTCAAAAGCCGTAGTGAATATCACCTTGGTTTCTTTGGGCAGTATGCTTGCGAACTCCAGTCCGCTCAGTTCGGGCATCTGTATGTCGAGGAAAAGCAAATCTACAGGATTGCCCCTCAATTCCTTCATGGCCTCGACAGCGCTGCCATACACACCTACAAGACGCAAGCCTGGCGTCTTGCGTGCGTAACTCTCAAGCAACTCGGCAGCCAAAGGCTCATCGTCTATTATTGCGCAAGTCAGTATCATAAATTGTTATTCTTGAAAAATACGTGTTGTTTTGCTCGTCCACTCCCCTATTCCACTCATACTTGCCTGGATAGGCAAGATCCAGACGCTTGGCCACCTGTTCAAGTCCTATGCCGTGGCCGCTCTTGTCCGTGTCCTTTTTAGGATAGTTACTGTTTCTTATCTCACACCGAATCTTCATCTCATCAGCAGAGATTCTTATCGAAATAAAACTCTGACGGTTCGGGCTTACACCATGCTTAAAGGCGTTCTCAACCAATGAGATGAATATGAAGGGAGCCAGACTGATGTTTGTCCCAGGCTTCACTTCCGTCAAAAAGTCAATACGCACATTCTTGCCAAGCCTTATGCGCATAAGCTCCACATAATTATGTATGAACTCTATCTCGTCGTCCAATGCCACGGCATTGTTCTTCCCTCCATACAGCATCTGTCGCAACAAGGCGCTAAGCGACAACACCGCTCTCTGCGCCTTGTCCCGGTCAAAAGATATTAAGGCGTAAATGTTGTTCAGCGTGTTGAGCAGGAAATGCGGATTAATCTGGTTGCGAAGATTCCGCAATTCAGCTTCAGTCTTTTGCATTTCCATGTCACGGCGCGCCGTTTCAGCCGCCTGCCATCTCAACGCCAGCCTCAACGACGTGGCCAGCGCGGCCGAAAGGAAAAACGGGAACATGCCGCGAGTAATGAAAAAGGCTGACAGGAACAACCTCGGCACGTGTTCGTGGATAGGCGGAGGAGTGCCTCCCACAGCCATTTCCATGCCACGCAACACGTCCATCAGCCAGTTCATGCAAAACGCCAAAACCAACATGACAGCAAGATTCACGAAGAAATACGCCTTCATCCGCCTTCCCACAAAAAACTTTGGCACAAGCCACAAGTAATTAAGATAGAACACCGCGCACAGAAAAAGCGGCAGGCACAGGCGGATCAAGTACATCCCAACACTCTGCTGCACGTGCTGCGGAATAAAGAACACTGACGGCAAAGCCACCAATATCCAGCAGATTGAATGGAAGACTATGACATTAAATGTCTTTTTTGTCATATGCATCCGGCATTATCATTCGTACCTTATGGCCTCTATCGGGTCAAGCATCGCCGCCTTCTTCGCCGGATACCAGCCAAAGAACACGCCTGTGGCGGTACACACAAAGAAACTCAGCAGCACACTCCACGGCTGTATGAACACCGGCCACTTGGCGAAAATGTTAACTCCGTAAGTGGCGCCTACACCTATCAGCACGCCGATGACGCCACCGGTAACGCTTAAAAGAACCGACTCTATCAAGAATTGGCTCAATATGTCGACTCCCCTTGCCCCTACACTCATGCGCAAACCAATTTCACGCGTGCGCTCGGTAACGCTGACATACATTATGTTCATTATGCCGATGCCGCCAACGACCAAGGATATTCCGGCAATACAGGCAAGAAGTATTGTCATAAGGTCGGTCGTAGAGTTCATCATGCTGGCCAGCTCTTCCTGCGAACGAATGTTGAAGTCATCCTCGTCTCCCCCATGCTCGTCTGTCGCATCCTTCAACTTGTGCTGAGCGCGAAGCACCTTGGTTATTTCTTCCGTAGCCTTATCGGTAAGCCCCTCGGTCACGGCCGAGCAATTAATGCTTTGCAAGTAAGTAACAGCCAATATACGTTTCATGACCGCCGAATAAGGAGCAAGCACAAGGTCGTCCTGATCCATGCCCATCGAATTGTAGCCTTTGCTTTTCAACACGCCGACTATGCGAAACGGAATCGTATTGAACCTTATCACCTTACCTACAGGATCGGCGCCATCTGGAAACAGGTTGTCCACTACGGTCTTGCCCACCACACACACTTTCGCACTCGACTTGATGTCTTCATCGGTGAACATCTCGCCATCCTCAATCGACAATTGGCGAATCTTTAGATAGTCACCATTGACTCCATATATTGTAGACGGAGTATTATTGTTGCCTGAGATAAACTGCCCTGAACTATTCACTACCGGACTTACGGCACTCAAATATTGACATTGGTCTTTCAATGCGTAGTAATCCGCAAGCTTCAACGTCTCCATCTCATCCGCATCCCTACGTACGCCGCCACGCATGTCTTGCCCCGGCATTATCATTATCATATTAGACCCCATCTCCGAGATCTGCTTTTGTATGCTTCTCTTACTGCCCTGGCCTATGGCAAGCATCGTTATAACCGACGCCACACCAATTATAATGCCAAGCATCGTAAGAAACGAACGCAACTTGTTTGCGGCTATTGCGCGCAACGCTATCTTGAAAAGGTTTGCAAGACTCATGTCCTAATAATGTAAAGAAACTTTAAATAAAACATTTCAATCGTCACGTGACGGTGGGAGCTCAGCCAAAGAACGTTCCGCTGAAAGAATCTCGTTGTTTTGCATATCGCTCCTGATTTTGCCATCACGAAGTACAATATTGCGGCTTGAATACTTTGCGATATCGGGATTGTGCGTGACAAATATTATCGTTCTGCCCTCTGCATGCAGTTTCTGAAAAAGCACAAGAATTTCAAATGAAGTCCTAGTGTCAAGATTTCCTGTAGCCTCGTCGGCCAAAAGAACCGCAGGATTGTTTACCAGTGCACGCGCTATGGCCACGCGTTGCATCTGGCCTCCCGACATCTGGTTTGACTTATGATAAAGGCGGTCGCCTAATCCTACGGCTTCAAGAGCGCTCACTGCACGTTCACGGCGTTCTGTTGCGCCGACCATAGGATTATACATTAAAGGCAGTTCCACGTTTTCAATGCTCGTGGTTTTAGGCAACAGGTTGTAATTCTGGAACACAAAGCCAATCTTCCTGTTCCTCAGAACCGCCCTCTCCGGCTTTTTCATCTTGCGCACAGATATGCCGTCCAAATAATATTCGCCGCGACTTGGCGTATCAAGGCATCCCAACTGGTTCAATAATGTGGATTTCCCGGAGCCTGATTTGCCCATTATTGTGACGAACTCTCCCTCATATATCTTGAAAGACACACCACGCAAAGCATGCACAGTCTCATCACCGACAAGAAAATCACGGTGAACGTCTTGCAACTCGATGACTACCTTTCTATCATCCATAACGACCTAAACGTTTATGCAATTACTTCTTGCCTTTCTTGTCCTGTCCCGGCCCTTTGGGGGCAAAAGGACTTGCTTCCTGCCGACCTGCACCTCCTGGTTCCGGCATGTTTCCAGTTTCAACCTTTATCTCGGTTATCACTTTCATACCTTTTGGCACGCCGCCCAACAGCTCTGTGTTTATTCCGTCACTAATACCGGTTTTCACGGGATGAGCCTTGAAAACATTGTCAGCAAAAGTCCATACTTTGCTCGATCCTTTGCAGTCAACGACCTGAGCGTCGCCAATAAGTTCTTTGGTGGGAGTAAAACGCAAGGCCTTGTTTGGAACGCTCATTACACCACGTTTGTCAAGAGTGAATATGGAAACGTTTGCCGTAAGCCCGGGCTTAAGTTTCAATTCCTTGTTTGGCGCGCTTATCACAACCTCGTAAGTGACGACATTATCCTCCGTGTTCCCCTCCTGGCGCACTTGCGTCACTATGCCAGAGAACGTATCTTCAGGGTATGCGTCAACCGTAAAAGTCACACGCTCTCCTTCCTTGACATCACCTATATCAGCTTCGTCCACATCTGCAATCACACGCATGTCCGTCAAATCCTGAGCAATGGTAAACAATGTCGGAGTCTCAAAACTGGCGGCAACAGTCTGCCCTTCCTCGACTTCACGTGAAAGCACAACACCATCGACCGGCGAAGTTATTGTAGCATAGCCCAAGTTTGTCTGTGCCTGCTGGAGACTTTCTTGCTGTTGTCTCACTTCATCCTGCGCCTGCCTGTATGAGAGCAAGGCCGTCTCATATTCGTCCGCGCTCACAAGTCCCTTGTCAAACAGGGTCTTATAGCGCCTGTAGTTCGCCTTCTGATAAGTCAACTGGCTTTGTGCATTATTAAGAGCGGCCTTCGCCGTGTTCACCTGGCTTGTCAAATTAGTCTTGTCCAGTTCAGCTATCACCTGGCCTTTTTTCACCACACTGTTGTAGTCAACATATATTTTCGCAACGATTCCTGACACCTGTGTTCCTACGTCGACAGATGTCACAGGCTCAATCGTGCCCGTTGCCGTGACGCTATTGGATATGTCGTTGATGCCAACCACGGCCGTGTCATATTGTATTCCGTGCCTGTCCTTTCCACAAAATGCGAGACAACAACACACCACTGCAACGATTATGGCTGCCAAAGCCATTAGTATCTTCTTACGTTTCATAACTTTATTATATCATTTTCATTTCTTCCCCGTTATAAAAATAAAGCAACTGCAAATACAATATGGCCATGTACTTGCTCTCAAGGCGGTTCTGCTGCGCATTGAGCAACGTTGTCTTTGCGTTGGTCAATTCTACGATGTTCTTTAGCCCGAGCCTGAACTGCTCGCTCAGAAGGTCATAGCTGTCTTGCGCACTGGCCACACTCGCCACGGCCGCGCGAAAGCGTTGCAGGTTGGTCGTAGCGTTTATCCAGAAGCCTTGTACTGTCAACGCAAGATTGCTTTTCGCATCGTCGGCCTCGGCCTTGGATTGTTGCAGGCTTATTTCCGCCTTTGTTATGGCTGTCTTGGCGGCACGGTTGTCGAATATCGGCACACTTAGCGTCACGCCTATTGAGCCGTTGATGTTGCTCTTCATTTGGTTTCCCCATGTAGAACTTACTCCCATCTGCGTGTGCGTGCCTGAAATAGTGCTTGTGCCAATGCCTCCAGTCAGGCTTATCGTCGGCATGCGCCCGGCCTTGGCTATGTCTATACCGACATTGCCGTGCTCAATTCCAAGCATGGCCCCCCTTATTTCCGGACGCAATACCATTGCGTTTGCCAATACATCATGAACCGACGGGATCTGAGCCAGTGCCTGTTCGTCTGACGAAGACGGAACAGCTATATCGAAATCAGCGTCATAGTCCAGCCTCAGAAGGTATTTCAATTGTTGTTTGTAGTCTTCAAGCTGCCCTTTCATGTTGACCAGGTTGTACTCGTCGGTAGCCACTTGGGCGTCAAGCTGTGACAGGTCTGCCTTTGACAACGAGCCAACCTCATACATCTCAGCTCCCCGTATTGCATTCTGCCGGCTTATCTCGAGGATCTGCTCGTCCACCTTGACCGCTTCACCTACATACAGCAACTGGACGTACAGGTTCAGAATCTGCTCCTGAATGCTGTTCACGCTTTCCTCAAGAGCCAGTTCTTGCTGCTTGCCAACGATTTTCTGTTGTTTCAACGTGTTACGGTTCGCATTGCCGTTCCATACAGTCCAGTTGGCGTTCAAGCCATAATCTCCGGCATAGCTGACATTGTCCATATAGTCTCCCGAGCCGTCGGCAAACGGTCTGTAACCGCCCTGATGCGTTGTCGAAAATGACAACGAAGGGTACAACTTCGCCTTGGCCTCGCTTATGTCCTCGCTTGACGAGCGCACAGCCAGCCGCCCCTCCGTGACCGTTATGTTATGTTCCAAGGCGTAATCAATACAATCCTTCAACGTCCATTGCCGCCCGTTGCCTGCCAACGCCCAACACGCCGACACGAAAAAGACACCAACTGTTGCCGTTATCCTATTCTTTCCCATATTCCATGCATTGTTATACACCATGCAAAAGTACGAAATAAAATACTGGCGGTAAAACAAAATGGATATACGTCGCCTGTTAGTAGAGACATATATCCATTTTGTCTATATCGCCATAAGCCGTTAACAGTTGTTAAGCTTCGGCGCGGAAAGAGTTGTTGTCAATTGAAATGACTGAGCCGGGCAATATACTTGCCAAGTATGTCAAACTCGACATTCACAGTCGAACCAATCCCAATGTCGCTGAAATTGGTGTGTTCAAACGTATAAGGAATTATGGCCACGGTAAAAGTGTCATCCGTAGGGGAGCACACGGTAAGCGAAACGCCGTTGACCGTGACACTGCCCTTGTCAACCGTGAAATACCCGCGGCGCGCCATCTCGGGGTCAAAATCATACTTAAACGTGAAATAAGTGCTGCCGTCAGCGTCGCGCATGTCCACACACTCGGCCGTCATGTCCACATGGCCCTGTACAATGTGCCCGTCGAGACGCCCGTTCATCTCCATCGAACGCTCAACGTTGACCCTGTCGCCAACCTGAAGCAATCCGAGGTTAGAACGCTCAAGAGTCTCTTTCATTGCGGTCACAGTGTAACATCCGCCGTCAAGGCGCACTACCGTAAGGCAGACTCCGTTATGCGACACGCTTTGGTCTATTTTCAACTCATCGGCAAACGTACATTTCAACGTTATGTCAATGTTGCCACCACACCTCTCTACAGCCATGACCACAGCCGTCTCTTCAACTATTCCGGAAAACATTTGAAACTCTCGTTTTTAACATTAAGCAAATGGGCAGGAATGTTTTTCCTGCCCGTGTATGTAGAAAAGACCGTACCGGTGATGTGATGAAAACTCCGAGCTAGTAAGATTTGAGAGCTCTCCGCCTTTGTAATCCACCGGCTTTACAGCTATGCCTCGCGGCATTGTGGCCCGCCATCAGCAAGAGAAGTCATCCCGGTTTTCGTTTTTTATTGATGAGTATCCCGATCGAACCAATACGGTCTGTATGTCTCCTTTTACTGTTGCAAAGGTAGGCATTTATTTCCAACCGTGCAAATATTTCTTCATTAAAATGTATAATAAACCAGCCACAATCCTGCGTAAGGACAAGCTGCATGCAAAAGGCCGCAAAACGCCTTCCCAAAGACCGTCTTTTACAACATAAAAGGCCGTCTTTCATGCCCTGAAAGACGGCCTTTTGGAATACGGCCAGGCATGCATGCTGAAACAGGCTGGCAATCTTTAAGCCCCAATCGGCCGTTAGAACTCAAACGACACCCTTACATTCACCTGCCTGCCCGTAAGATAGTTGGGCACGGCATACTGCTGGCTGGTGACATCGGTGACCCAATAATAAGAATTGACGTTGTTTATACCAAGAAGATTGAGGCAATCTACACCAAGCCAGATATTCCGGAACACAGATTTGCGGCTACGCCCGTCGTTGTCAAGCAGCCGATAGCTCATGCCTATATCCGCCCTTTTATACGCCGGAGCACGAAACGGCATCGTGTCAAGGCTGCGGTGAGGAGCGCCGAAAGGCAGGCCGTCGGCATATGCGAGCCTCAGCGACATGCGCCAACGGGTTGTGCCGGGGAAATAGTCGGTGAAAAACAAGTTCAGCGCATATCTCTGATCGGTAGGCATCGGTATGCTCTTGCCGTTTATGTCCATCTTGGCATCCATGAGCGACAAGCTCACCCACGAGTCTGTGCCGGGCACAAACTCTCCGTAAAGCTTCAAGTCTAGTCCGGCGGCATGTCCGCTGCACTGACGGCTCGCATCATAAACAATCTTCACGTTGTCAACCGTATAAGGAACAATGTTCGACAAAGCCTTGTAATAAGCCTCCGCCGTAAATTTGTAAAGGCGCTCCTTCATCTTGAAGCGACAATCAAATCCGGCAATAAAGTGTATTGAGCGCTGGCTCTTGGCGTTGCGGTTGAGCGTGGCCGCAGTTATGCCGTTGACCGTAGCCGTGTCGCGCAGTTCCTTGAAAAACGGTGCCTGGTAATAAACACCGGTGGCAAAACGCAAAGTCACATTGTGATTAAACGCGGGAATAATGCCAAGCGAAACTCTCGGACTCAAAATGCTCTCCTTGTTGAAATTCCAATGACTGAACCTCAGGCCATAATTAAGCGTAAAAAGCGTATGTCCGCCTTTGCTGCTGAAGCGCCACGTGTCTTGCACATAAGCCTCCAGACGGTTGGCGTCAAGCCTGTTGCGCGCGTTAAGAGAATAAATCATGCGCAGATCCTGCCCTGTATGAGGAATGTTATACCCGCTCGAATCGCGCATTTCATACTCCTTGCTGTGCTCCTTTACAGCCTCAATTTTATATGTAAGGCCGGCCTGCATGTCATGTTTCCCAGCCTTATGCGCCACAGACAACTTCACGCTCTTTACCGTAGCCTCAAGATAATTGCGCGCATGCTCCATATAGGTGCCCACACCAAGATTCTCGCTTGTCTCCGTCTGGGTAAGCCAGTATTGCCCCTGTATGTCATACTTTTCCTGCTCGTCGGTATGAAACGCCGACGCCGTAAGTGTCAGCCTTGTATTCTTGCCGAAACTGCGCGAAATGCTCAAAGAACCGAAATACGTTCGGAACAGGTCTTTTTCGCTTCCGTCAAAATACACCTTGAACGACTTTACATTCTCCATTGTGCCGAAACGCGTCTCACGATCCTCAGGATAAAAATTATAATGGCTCTCGGAAATGTCGCCCATCAACTCTATTTTCCATCTGCTGTTGGGTTCATACGTCAGGTACGTCTGATAGTCAAGAAAGTCAGGACGATATTCTCCCTTGGTCTCAAGAGTGCCCAACAAATACTTGTTTGTCTTATACCTCAGCCCGTTGCTCCATGAAAACTTCTTAGTACTGAAACCGACATAAGCACTCGCACCAAGCAGGCTTGCCGACACTTTTGCCTCAAGCCTCTTAGGCTTCTTATAAGTGATATCCAAGACTGACGACATCCTGTCGCCATACTTAGCCTCAAAGCCGCCTGTAGAAAAGCCTACGGCTTCAACCATGTCAGGATTGATGATGGACAACCCTTCCTGCTGCCCACTGCGTACAAGGAACGGGCGATAGACTTCCACATTGTTAATATATACGCTGTTCTCATCAAAACTTCCGCCTCTCACATTATATTGCGATGAAAGCTCGCTGTGGGTGGAAACTCCGGCCTGCGACTGCACCAGCTCCTCTACTGCGTTGCCTGTCACACTGGGCGCATTCCTCATATTTTCCGTATCCAGACTCTGAGTCTGTCCGGTCTGCACTTTCTGTCCGGTCACAGTAACTCCGTCCAACTGACTGTCAGAATACAACTGAACAAGCAATGTCTGCCTGCCCTTGGGACGCCTGAGCACACGCGTCTTCGCCTTATAACCGATCATTGAGAAACGCACGACAACACTGTCAGCCGACATAAGCCGCAAGGAATATTCGCCTTTAAGATTGGTCATGGTCATCTTTCCCTGCTGCACTACGGACACCGTGGCAAGTTCGACAGGATTCATCTGCTCATCAGTAACACGCCCCTGAAGCGTAAAAGTCTGCGCCTTTGCCGCCAATACGCACAAAAGCATAAATATGATTATATGGAAACGCCTTGTCGTCATTTCGTATATAACGGCTATACTGTTTAAATATTGCATGGGAACAAAGCGATGCGCCATCAACGGCCGATGCCAAGCACCAGTCATTCACGGTAAATCCAAGACAAAAGATTGTTTATCCATTTGAATGTGCAGCGAAACCAACGATATGTGCCTACCGGTTTTCCACCAAAACCAAGAATGAAATCACGAAACTTGTTTTTCTTAAAAGGCAAACCCACATCCATAAAGTAGATGTGCCAGGATCCTTCATCATACGCCTGCTTTATTGCCGTCCACACGGTTATGGAATTGGCGCGCTTCTTATATAATTTGCGCCTTGTCGCCAGATACCACAGATAGCAATTGTCTCTGGAATACACGCATATGCACCCACCGGCCACTTCACCCTTATAATAAGTAGCATACAAACGGCAACTACCACGCCTCAGCAGTTCGGCAAACAATCTGCAATCAGGAATGAAACGCCTTACTTTTAAAGATATGCGCCCCCTTAATATCTTAAAAAATGCATATAGCTCTTCGTCGGTTTTAGCCACAACCGTCGTAAAACCTGACTTTTCCGCATTCGCAATAAGCCTTGACATCCTCGGCGTAAGCCTCTTAGTGGGACTCATGCTATGCAGGGAATTATGTATCTCCATCCAATGTACAGGAAAAAAACCGTGGCTTCTGAACTTGCCATAACCGAACATCTTTGAACTCAAATCGCTGAACTCTATGTACATGCACAAGTCACGCCTAAGCTTCCTCACCACATGTTTCAGCATCTGACCGAAAATTTCTTCCTTATCACAATCCTGAGCATATTCTCCCTCGCCATAAACCCTGGCTTGTGTGAACAGGTATGGCGGAATGAGAGCCCCCCTGCGACGCAACATCACAAGCATATGTGCCACGATATCGTCACCCTCGTAAGCTATCACCATGTAAGGTTTCTGCCCAGGGGTATTTTCTATGATACGGAACAAGGCATCACTGTGAAAAAAATCACAGCACAGCATTTCTGGAAGCTCATCGCCTTTGGATATTATGACGATTCTGATTTCGTTCATAGCGCAAAAATAATAAATCTTTTCTAAAAAACAATAAGCAAGAGTCTTTTTGCCTTATAAATACCTACCTTTGCGCCACAGTTTGCAACAGACTCACCAGACAACGTGAAATTTAACTCACATAAGGAGGCAGCGACATATGACCAGCATAGGAAACGACACTGAACGAAGGAAAATTGTCATGATCGGAGCAGGCAATCTCGCCACAAACTTAGGCAAAGCCCTTGTTGCCAACGGACATGAAATATTGCAGGTATACAGCAAAACGATGCGATCTGCATCAGCACTTGCAACAAATGTCAATGCCACCCCGACTGACAACATCGAAGAAATAAATACTGAAGCAGACGTATACATCGTTTCAATAAAAGACAATGCAATGCCGGATATTATACCCACATTGTGTAAAAACAAAGAAGAAAAAGTATTCATACACACAGCGGGGAGCATCCCCTTGACCATATTCAAAGACATGGCTGAACATTATGGAGTGTTGTATCCAATGCAGACATTTTCGAAGGACAAAGCTGTGAATTTCAACAATATACCATGTTTTATTGAAGGGAATGACGAAATTGCGACAACTACAGTGTACTCCATTGCAACAAACATATCCAACAATGTCCGCCATCTTGATTCCAACGCACGGAAACAGATTCATCTTGCGGCGGTATTCGCTTGTAACTTCGTCAATCATTGCTATGAAATAGCATCCGAGATACTTAATGAACATAACATCCCGTTTGAAGTGATGCTGCCTCTAATTGACGAAACGGCAAAAAAAGTACATACGATACGGCCCATAAACGCACAAACAGGGCCAGCCATACGATATGACAAAAATGTTATAAACATGCAATCGGACATGCTGAACAATAATCCTTTGCTAAAAAATATATATGAAAGCATGAGCTTGAGCATACATACAACTTCACAAAAAATGACGAATACTGATGATTAACTACGACCTGACAAAAATACAAGCGATAATATTTGACGTAGACGGCGTGCTGAGCCGTGAAACTATACCATTGCACCCTTCAGGCGAGCCTATGCGGACTGCGAACATCAAAGATGGATATGCAATACAACTCGCGCAAAAAGAAGGGCTAAGAATTGCGATAATGACAGGAGGAACAACCGACAGTGTACGTTTACGTTACGAGCACCTGGGCGTAAAAGACATTTACATGGGATGTTCATTAAAAATCAAGACATATGACTTGTTCTTGAACAAATACGGCCTGCACGACGAAGAAATAATCTACATGGGCGACGATATCCCTGACTATGAGGTCATGCTGCGGTGCGGATGCCCGTGCTGCCCGGCAGATGCCTGCCATGAAATTAAAGCGGCAAGCGCATATGTCAGCCGGCACAAAGGCGGAGAAGGATGCGCACGGGATGTAATAGAACAAGTATTGGCGGCACAAGGCAAATGGCTTAATAAAACAGTAGCTTTCGGCTGGTAAAAAACATTTTTCCATATGATAAAAGATTACCACTTGATTTTAAGCAGCAACAGCCCAAGACGAAAAGAATTGCTGGCTGGACTGGATCTCGACTTTGACATACACGTGATAAATGGCATAAACGAATCATACCCGGAAAACCTACCGGCCATGGAAACAGCGGAATACATCGCTATGGAAAAAGCCGAAGCATACAAAGACGAATTGGAGGACAACAACTTAGTCATCACGGCCGACACTGTGGTCGTCATTGGAGACAAAGTGCTCGGCAAGCCAAAGACACACGAAGAGGCATGCAAGATGCTGAAAACATTAAGCGGGCACACACATAAAGTTGTAACAGGAGTATGCCTGACATCCATAAATAAACAAAAACACTTTTCCGTAATCACAGAAGTCACATTCAAGAGCCTTGCAGACGAAGAGATTAACTATTACGTAGACAAATACAAGCCATTTGACAAAGCCGGTGCCTACGGCATACAAGAATGGATTGGATACATCGGGGTCACATCCATCAACGGAAGCTATTTCAACGTTATGGGACTGCCTGTACAAAGGATCTATGAAGAGCTAAGAAGCTTTTAGACACAAAAAAGTGGGATAACAGAGATTTTAACATCAATAGGCATACATTTATTCGTGATTTTCATAACAAGTAATTAAATTTGCACAAAAATTTCAAATCAAATGAATTCTGCAGAATTATTCAGATGGGTGTTGGAAAACTTGGACTATTGGGTCGTTACGATATTCATGGCCATTGAAAGTTCCTTCATACCGTTTCCATCAGAAGTTATAGTCCCTCCTGCCGCATGGAAATCAATGGCAGATGGGAGCATGAACATTTTTCTTGTCATTGTATTTGCAACACTCGGTGCCGACATCGGAGCCTTGTTCAACTACTATCTCGCACGTTGGCTTGGCCGGCCGATTGTATACAAATTCGCAGACAGCCGCATAGGGCACATGTGCCTTATTGACAGAGAAAGCGTTGAACGTGCGGAAGAATTTTTCCGCAAGCACGGTGCGGCCTCAACATTTTTCGGCCGCTTGATACCAGCAGTGAGACAGCTCATAAGCATTCCTGCCGGACTGGCAAAAATGCGGCTTGACCATTTCTTGCTGTATACAACATTGGGAGCAGGCATATGGAACTGCGTCTTGGCGCTATTAGGTTATCTCATTTACCAATACACAGACCTGAAGACAACCAACGACGTATATGTATTGGCGACAAAATACAGCCATGAGATTGGCTACGTCTTACTGGCATTGGCCATAATTGTAGTCGGCATACTTATATACAAAGGCGTCAAGAAGAAATGACGCTGCCATTAAATCATGAAACAACCGTCCAAACGCTATGCTTGGGCGGTTGTTTCATGATGTCTTTACCGCTCACTTGAGCATTATAAACCATCACACAATTTTTGTCGCATATACTGAAAATAGTCGGCAGGTTCCATGTTCTCAGGAAAAAGTCTGCCAAGCACGAGTTTTACATCTTTCGGTGAAAACTCCACTGCTTTTTTAAGGTTGGCAAGAAACTCGTCGGTCTTTCCCAAATCATAACAACATGCCGCAAGATATTCATAACCATCAGTCCATCTTGAATTAAACGAAAACAACGCATTGAACAGCTTGTAAGCCATTTCCAATTCACCGCCTTCATATACCGCAATCGCAATCTTCATGAATATTCTCGGAGAATTACCTGAATCGCTCATAGCCCTCATAAAACATGCTTTAGACTCCCTGTATCTACCTGCACCTATAAGCAAACTGCCACGATAAACCATCATTTCATCATGATCACAGTTTAAGGTGAAAGTCTTGTCAAGCACGTCCAGACACTCATCAACACGCCCCAACCGACATAACGCGAAAGCCCAGTCCTTGTATATGTCCACAAGATTCGACGACTGAGGGAGTGACAGTTCCTCGGCTTTTCTAAGATGGCTTATAGCACCTTCATAATTGTCTGACAACAACAGGCAAAAGCCTATAAGCATCTCACCGTATTCGTCATTAGGGCATAACTCATTGTATCTCAGATAAAACTTCAAGGCTTCCGCATAATTGCCTAAGTTGTAAAGTCCGTTAGCCTTGTTGAGTAAAGCCGAGGCGTTCTTTGGATTTATCGCAATCGAATACTCGCTGCTACGTATAGAATCTTCTATGTCGTTGCTGAAAAATTGGGACGAAGCAAGCGAATTCCAATAATGCGTAGAATAAGGGTCTTTGTCTATAAGCTCATTGTACAACTTCTTACACCCTTCATAATCACCCTTTTCAAACATTATCCTTGCCTTTTGCTCTTTGTATTCTATCAAGTCCTCATCATCAACACGCCTGAGCCATTTTTCAGCCATGTCCATGTCCATATAATCCAAGAACAGCGCCGCTGTGTCTATAACAAAATAATCAATATCGTCATCGTCAACGTTGACATACTTTTTCTCCAGATATTCGTCTGCCTCAGCGGCATGTCCACCGGCAAGCAATATTTCCGCCTTCATGTAATAATAGTCAAGATCCGCCTTGTCTTCTATCATCTCTGTGTATGCCTCTGCCATACCCACATCCTTTTCTTCAATAAGAGCCACACGCGCCTTGAACAATAACGGAGCAACGCTTCCAGGATACACCGACAACGCCGTATCGATTATTTCCAAAGCATATTTGACGTTGCCGGTATTGTAATAATACTCGGCAACGTCAACAAGTTCATCTGAATCAAGCATGGCATGATTGCCATCCGCCTCGGCCTTCTCAAATCTTTTCAAGACCGACCGAAATTCATTTGAAAGGAAATAATCTTCGGAATTATACGACATTATTAAATACTTATGCTTTGTTTATTTTCGACCAAGTGTCTTTAAGCCCCACGGTCTTGTTGAATACCAAGTGCCCGTCAGACGAGTCGGAATCGGCCATGAAATAACCTATACGCTGGAATTGTAAGTATTCACCGGGCTTACGCTCGGCTGCATAGCGTTCAACATAGCAACAAGGCATCACCGTCAGTGAATCCGGATTGAGCAGTTCCCTAAAGTCACGCTCATCGGCCGACGGGTTCTCCACATTGAACAGTCTGTCGTATATCCTAACTTCAGCCTTGTGGCAATGATCGGCGCTGACCCAATGAAGCGTACCCTTCACCTTCCGGTTGGCACCTTCCATCCCACTGCGGCTCGTCGGATCATACTCAGCCTGAATCTCCACAACATTACCGTTGGCATCCTTCGTGCAACCAGTGCATTTCACTATGTAAGCGTTTTTCAAACGCACCTCACGCCCAGGAGTCATACGGAAAAACTTTTTGGGCGCGTCTTCCATGAAATCATCACGCTCAATCCACAGGTTCTTGCTGAACGTTATCGTGTGAGTTCCATCAGCCTCGTTCTCCGGATTGTTCACAGCCTCCATTTCCTCAGTCTGCCCGTCAGGATAGTTCGTGATGACAAGTTTCACTGGATTAAGCACGGCCGAAACCCTTATTGAGCGCTTGTTCAAGTCATCGCGCACGGCAGCCTCAAGCAAGGCGACGTCGTTCAATGCGTCAAACTTAGTGTAGCCAATGCTCTTTATGAAGTTCCGGATACTCTCTGGCGAATATCCGCGGCGGCGCATTCCACACAATGTGGGCATGCGCGGATCGTCCCAACCGTTTACCAAGCCCTCGTCAACCAATGCATGCAACTTGCGCTTGCTCATAACCGTATAAGTCAGGTTGAGGCGGTTAAACTCTATCTGCCTTGGACGGAAATCGCCCAAATTATCGCCCTCACCCTTGTATGCCTTCAGTTCATCAATGAACTTGTCGTACAGCGGACGGTGTGGAACGAACTCAAGTGTGCAGATGGAATGTGTAACACCTTCAAAGTAGTCACTTTGCCCATGAGCGAAGTCATACATCGGGTAGGCATGCCACTTCGTCCCTGTACGATGATGAGGCGTATGTATGATGCGGTACATTATCGGGTCGCGGAAATGCATGTTGGGGTTGGCCATGTCGAGCTTAGCACGCAGCACCATCGAGCCTTCCTCAGCTTCCGGAGTGTTCATCTTGTGGAACAGCCCAAGGCTTTCTTCCACGGGGCGGTCACGATAAGGCGACGGCGTACCTGGCTGCGTGGGCGTACCTTTCTGAGCGGCAATCTGCTCGCTTGTCTGCTCGTCAACATAGGCCTTGCCCTGCTTTATCATCCACTCGGCAAAGTCCCACAACTGCTGGAAGTAGTCTGACGCATAGTACACATTGGCCCAGTGAAAACCAAGCCATTTGATGTCCTCCAATATAGAATCTACATATTCGGTGTCTTCCTTGCTCGGATTGGTATCGTCAAAACGCAGGTTGCACACACCGCCATAGTTCTCGGCAACGCCAAAGTCCATGCAGATAGCCTTGGCATGGCCTATGTGCAAGTATCCGTTAGGCTCTGGAGGGAAACGCGTCTGTATCCTGCCGCCGTTCTTGCCCTCGGCCAGGTCGTTCTCCACCATTTGCTCAACAAAGCTGACGCTTCTCTTCTCTTCGCTGTTATTCTTTTCTTCTGTGGTCATATCTGTTTACTGTTTTTACGGTTGATAATGTTACAAGGTCTTGCGGTTGAGTTCTTAGTTCATGAGGGACATGCCGTAGGACTTTATAACCGCACAACCTTAACCCCGATTATTTTATTCCCCTGTCATTCAGAGCGGCCGAATATCTGGCGGCATTCTCCAAGTGCTCGGCGTAAGTCTCGGCAAAGTTATGCGTGCCGCTGAAATCTTCCTTGGCACACATGTACAGGTATCCGTGGCGTACGTGGTCAAGCACGGCGTCTATGCCCGCAACCGACGGTATCCTTATCGGACCGGGCGGCAATCCTGTGTTCCTATATGTATTATAAGGACTGTCAACCACAAGCATGTTGTGGTAAATGCGGCGTATGCCAAAATCCTTCAAGGCGAACTTCACCGTAGGGTCTGCCTGCAACGGCATGCCTCTCTTCAACCTGTTATAATACATGCCCGCCACCATCGGCTTTTCCGCGTCGTTGGCGGTTTCCTCGTCCACTATGCTCGCCAACGTCATCACTTCCTCCTTGGAAAAGCCCATGGCCTTGGCCTTTTGCGTGCGCTCAAAATTCCAGAATTTCTTGCTCTCAGAACTCATCTTGTCAAGAAAATTATCGACAGACGTGTTCCAATACACCTCATACGTGTTTGGTATGAACATGCAAAGCATCGTCTCAGGCTTGTAACCATATTTCGCACACGTCGCAGAATCAGTCAGGGCATTGTATATTTCCACACTGTCCATCATCAGTTTCTTTGACAACGCGCCGGCCAATTTGTCGGCAGTCCGCACACTTGGCACAGTCAGCCTTACCGACGACTGCAGTCCGTTTTTCAGTTTTCTGAACACGGCAAAGGCTCCTTCGCCATCGCTTATCTCATAACGGCCGGTACGTATATGTTCTCCATAAGAACTGTGACGCGCCAGCGTCTTGAATCCCGAAAGGGCATGATGCTTCGAAACCGCCTCCAGCTTCACATACACGGAGTCAATGTTGTCGTCGCCGTCCACATACACAATCCCGACATTGCCTGAAGCAAGCATCGGCGAGAAAAAGTAATAATAGCACAAGAACAGTATCACGGCGAGACACGCTGCCGCCGGGATGACAAATTTCTTCTGGCCGAATTTCTTCATCACTAATGTTTTTGTGCGCAAAATTACATTTTATTTTTGAAATACATCCATGTACACAACATATTTTCATGTCAAACTTGTACTTATTGCTGACAAAAGGCATCAATGTGCGTCAAGCCTCCGCACGAGCGTGGCCGTTCTAAATTCTGAATATCAACGACAGAAACGGCTTGCCGTCAATCTTTACAAGCCATGCGCACAACGCCACAATGACAACAACGGCCATTATCACAGCCGTGCCAGTCCTCACCAACCGTGGAGGTATCTCTCCAATTATGTTGCGAATCTTTTCGCTCCTCAGTTCTAAATTGTTGTTCTCATCCATGGGGAAAGTAACGGAATTAATTTATTACTCGTAATTCACAAAATCATATTAGCTGACTGTTGCGGAATTGTTTGCGCCTCTTCAAGGCAAGCCCTTTCGATTTGTTGCATTTCGCAGGCTTTTGCTTACGGTTTTCACTTACTTCCGACAGATTTGCAAAAGGCATCCTTCCACAATGCAAAAGGCCATCTTTCAGAAGGCAGAAAGCCATGTTTGGGAATCCGAAAAGGCACCATTTGAAACTGCAACCACGACATGCCACTAAAATCAATGCAGCCAATTGGCATCACCCTTAATGCTCAGTTACCAAGCTCAAGCTGGTTCTTCACCAAGCGGTAATACAGTCCTTTGCGCCGCGCCAGAGTTTCATGCGTGCCCGACTCCGCCACACGGCCGTTGTCAATCACTATTATCTGGTCGGCGTTTTTCACAGTGCTCAGCCTGTGAGCCACAATCACCACGGTACGCCCTTTATAGAAACTGCCAAGATTGTCCACTATCATGCGCTCGTTGTTCGCGTCCAGCGAGTTGGTCGCCTCGTCAAGAAAGATGAAGTTCGGATGCTTGTACACCGCCCTTGCTATCAGTATCCGCTGCTTCTGCCCTTGGCTCAGTCCCATGCCGTCACGGCCTATCTTCGTGTCAAACCTTAATGGCAGACTCATTACATAATCGTCTATACAAGCTATCTTTGCAGCCTGCACCATGCGCTCCTTGTCTATCTCCCCGTCGTCCACTGCAATGTTTCGCGCTATCGACTCCGAGAATATCACTCCGTCTTGCATCACCACGCCGCACTGCCTGCGCCACCAGTCAAGGTCTATGCGTGCAATGTCCGTTCCACCTATTATTATATGTCCCTCGGCAACTGGGTAATAACCCTGCATCAGCTTCACCAGTGTTGTCTTGCCGCTGCCCGATGCACCTACGATAGCCGTCACCTTGCCTTTCGGTATCTCGATGTCCACACTGTCGATGGTCTTGCGCGGCGAATGTGGATCATACTTGAACGACACCCCTTCAAGCCTTATCCCGAGAGGCTCATCCGCCAGGCGTAAGTCGTGTCCGCCGGCATTCTCGTCTTTGACACGATGTATTTCGTTTATTCGTTCAAGGCTTATCTTCACGTCTTGCAGCGAATAAAAGAAACTCATCAGCTGCGCCACCGGACTGTTCAACTGACCTATAATATATTGCACGGCCAGCATCATGCCAAGCGTCAGGTCGCCGTTGATTACCGCCGTGGCCGACACTACCGTTATCACAATGTTCTTCATCTCGTTGATGAATATGCTTCCGGCCTCCTGCGTCTGTTGCAGCTTCAGGCTCTTCATCTGTACGTTGAACAGGTCGGCCTGCGTGTCTTCCCACTCCCATCTGCGCCTCTGGCGGCAATCCTGCAGTTTTATTTCCTGCATCGACGTGATAAACTCGTAAGTCTTGTTGTTGTTTACGGCCTGCTGCTCAAACAGCTCGTAGTCAAGAACCTTCCGGCGTCTCATGAACGCCGATATCCACACGCCGTAAAGTGCGCTGCCAAGGACGAATATGGCAAATATCAGCCAGCTGTACATCAGCAGCACCACGCCAAACACCACCAGGCTCAACATAGAGAACATTACGCCGAGTGTCTGCCCCGTCAGGAAGCTGTTTACCCTCTGGTGGTCGCCCATGCGCTGCAGCAGGTCGCCCATCAGCTTTGTGTCGAAAAACGACATCGGCAGCCTCAGCAGCTTGATGAAGAAGTCGCTCACCAGAGAAATGTTCACCCTCATGCTTATGTGCAGCAGCAGCCAGCGGCGGATGAAGTCCAAAGCCGTGCGGCTCAATGTTAACACCAGCTGTCCGAGCAGTACCAGCCACACGAAGCCTATGTCCTTGTTCTTTATGCCCACATCTACCACGGCCTGCGTCAGGAACGGCAGCACCAACTGCAACAGGCAGCCCAGCAGCAGGCCCACGGCTATCTGCCCGAAGTACCGCCTGTACTTCTTCACGTACCCGAGGAGGAAGCCCAGCGAGCGGCTCTCGCCCTGCGTGTCATCGTCGCCATGAGTGTAAAACGCCGGAGTGGTTTCAATGAACATTGCCACTCCCCTATCCTCTTCGCCCGAGCGCGTGCTCACCCAGTGCTCCTCCATATCCTTTGCCGACCTCACTACAAGTCCCTTGCCCGGGTCGGCAATATAATACCGCCTGCCGCCGCGCCCCACGCGGTAAAGCACAACGAAGTGGTTTTGGTTCCAGTGCAATATGCATGGCAGCGGAACTTTCGCCAGCTGTTCCAAGCCTACGCGTCCGCACACCGTGTGCAATCCCAGCCGCTCAGCCGCCTCGCTTATGCCCAGCAGCGACACGCCCTCCGTCGTTGCAAAGCACAGCCGCGACAGATACTCCGAGCTGTACTCCCGGCCATAATGCTTGCACACCATGCGCAAGCAGGTCACTCCGCACTGCATCGCGTCATGCTGGATGTATGCCTCAAACTTCTTCATCAGTTCATAATTTCAGAGAGTATATCCAAACTTAGAATGTCGGAATCTCCCGGTCTTGCTTGTTCACGGTCGGCAAATCTTGTTTCTTTATCTGCCTGCCGGCATTGAAATTCCATCCAATGGTCAGCAGCACGTGCGAGTCAGGACTTAAGTTTATACGTCTTTTAGTCCACCCGTCACCTCTTGTCGTGGTTATACGCCTTTTGTAAAAAGCGTTCTCATACAAAAGACGTATGTTCATTTTACCTTTCATCAAAGACAGATAAGCGCCAAAATCCATGCTGTAAGTCGCATTTGTCTCAAAGCTTTCCGTCTTGTTCTTGCTCAACGCCTCAAAGAAATACGTAAGTCCGAAGTTTTTACATACACTGAAGTCATTGTTGCTGGAAAAGCCACGCGACTTTGACCCTTTTGGCCAAGCAGGATTGTCCCCTTTGGCTACAATATGATTGACCCTTTT
>CALUGP010000009.1 GCA_944320195.1 uncultured Prevotella sp. | reverse complement strand
AGGTGGGTGCGTGTGGGGTCTGCGTTCTTGGGCGTAGTCTTGCGTTCGATGTGGTCGGATGCGCCCGTGTCAGCCGAACCTTTCGCCTTGTTGATTTGGATGCTTATGTATCCCATGTTCGTTTCTTGTTTTAGAGGTTATACAAACTTGTCTGTCGGTGTCCGCCTGCCTGCGGTTATAGCCGCACGGGGCAAACGGGGTGTCCAGAGGGGTACGCCCCCACTGGCTCATTGGGGCGTTTTTAGCATTAGCGTCAGCGGTGCGTGAAGAAAACGCCCTAATGAGCTATGGCTTTTTGTTTCCCAAAAGCCTGCGGCGGCGTCAGCGGTGATGTCGGCGGACATTGGTTGCCTTTTCTTTTCGCCAGTGACATCGGTTTCCCCTTGTCGGTCGGCAAACCGGAAGTCCGTCCGACCTGTCTGCGAATAGCGATGTTCACCTCTGTTGCTTCTCCGGCGGACTTGATGAGGGGTGAAAATCCGATGAATTGATGATTGGATAGTCTAATATACTGACAGCTAATGAAATAATCTTTCATCAGCGTTTCATCAAACCGCTCGCCAAAAGAAAAGTGATGTGTGGGGCTGCGTCCGTTTCCTCTTTTCATCAGCCCAATCCTTTTGTTGAGCGTTTGATGAGTATGTAAGTTGCTGTTTTTCTTTATATTTATATATACTTTCATCATTTCATCAAAATGTCAAAGTGTTTCCAATTGTTCCTTGCTTACCGTGTAATAGCGTCCAATCCTCCTGACGGGTGAGTAACGGCATTCACGGTTGTAGCCGTATTGGTAGGTCGTGTAGGAAAGCGAGTTGGATGCAGGAGCCAGCTTCCAGCATTCCTGCACCACTTTCCGAACCTGCGCCTTCTCCACCTTTACTTGAGAGCAGACGAGCAACGGGATAATGTCATTGAGGCAAAAAGAAACAGAACTGATGCCCACGCTTGCCATGATGTCGAGCAGCAGTTCCGCCATCTCTATCTCCAAACGGTTGCGGTTGCTTCGGATTATCTTCCGCAGGGCATCCGTTTCCAGCCGCTTCGGATTGAACCACATACGGCTTTCTTTCTCGGTGGAGAGTGTACGGTTGCATAGGAAGTGCAGGAAAGCGGGGATTTCCGCTTTCAGCTTTTGCAGGAAGTCGGTGTCATCACTCCGTAGCGGCACAATCTTCCGCACCCAATAGCGTGTCTCGCCAGCGTCAATGATGACAGGCAGGTGTTCGTTGTTGGAGCAAAGCACGAACTTGGCGAAGAAGCCTATCTCGTCACGGTCTTTCCCTTTTGCCTCCACCTTGTAGGACAGTGTGGTGCTGAGATTCTTCAATCGCTCGCTGTCCTCACGGCGGTTGAGCAGCACTTCGTCCACCATGATGAGCAGTTTGCCCGCCCAATCTGAATTGAACTGGCTGCGGAAATCCTCGTTGGTGTTGAACGTCACGTTGTTTTGGAATACGGCTTTCAGGAAGTTCAGGAACGTGCTTTTGCCCGTGTTCCTCTCTTCGGACACGAGCAACAGGATGGGCAGCTTCTGAACGGGGTAAAGATATAGCAGTTGCAGGTAATCCATCCCCAACTCATACTGTTCGCCGAAGATGTGTTCCACCAACGAGCGGATGCAGGGGAAGTCGCCTTGTCGGGGAACATGGCTTATCGGCTCGTAAAGGTTGAGGAACTTGCCGACTACTGGCTTGTAGCCCACATGGTCGGGTACGGTGCAGAAGCCGTCATACTTCGGAACACTTGCCATGTAGTCCTTGCCGTAGTCCTGCCGCAGGGTCTCGGAGTTCCATGCGATGCGCTTCCTCACATAGCCGCCGTCAATTCGGGGCTGGTTCACAATCTTGTAGAGCGTTGTGCCTACACGGATAAATTCTTCTTTCTTTTCCATGTTTCAAATATAGGTTTTTGTGCCGCCGACACCTTGTCGGCAGGCGGGTTGAACATGGGTGCAAAGCTACGGCATGACGGTTAAAACCTTGATACGTAAAACGATGCAGAACGGCGCAAAAGAAACCGACGGATAAGAAAATGCAGTAAGATGGGCAATATTAGTCATCAAAAGGCGAAAAGAAAAAGCCCGAAAAAGTGAAAAATCGCACTTCTTCGGGCTAAGAGGATTGTGTGAATGCACGGGCGTATTGACACGCAACCGCACTCGCTAACATTTACACGAAGTGCTGTTGCCCAACGGAAGCCAAAGCATTTGTCTGTCTTTTCGTAAGCACAGCCTTTCCAACAGGACATTGCGTACCCTTGCGGCTTTGGATGTATTGATACGGAAAGCGAGTGCCACTACCATTGGCAAGGCGTACACGTCCGTAAAGTATCCGTTGGGCAGCTTGATGTGTCTTTCCACCTCACAAGGATTCAACACTCCGCTCTTATACACGGCTCGTATGGCAGCACGGAATGTCGGGGCGATTACATCGAAAAGCTCCACCAATTCCATTTCACTCATCCATACGTTGGCGGCATCGGACGGTACGGCAACCCTGCCGTACTCGTCCATCGTGATAGTTGTCCGTTTCATATTCCTGCCACTTTGATGTCGCCAAATGACTTGCTCAACTGGTTGCCGAATGCCGTCAGGTCGTTGTCCAGCTTTTGCGTGGTTATCTTCGCATAGATTTGGGTCGTCTTGATGTTGGTGTGACCCAAAACACGGCTTACGCTCTCTATCGGCATACCCTTGCAGAGAGCCAGGGTTGCGAATCCATGTCTTGAGCAATGGAAGCTAATCGACTTATTTACACCACATTCCAGTATCATTTTCTTCAACGGCTTGCAGATAGACCAATAGTTCAAATTTGGGAAAACGAGGTTGTTTTCTTGGTACGGTCGGTAACGCTCGATTATCTGCAAGGGGATGTCCAGCAACTTCACTTGGAACGGTACGCCCGTCTTGTGCCGTTTGGAAACAATCCACTTCTCGCCGTTCACCTCCACAATGCGGTCGGTGGTCAGTTCCTTGATGTCCACGAAAGAAAGGGCGGTAAAACTCGCAAACACGAACAGGTCACGGATGTATGCCAGCTTCGGGTCTGTGAACTCGTGCGTCATTACCGCCTTTAACTCGTCCTCCGTCAGAAACTCACGCTCCTTGACGTTAGGGCTGATGTGGAACTGCGCAAACGGGTTTCTCGGTATCAGCCCGTTGAAGTGCGCACGCATCACCACGCCTTTCAGCCACATGCACTTCTCCCATATCGTGCCGTTGCGCAATCCCACTTCCGTGGAGAGATAGACCGCAAACTCCTTGATGAAGTCGGGCGTAAGCTCCAGCATAGACATATCGCTGCGCTTGTAGAACGACTTGATGAACGCCGCCACATAGTTCCTTGCCACTACCCTTGACTGGTAGGTCGCCAGTTTCCTGTCCTTGCCGACACGCTTCTTGAACACCTCGTTCTCACGGTCGAAGGCTTTGAGCAGCGTTTCATACTCGCCGCCTATGCCCTGATAGGCGTTGCGCACCATTTCTGCCGTCACAAACGCCTCACGGTCGGATATGCGCTGGTAGTGCTTGATGATTTGCGCCTTGATGTTGTCAAGCGCAAGGTTCGTCTCCCTCGCTTCCACGCTCTTGCCTTTGGCACGGTTGCCCTTTGCGTCCCAAAGCTCCTTTGCGATGCTCCGCTTGCAACTGAACTGCGCCACCGTCCCGTTGATTGTAACCCGTCCCATGATGGGGACAATTCCGTTCTTCTCCTTGCTGCCGTTCGCATAGAACAGCACGCGAAATGTGCTCCTTGTCATACTCGTTCTTTTTTGGGTTGTAAAACTATAAATCAACGAGTTAAACCCTGACAAGCAAACTTATGCAGAACGGTGCAAACGGGACGGAGAGTGTTAAATCTGCATTTCTGACGGGTAACGATTAGGAAACCGTTCTCTTTCTCCAATCCGCTTTGAAACGCTATTCAGCCCTCTATCCAACTTCCGCGATTTTCTCCTAACTACTTAATTCACAGATTACATTGCGTTAATCTGCCGAATTTTGGAGGTTTTTCCACAGATTTAGTATAACTTTGCAGGATATTAGGTTCCACATTGACATACAAGCAAATGAGACTTCTAAGAATATTGCCGCTTTGCATAGCCGCATTGGTGAAAACAATCATGTTTGCCGAGACATGCAAAGCGCAATCCGCACAATTCGGCAATCATCCGAAATATGAAGTAAGAGCCGTATGGCTCACCACCCTTGGAGGACTGGACTGGCCGAAAAACAAGGCCGTCAACACCAGCTCGTCTGAAAAACAAAAACAAGAACTCACACTTGTGCTCGACAAACTGAAAGCCGCAGGCATAAACACAGTGCTTTTCCAGACACGCATACGCGCGACCGTAATCTATCCGTCGGCCATAGAACCATGGGACGCCTGCCTTACAGGCATGTCCAAACAGTCTCCCGGATACGACCCGTTGGCTTTCGCAATAGACGAATGCCACAAACGCGGAATGGAGATACAAGCGTGGATTGTAGTGATGCCCGTGGGGAAATGGAACTCGGCAGGTTGTATCGCGCTGCGGCGCAAACATCCCAAACTGGTCACAAAAAACGGGGACGAAGGCTACATCGACCCGGCAAGGCCTGAAGCTGCAACGTACATAGCCTCCATATGCAAGGAAATTGCAAACCGATATGACATTGACGGAATCCATCTGGACTACATTCGTTATCCAGAAACATGGCCCGACAGAAAAAAGAACATACAAAAACAAAAACGCAGAAAACACAGAATAAACGTACTGACATCCGTAAAAAACGGAACAGACAACGCAGAACTAAAATTGCAGCAAGACAACATCACCGCAATTGTGCGCGCCGTGCACGATGGCATAAAGCAGATCAAGCCATGGGTCAAGCTAAGCTGTGCGACCATAGGCAAGAGTTCTGACCTTGCAAGGTTTTCCAGCAAAGGATGGAACGCGTTGTCAAAAGGTTGCCAAGACACACAAAAATGGATCAACGCGAACCTGGTAGACCAACTATACCCGATGATGTATTTCCGCGGAAACAATTTCTATCCGTTTGTTTTCGACTGGAAAGAAAACAGTCACGGACTCACAATTGTACCCGGCACAGGCATATACTTCCTGTCACAACAAGAAGGCAACTGGCCTGCGGAAGAAATCAAACGCCAACTCAACGTGGCACGCGGCGCAGGCATGGGCTTCGCCTTTTTTCGCGAACGCTTCTTAAGAGACGACACCAAAGGCATTTACAATTACACAAAAAATATTTTCGCCCCATACCCGGCATTAATACCGTCTATGGGAAAAAGCGACACGGCAAAAGCATCTGCCCCCAAAAACTTAAATGTCAGGCCATATGGAGGCTACGACATTCTGTCATGGGACAGCGAACCGACCGCTGGAGCAACAACATTTAACGTATATGCCTCGACAAGGTGGCCTGTAGACACGGCCGACGCACGCAACATCATTGCCGCACGCACTCTGTCAACCCGCATTGCCTTAAAACCCGGCAACCGCAAACTATACTATGCCGTGACTGGAGTGAACCGCTACGGAACAGAAAGCACTCCGACACAGCAGCCAAAAACCGACACAAAGCCACGAACAAGCCACCTAATATACAATGACGGACTGCATTTGACACTGGCAGACACAAATAAAAAACCGTATAATGGCTACATCCTGATAAAAGACATCGCAGAAAGAGAGGTAAACGTCATGCCTTGCGTTGGCGGACAAACAGACATAAGCGGTGTTGCCGAAGGCTTTTATTCCATATACACACTCAACTCCAAAGGCACAGCCCATCGCATAGGTTTTACCGAAATAAGACGAAATAACATATGGCATTAGCACATAGGAAACAGCCATTGGCATGACACGCTTGTCGGTCAGAAACCTGCACAAAAACAAAAGACCGTCTTTTACGCTGCGAAAGACCGTGTTTCATCATGCAAAAAGCCATGTATCGCAGACTGATTTGCCATGTTTTGTCTTTCCCTGATATTTATTACGTTCTAATGACAGGTTTGGGTCAAGTCTAAGCCGACAAACATTGACACTACACAAAAGCCGGACGTAAGTTTCACACCGACAACAGATACAAAAAAACGGGAAGGACAGTGTATAAACAACATCCTTCCCGTTTTTGAATGGAAATGCAATTCAATTATTAACCGAACCGCCCACAATGTCAAGAAGCTCGTTCGTGATGGCCTGCTGACGGCTCTTGTTGTACTGCAAATTAAGCTCACGCAACAGCTCGTCTGCATTGTCTGTAGCAGTCTGCATTGCCACCATACGCGCGGCATGTTCGCTTGCAAGACTGTCCAAGAGGGCCGTATAGACCATCAGATGTGACAATTTGGGAATCAGCATTGACAGCACTGTGCCCATATCCGGCTCGACAATGAAATTGTCATTAAGCGGTTTAGCCTCTTCTTTCTCCACCGACATAGCCCTACGGCCCTTCTTGCGCAAATACTCCTGCGCCTCGAGAGTGGCGATGTTAGATGAAAGATCACGCTCGTCATCAAACTCAAGTTCACTCTTGACATCAATCGGAAGGAATGTCTTGCGAGTAAGTATCTGCGAACCCGCACTTTTGAAATGGTGATACACCATTTCGACACGGTCTATCTCGCCGTTGACAAACGCTGTTGAAAGTTTCTCAGCCAAGTCTATACACGAGTTGACACTCGGCTTGTCAGCCATTCCTGAATAATCACCTCCACATGCAAGACCGAGCTTCGCCACTTTTTCCGCAACCTTACGGCCAACAGGATAAACGACGATATCGCTGACACCCTGTTTTTGGTAGTCGTCAACAATCTGCAACATCGTCTTGATTATGTTCGCGTTAAAACCGCCACAAAGGCTACTGTTCGACGAATACACAATCAAAGCGACACGCTTCACCGGACGCTCAACACTGTAAACAGTCGTGGCATCAACCTCAGAAGCAAGAAAACTCTTGAGGATATGCTCAAGCATTGTCTCATACGGCAGCATGTTCTCGATCATGACCTGAGCGTGATGGAGCTTTGAAGAAGCCACCATCTTCATGGCACTAGTAATCTTGCGCGTGCTGTTTACAGACGTTATGCGGTTTTTTATTTCCTTAAGTGACGGCATAAGTCAATCAGTTTTTATACTGGCCTGCAATGTCAGCCATTACAGACTCTATGACAGAGGTTTGTTCTTCACCAATCTTGCCCGACGCAAGAACATCTATTACATCGGCATGCGATGTGCGCATCTTGTCCAAGAACGTGTCTTGACATTCGCGGACTTTATCGACCGGAACATCGTGCATCAAACCGTGGGTGCCACAGTAAAGGATTGCCACCTGCTCCCCGACAGGCATAGGACTGTACTGGGGCTGTATGAGCAACTGGTTGTTCTTGCGTCCGCGATCCAATGTCATGGCTGTAACCGCATCCATGTCGCTGGAGAACTTGGAAAATGATTCAAGCTCACGGTATTGCGCCTGGTCAATTTTCAATGTTCCGGCAACCTTTTTCATACTTTTTATCTGCGCGGAACCTCCGACACGGCTCACCGAGATACCGACATTGATTGCAGGACGGAAACCTTGGTTGAACAAATCGGTCTCAAGATATATCTGTCCGTCAGTAATAGAAATCACGTTTGTCGGGATATATGCGGATACGTCACCGGCCTGCGTCTCGATGATAGGCAACGCCGTAAGTGAGCCGCCGCCCTTAACATGTCCCTTCATGCAATCAGGCAAGTCATTCATTTGCTCGGCAACTTCCTGTTGGTCGTTAATCCTTGCGGCACGCTCCAACAAACGGCTGTGCAGATAGAACACGTCACCAGGATAAGCCTCACGCCCGGAAGGACGGCGAAGAATAAGCGAAACCTCACGATAAGCCACCGCCTGCTTCGACAAATCATCATATACGACAAGAGCGGAATATCCCCGGTCCCTGAAATACTCACCTATCGCAGCACCTGCAAAAGGAGCATAATACTGCATCGCGGCAGGATCCGCAGCCGTAGCAGCCACAATAATGGTGTAAGGCATCGCCCCATGCTCTTTCAGGTTTGCGACCAAAGCCGCTACGGTAGAGGCTTTCTGTCCGATAGCAACATAAATGCAATAAACAGGCTTACCTGCTTCATAGAAACTTTTTTGGTTGATTATTGTATCAACCGCAATTGCTGTCTTTCCTGTCTGGCGGTCACCGATGATAAGCTCACGCTGGCCACGCCCAATAGGAATCATAGAATCAACAGCCTTCAAGCCTGTCTGTAAAGGTTCTTTTACCGGTTGACGATATATGACTCCAGGAGCCTTGCGGTCCAATGGCATTTCAAAAGCACCGGTCAAATCTATATCCCCTTTTCCGTCTATTGCCTGACCTAAGGGGTTGATAACACGGCCGAGCATATTGTCATTCACCTTTATACTAGCAATGCGCTTCGTTCGCTTAACATGCATACCTTCCTTTATTCCGGAAGTCGGCCCCAAAAGCACACATCCCACATTGTCCTCTTCAAGGTTCATGACGATAGCCATGGTTCCGTTCTCAAACTCCAACAACTCATTCGCCTCAGCATTACGCAAGCCATAAATTCGAGCCACACCGTCACTAACCTGCAACACAGTGCCAACCTCGTCGAACTTTGCGTTTCCGCTTATTTCCCTGAGCTGATCAAGGAGAACTTGTGAAACTTCGCTCGGTTTAATTTTATCTGACATATTACAATTTACAACTGTTTTTGTTACTTAAGCTGCGACAATATGGAATTCAGCATTGACTTGACACTTAAATCCAACCTATATGTATCATACTCCAAAATGAAGCCTCCGACAATGTTTGGATTAACCTCAGTCTCAAACTCAACGGTTCCACTTGTCTTACTTTCTACCAACTTACGCAACTTCTGTTCTATAGTAGGAGTCACGGTCGTAGCAGTCAATAGTTTTGCACGGATTAGATTTTTCTGCTTCCGGTATAATGTAATATATGAATTTGCAATGAACTGCATCATGCCCTCTCGGTCTTCCTTAAGAACCAGCTTGAAAAACGTGCGAGTTAGTTCACACGGCCTGTCTCCAGCCGCCGTGACGAACAACTTTTCCTTTTCGTCCTTCGAGAGCATCGGATTATCTATGGTAAACCTAAGTTCAGGGACTCTGACATAACAATCAGACAATGTCTGCATTTCCTGATAGACAGCGTCCTCCAGTTTGACTTCCGAGCCTGCTTTAAGCAAAGCACGTGCATACCTTACCGATATTAATCCTAAATCCATAATCAATTGTCTTTTACAGAAGAAACCTCATCCAGCATACGGTCAATCAAATCCATCTGTGCCTTGTCGTTGCCAAGTTTAACACGAAGAATTTTCTCTGCTATCTCGACACCCAACGTCGCAACTTCTTTGCGTATGTCACCAGCCGCCGCTCTCTTTTGATTCTCTATCTCAGCTTTTGCCTCAGAAAGCAATCTATTACCTTCCACGCGAGCCTTATCTTGAGCCTGGCCGACAATAGCATCACGAGTAACGGCAGCCTCTTTCAGCAACAGCGCCTGTTTTTCACGGGCTTCCTGCAAGATGGATTCACCTTCAATCTTTATATTGGCAAGCTTTTCATTGGCCTCATGCGCCTTGCGAAGACTGTCATCTATGTATTCCTTTCTCCCGTTTACCATTTTGATAATAACAGGAAAACCGAATTTACAAAAGATACCCAACACCACAAGGAACGTGATGGTCATCCAAAACAGCAAGCCAGTACTTGGAACTAATAAATCCATACGCTGTTTTTTTAAGGCAACTCAGCAGGCTATAAAAGTCTACTGACACTTGCCTGTCTTTATTAAATACACAAGAATGCGATAACCGCAGCAAAAAGAGCAACACCCTCAATAAGAGCGGCGGCAACAATCATGTTCGTAAAAAGTTTGTTCATTACTTCGGGCTGGCGCGCCATTGCATCCATGGCCTGACCGCCAATCTTACCAATACCGATACCTGCACCTATGGCTGCAAGACCTGCGCCTACTGCGGCACCCAACTTTGCAATTTCTGCTGCTAACAATAATGAAATCATAATCGTAAATGTTTAATTATTATTTGTTTTACTTGTTTTTATTTCCCATGTTCCGGTTCGACTCTTGCCAAACCTATAAACACTGCACTAAGCATTGTGAAGACCATTGCCTGTATGAAGCAAACCAGACATTCCAGGCACATCATAAATATGCTCATTACCACACTAAGCACCGACATGCTGAAGAATACCACAAGCGCTTTGCTCGCGACAAGGAAAATTATACATGTTATAGCCAAAGCTATCGCATGTCCTGCCATCATATTGGCAAAAAGTCGGATCATCAAAGCAAATGGCTTGGTGAATATTCCAACAAACTCTATTACCGGAATTACAGGTATAGGAGCCTTAAGCCACGTAGGCACGTCCGGCCAGAATATGTCTTTCCAATAATGCCTGTTGCCACTAAACTGCACAATCACAAACGTACACAACGCCAAGAAGAACGTCACTGCAATATTGCCTGTCACGTTTCCACCTCCTGGTGGGAACGGCATCAGTCCCATAAGATTGCACGTGAAGATGAAGAAAAAGCACGTAAGCAAGTATGGGGTATATTTTTCATATCCCTTACCGACGCCGGGCTTTATTATCTCATCAACAACATACAATACAAGCATTTCAATAAAACCGGTAAAACCTTTCGGAGCCGGATCACTTACTTTGCGATTCCGGTACCAACGGGCAGGCAACAAAATGCAACACAACAAAATAATCACATTTATGAACATGACTGCAACCGTCTTTGTTATTGATATGTCAAACGGACGTGTTTCATTGCCTGCCGCATCCAATTCAACAATCTTTCCAGCATTGCCACCTTTCGTTGCAATAGCAAGACCATACGGCCCATGTCTATATCCTGCAGTGTCGCTTTCCTCTGCGAACCTGGCACTGCTGAACACATGGAACCCTGTCGAGCTATTCACAATAACCGGCAAATGGATAACAATTGATTTGTCCCCAATGTCTGTCACATGCCAGTCATAAGAGTCTTTGATGTGTTCAAGCACCACTTCCTTTATATCGGCATCCTTGCCCGCCGCAGACACGGGGACAACAACCTGAAAAAGAAAAGCTGTCACACATAGCAACCTTATCAAATAGGTCATACTTCCTAATGTTTTAATATCAAAGTAACAACCATCATTACGAAATACATTCCCAAAAACATAATCGCAAATCTGATTGAATCATCCCTATTGTCGGATAAAAGCACATACACTCCTACTACCGTAGCTACCAAGAGCATACGTATAGTTGCCATTATCAAGTAAAAATGCACCAAATGCTCGGGAGAATGACGCCTGACGACATCGTAACCTTTCACATAGGCCCAACCGAGAATGATGAAAAACAATGCTGATAAGGATACAGCCAATGCGCTCATCGTGTTTTCTCAACGCATAATGACACCTCGTTCTTATGCACTTCAACAAATCCGCCAGAAACAGGCAATTGATGCCTATCGCCCTTTGTCGCATATTCAACAACTCCAGACTGGAGCACGGAGATTATCGGTGCATGGTTGTCAAGTATTTCAAAACTTCCCATGACACCTGGAACCTTTACGCTCTCAACATAATCATCAAACTCCACCTTCTCCGGCGAAACTATCTTAAGTTTTAAGCTCATATCCGAAAAATCTACATATTAGGCCTTGGCAGCTTCAAGAAGCCTCTTGCCCTTGGCTATTGCATCATCAATCGTACCCACATTCAAGAATGCCTGCTCCGGAAGGTCGTCAACCTCGCCGTCAAGTATTGCATTAAAGCCCTTTATGGTTTCCTCTATCGGAACCATGACACCCGGAAGGCCTGTAAACTGCTCTGCAACCGTGAACGGCTGTGACAAGAAACGCTGTACACGACGCGCCCTGTTCACTGTCAACTTATCTTCGTCCGAAAGCTCATCCATACCAAGAATCGCAATAATGTCTTGCAGCTCTTTATAATGCTGGAGTATTTCCTTTACTCTCTGCGCACATTCATAATGTTCCTTTCCGACAATCAACGGATCAAGGATACGGGATGTGCTTCCCAACGGGTCAACGGCCGGATAGATGCCAAGCTCCGCTATCTTTCGGCTCAATTCCGTAGTTGCATCCAAATGTGTAAATGTTGTAGCAGGTGCGGGGTCAGTCAAGTCGTCAGCCGGAACATAAACAGCCTGAACAGAAGTAATACTGCCGTTCTTCGTTGACGTTATTCGCTCCTGCATAGTACCCATCTCACTTGCAAGCGTTGGTTGGTACCCCACGGCTGAAGGCATACGTCCAAGCAGAGCCGAAACCTCAGAACCAGCCTGAGTAAAACGGAATATGTTATCTATGAAGAACATGATATCCGTAGCTTCGCCATCTTTGCCGCCATGGTCGCGGAACTCTTCGGCAACCGTCAGACCAGACAAAGCTACTGACGCACGGGCTCCTGGAGGTTCATTCATCTGTCCATAAACAAGCGTAGCCTGTGACTTTTTGAGTTCTTCAGGATCAACAAGAGACAAATCCCACTTGCCTTCCTCCATTGCCTTCTTGAATTTTTCGCCATAACGTATTACGCCAGACTCCAACATGTCTCGAATCAGATCATTACCCTCACGAGTACGCTCGCCTACACCGGCAAAAACAGAATATCCATTATGTCCTTTGGCGATGTTGTTAATGAGTTCCATGATAAGTACGGTCTTACCTACTCCTGCGCCACCGAACAAGCCAATCTTACCACCTTTCATATAAGGCTCCAACAGATCGATCACTTTTATTCCAGTGGCGAGCATTTCCTTATGCGTTGACAATTCGTCAAACTTAGGAGCTTCACAATGTATCGGATAAGCGCCTTTCATATCCAACGGCTCCATTCCGTCAATCGGCTGACCGATGACATTCATCATGCGTCCTTTGATTTGTTCGCCAGCCGGCATCAGTATAGGATGCCCTGTCGACAGTACTTCCAGTCCTCTTTGAAGACCGTCAGTATTATCCATGGCGACACACCTCACAGTATCTTCTCCGATGTGCTGCTGCACTTCAATGACGAGTTCACGTCCATCCGGACGCTTCACCACAAGTGCATCATAAATTTTAGGCAACACTTTCTCAGGATCAACCCCGTTTGTGTCAAAGGACACGTCAATGACAGGACCGATAATCTGGGAAATATGTCCTTTAATTTGTTCCATATTGATTAATGCTTTTTAAGTATGTCTTTCAAAACGCAAAGTTAATAAATAGTTTTCTCATGGACAAAATAAAATCTCCAAATATTTGCGCCATAAACTTTTATTTACATTTTAAAGACCACATTTTAAATACTTTAATGCCAGACGCCTGCGTCCTTTTATATGCTCAATTCATCCAAGACCGTTATCAGTTTCTTATCAAACGGCTTATCTGAACGTATGGCCTCACTCAACGGCACATATACGACTTCATTATTGCGCACGCCAATCATAACATTACGTTGTCCCTGCATGATGGCGTCAATCGCGCCTACACCTGTACGGCTTGCAAGTATACGGTCGTGAGCACTAGGCCTGCCTCCACGCTGCAAATGGCCAAGTATTGACACACGCACATCGTAATCCGGGAATTCTGTCCTCACACGGTCTGCATAATACAATGCGCCACACTTAGGACTTTCTGACACAATGACAATGCAACTCTTCTTGCTTTTCCTTATACCACGCTCCATGAACCGTGCCAACTGGTCAACATCGGTAGAGTCTTCCGGTATTATCGCGGCTTCGGCTCCTGAAGCAATCGCGCTATTCTGAGCCAAGAAGCCGGCATCACGCCCCATTACTTCTATAAAGAAAATGCGCTCATGGCTCTGCGCGGTGTCACGTATACGGTCAACGCATTCCACGATGGTATTGAGTGTAGTGTCATATCCGATTGTTGAGTCCGTGCCATACAAGTCGTTGTCTATCGTACCGGGCAAACCTATACAGCATACGTCATGCTCCTGCGCAAACAGCATCGCACCCGTAAGCGAACCGTTACCGCCTATGACGACCAAGGCGTCTATACCATTTGCCACCATGTTGTCATAGGCCTTCTGTCTACCTTCCGGAGTAGTGAACTCCTTGCTACGCGCAGTCTTCAACACGGTTCCGCCCGACATGATTATGCCACTGACATTTTCCGTGGTAAAATCGGCTATTTCATTGTTTATCAGGCCGTCATATCCACGATAAATACCTTTAATCTTAAATCCGTTACAAATACCGGCTCTTGTTACCGCACGTATTGCAGCGTTCATTCCCGGGGCGTCGCCTCCGGAAGTCATAATGCCTATAGTCTTAATCTTACCCATAATATTTATTTTTAAATGATTATCCGCACAAGGCCCACATTGCGGCCAAACCTATCAACCAACCTACAAGCGCCACAAAACCGACATTCTTGAAATACCAGCCCACATGAACGCGCTCCATTTTCATCAAAGCCAGGCCGCTTACCGATCCTAACGGCAGGACATTGCCGCCCATAGCCGAACAGAATGCTATTATCTTCCAATAAATTCCGTTTTGGACAAATGAAGACATGTAAGCTTGATCTGCCAACTGCGGCAACAACTCTCCGTCCAAGACAGGATAAACTGACACAAAACTCATGCAAGAAGCAAACGAATCAAGCACACAGCTTACGCAGCCTGTAATGACACCCATAATCCACACATTGTGAATATTGGCATCACAAAAGTCTGTTATATGTGATATCATGCCCGTCTCACGCACAGCTCCGATGGCAAGCATTATGCCCATCACAAAAAGCATTAGCTGTATTATGCCATATTGCAAGGCACGCGGAACCTGGCGGCGCATCATCTGGTCCACATTCATCAACTTACGGTTGAAAATCTCATTTACAATCCACAGAAACGAAAGCACGCACAGCGCGCCGAGAAACGGGCTTAACTTTGTGATATTATGAAATGTCGGGATAAACCACAAACCGCCGATACCGAGAATCAACATTACCAGCCGTTGCCACTTGTTAAGGTTTGTATCGTCTCCGCGATAAGGCATTGTGGCACATTGCAAGTCTGTATGGTCTGGCAGGCTTCGCCCAAGCCAGTATGTGGGCAAAGCCCAAGCTATCAGGCATGGCAAGGCAAGCGACGCCGAGAAATCCGTAGCCGTAACGGCTCCTGTGCTCCACAAGACAAGCCCGTTGGGGTCTCCGATGACGGTCAACGCCCCACCGCAATTCGCAGCCAGCACTATCGCACATCCGTAAATCATGCGTTGCCTGCGGTTAGGCAACAGTTTGTGCATTATCACCAGCATCATTGTGGTTGTCGTCAGATTATCCAGATTTGCAGAAATGGCGAATGTCAAAACAGACATTATCCATAACAACTTCTTGCTGTTGCGCGTCTTAAGCAGCTCTTGCAGAAAGTCGAAGCAACCGTTATTGTTGAGAATCTCGACAATAGTCATAGTGGCCAGCAGGAACAATACTATCTCCGCGCCCTTGCCTACATATTTTATGAATATGTCTTGAGCGATATACTGCTTGACATTTGAGCTTGTCGGCTCAGTCCCGGCAAGGAAGTCCATGTACTCACCAGCATGCTGCCCCATGACGAAATCAGTGCCGTAACATATATACAGCACCCATCCGGCCGTACCGACAAACATCGCTATCGCCGCTCTGTTAACGTTTGTTGCGTATCCAGTGGCAATAAGGACGTATCCTATCAGCAAAATGGAAAAAATTACAAGTGCCATGGTTTTTTCATAATTCAGCTACAAAATTACGAAATAATCTTAAGATATGAAATATTGAGACACGAAAAAATTTATCGTTTAACGAGATTTTAATCTAAAAAATTAAGAAGCGTCACCACTGTGATATTCACTGCTTCTTAACAGTTGTCCGCGTTTAGCGGCATGAACGACAAGGCCGGAGCATACACTTGGTAAGCTCCGGCCCAACCCGCACACGGCAAAATTATAATTCCACGTCTTTGTAAAGATAACGCTTTATGCTCTTTTTGGGTGTCTTCTCGAATTCCTCGTCCATCAGCCTGAACGATGTTACCTTGCTGAATGAAGGAATCAGCTGGTTCAGTTCTATCAGGTTCTGCTCCATCACATGGCTCAGGTCTTCTTTAGATATTCCAAGGTTTTTAGCCTCATCATAGTCAGGATATATCAGGGCCACAAGCTTGTCCCCCTTCTGCACTATGAGGCTTTCCACTACCAGGGTCATGCTGTTCAACTTGTCTTCTATCTCTTCTGGATAAACATTCTGTCCGTTTGCGCCGAGCAGCATGTTCTTTATGCGCCCTTTGATGTAAACATAGCCGTCGCTGTCCATCAGGGCCAGGTCTCCGCTATGATACCAGCCCTCGCTGTCAAGGGCCTGCCGTGTAGCTTCTTCATTCTTATAATAGCCGAGCATCACGTTGGTACCCCTTGCGAGGAGCTCTCCTGGAACATTCTCGGGGTCGGGACTGTCAATTTTCACTTCCATGTGGACAACCGACTTTCCACACGAAGTGGGCATGAACTCGGTATAGTCCGTATAAGTGATTATCGGCGCGCACTCAGTTGCGCCGTAGCCTACCGTCACCGGGAAGTCTATGCTTTTAAGGAAGGCCTCCACTTCCTGGTTGAACGGCGCGCCGCCAACCACGATCTCGTACAAATTGCCGCCGAACGCATCGAACACCTCTTCACATATACGCTGCTTTACCTTCTTGCTTATAACGGGCATGTTCATAAGCAGGCGCATCTTGTGGGTCTGTATTTTCGGGAACACCTTTTTCCTTATTATCTTCTCGACCACAAGCGGCACCGCTATTATTATAGCCGGCTTTATGTCTGTAAAGGCCTGGGCTATTATGGCCGGACTCGGCACACGCGTAAGGAAGAAAATGTGGCATCCGTGGCAGAACTCGAACAAGAACTCGAACGACATGCCATACATGTGCGCCATTGGAAGTATGCTCACCGTGTTAGAGCCTTTAGGCACGTGCGTGCCAAGCATCTTCAACGTGAAGTCGAGGTTTCCCCAAAGCGCACGATAAGGCAGCATCACGCCTTTTGAGAAGCCCGTGGTGCCGCTGGTGTAATTGATAAGAGCCAGTTCCTCGGGAGTTGCTTCATTATGGTATTTCACATGGTTGGCGCGAAACGCCTTTGGATATTTCTTGCCAAAAAGCTCGTTGAGGTGTTCTCGGGCATAAGTAAGCTTGTCTGTCCGCGAAACGAGCAGCGAGTAGTCGGGAATGTATATCACACCCTCCAGATGCGGCATCTTTGTCGCGTCCACAGACTTGGCCACAATGTCGCCTACGAACAGCAGCTTGGCCTCGCTGTGGTTCACCACATTATATATTTGGTCTGGCGTAAACTCGTGCTGCACCGGTACGGCCACGGCGCCGTATGTCAGCGTTGCGAGGAATGCCACGGCCCAACTGGCGCTGTTGCGGCCGCAGATGGCTATCTTGTCGCCTTTCTGCACACCGCTGTTCTCAAACATGATATGCAGCTTTTCTATCTTCCTGGCCACATCCTTATATTGCAACGTCACGCCTTTATAGTCTGTAAGCGCGTCACGATCCCAATTCTCGATAATACTTTTCTCGATATACGAGTTGAAACTCGGTATTGATTCCATTGCACAAAATTCAAAAATTTGTGCAAAGATAGGCTATTTCCTGCACACGGACAAATTATTTGTGCAGTTTTTGCGTACATTTGAACCAATATCATCGTTTGGCCAATATATTCCGCCGACAAGAAACATCACCAATGCCAACCGCACAAGCGGCAGCCTACAAAGGCGGCGACAAAATGAAAGGGAAACACACCGTCACGCAACATTTTGACAATCGTCAACGCTTCCACGTCATGATATTTCAAAACGCGAAGCCTCTTGTGCGAAATATCGCCGTGAAATGCGTGCATACATAACACGCAGAAAGCCAACGGTTTACAACGTGTCAGGCACAAAATGTGCAACACATGCCATGTTCTCAACCTGTAACTCACGGCCTTTCAAGCGCCAAAAGGCCGCAAACAGGAATGCGGCTGACGGCATTCTGCGCTTGAGAACACGGCCTTTTGACACGTTAAACGCCACGAAAGGGCGCCAATCGGGAGCACAGACCCTTCCGGCCCGCATGCAGATCTCCACCAGAAGCGCATTCAACAGCCGTATGGCTATCTGGTTAAGCCGCTGCGACAGACTTTTACGGCCTGACACTTTGCAACGTTTTCACCGGCAAACCCGTCATAATGCGCAAACGCCATGAATCCTTCCGCCATGGCAAACGCCATGCAGTCACAACGCCGGTAAAGACTCTGCGCAGACCATATTATTATGCCCGTCCGCCCAAAATAATCAAACACAGACCGCCCGATTTGGAAAATTACTTGTATATTTGCACTCGTGAAAATCCGTGCAAGCATAGTCTTTTCATGCGTCCTGCTGCTTCTGCCAAACAGTTTGACGGCAGTCGCAAAGGCCTCCACCGACTCGTTGACACTGCAACGGGTGCTGGCCTACAAGCAAGGCATGCCCACAACGGCCGACAACACACACACGAACATATATATAAGGTATTACTTCAAGACGGAGAAACGCAACTTCACGCTAATGGCGATACCGTCAATGTATGCCATTTCACGCGGCCGCAAGGAATACGCCGGCGAATCATACAACACGATATACATAAAAGACAACACCGTGAAAACGGCGGTGCGCCACCTTAATACGGGCACGATACCAAAACACAAAAACACCATGACAACTCTCAACAGGTATCTTCTGCCCGACATTTACGGCGTAACCATCATTGACAACCAGCTGCTCTCGCCATTCAACCGGCACAACGTAAAGCTGTACAGGTATAACATAACCAACCTGACAGGCAACAGGACTGAGATCGTATTCCGCCCGAGACGGTACAACACGCAGCTCGTAAGCGGCTCGGCCATAGTTGAAAGAAGCACAGGCCGCATCATCAAGATAAACCTCAACGGCGAATATGACATGGTGAACTTCCACATAAAAGCCGAGATGGGCAAAAAGGGAGTGCGCTCGCTGCTGCCGAAAACGTGTGACATAGAAGCCTCGTTTCACTTCGTCGGAAACAAAATCAAGGCGTCGGTCCATTCTGTTTACGACAATCCGATATTCATGCCTGACAGCATTGTAGACTCTCACGACGAGCGGATGATGGCCAAGGTGAGGCCCACCCCACTGCCTTACGCAATAAAAGAGCTGTACGCAAAATACGACTCCGCAAGACACAAGGCCGACACCGCAAGGCTGAAGAAAGAGGACAACATGTGGAAAAAGATATTCTGGGACTCCTTCGGCGACTATGTCGTCAACAGGACCAAAGGAAACTTCGGCACAAACCGGCAAGGAGCGTTCAGGATTTCGCCAATACTCAACCCTCTATCGCTCGGCTACAGCGGGCGCCGCGGAATAACATACAAGTTCAAAGTGAACGGCAGCTACAGATTCTCCATGAACAGCGACATATCCATAGCATTCAACGCAGGCTATTCGTTCAAGCAGCACCAACTGTACTTCAAAGTGCCGATAACATTCAACTACGACAAAAAAAAGAACGGATACATAGGCATAGAAATAGGCAACGGCAACAGGATTACAAATTCGAGCATCGTTGACCAGGTGAAAAACGAATCGCTGGACTCTATCGACTGGAACAAGATGAACCTCGACTACTTCAAGGACTTCTACGTGAAATTCATAACAAACTATGACATATCCGACAAATGGAGCATCCAGCCAGGACTCATATTCCACCGCCGCTCCGCCGTAGACAAGACAGGCTTCCAAATAGCCGGACGCCCCGTGTCATACTACTCACTGGCACCGTCGGTGCAATTGCAATTCAGGCCGAGCGGATGGAGCGGCCCCATAATAACAGCCGACTATGAACGCGGCATACACGCCGGCAAGGCAAACATGGAATACGAACGTTTCGAGTTTGACGTGTCATGGAAAAAGCAGTTCTACTCTCTTAGAAGCCTGTCGCTGAGATTCGGCAACGGTTTTTACACTTCAAGAAGCAAAAACTCTTATTTCCTTGACTACGCAAACTTCAGGGACGAAAACATACCCGGCGGATGGAATGACGACTGGACCGGCGAGTTCCAACTGCTCAACAGAAACTGGTACAACGTATCCGAATACTACGTAAGGACAAACGCCACATATGAGTCGCCATTGATGCTGTTCTCACGCATACCTTACATCGGCAAACTGATAGAGATGGAGCGGATATACGTCAACATGCTTTTCGTAGAACACCTGCATCCGTATGTCGAATACGGATACGGATTTACAAACCGTTTCTTTTCCATGGGAGTTTTCATGGCCACAAGCAACAAAAAGTTTGAAGGCGTGGGCTGCCGGTTCGGCTTCGAATTATTCAGAGACTGGTAAAGAAAATGTTAGTGAGGAGCAAAAATGAATACATAGAATGTAAAAACAGACACGCCCAATGAAACCACTGACGATATACAAAGCAAGTGCAGGCAGCGGAAAGACATTCACACTGGCTGTAGAATACATCAAGCTGCTGATAGACAACCCCCTAAGTTTCAAGAACATACTTGCCGTCACATTCACAAACAAGGCAACGGAGGAAATGAAACTGCGCATCCTAAGCCAACTTTACGGCATATGGAAGACACTGCCTGACTCAAACACTTACATGAGAGCCGTCTGCGACAGCCTTGGCATAAGCGAAAGCCACGCCAGCCAACGGGCGGGCATGGCCCTGAGTTTGCTGATACACAACTACCATTACTTCAGGATTGAGACGATAGACTCGTTTTTCCAGTCAGTGCTACGCAACCTTGCACGAGAACTCGAACTAAACTCAAACCTGAAAATAGGACTGAACGACACGCAAATTGAAGAACAAGCAGTGGACAGCCTGATAGAGTCGCTTACCTCTACCAGCATAATCCTTCAATGGCTGATAAGTTACATATTTTCCAATATAAACGAGAACAAAGGATGGAATGTCATCGGGCAAATAAAGAAATTCGGCAAAACCATATTCAGAGATTTCTACAAAGCCGTCAGCGACGAGCTTGACACAACAATCTCAAGACAAAACTTCTTTGACGAATACACAAAACAGCTAAAAGCCATACGTGTCGCCGCAAAGAAACACATGGCAGGATATGCCCACGATTTTGAGAAAATCACAGAGGAAGCAGGCCTGCACCCCACGTCATACGCAAAAAAAGCAAATGGCATATGCAGCTATTTCAACAAACTAAAGGGCGACGACTTCAGCGACAAGAAGTGCAAGACACAAATTATGGAGAAATGCCTATCCGATGCGGAAAGTTGGGCTTCAAAATCCAGTCCGGACCGCAAGCTGATAGTATCGTTGGCAGAACGCAGCCTTATGCCTCTACTACAGAAAGCAGAAGAAGACAGGCCGAAACAGTGGAAGCTGTTTGCAACGGCAGACTTCACGCTGAAGCATCTGGACAAATTGCGCCTGTTAAGCAGCATTGAGGCAAAAGTAAGAGAACTCAACGGCGAAGCCAACCGCTTCCTGCTTAGCGACACGCAACATCTGCTACGCACACTTATCAAGGACAGCGACTCGCCATTCGTGTTTGAAAAAGTCGGATGCAGACTGGAACACATAATGATTGACGAATTCCAAGACACAAGCACTGTGCAATGGGACAATTTCAAAGTGTTGCTGAAAGATTGCATGAGCCACAGCAAAGACGGCTCGACGCTTATAAACAACCTCATCGTAGGCGACGTAAAACAGAGCATATACAGATGGCGTGCCGGCGACTGGCGACTCCTCAATGGCATAAGCTCTCAATTCAGCCTTCCCGAAAAGAACCTGGAAATAAAGACTTTACAGAAAAATTACCGTTCAAGACACAATGTAGTAGAATTCAACAATTGTTTCTTCAAAACAGCTGCCGAAACGGAATATGACCAGGAAATTCAAACTAGCGGTGAAGAATCCGCAAACGAGATACGTTCCGCTTACGCAGACGTGTGCCAATCGTCATGCGGAAGCAACGGAGGATTCGTAAAAATAATCATGCTCCCCAATGAGGATTATGAACACAGCATGCTTGACCACACAGGCAAAAGCGTTCAAGACTTGCTCTCACACAGTGTAAAGGAGTCTGACATTGCAATACTTTTGCGCTACAACCGACACATTCCATTGGTGGCAGACTATTTAGGCAAGACATTTCCACAACTGAACATTGTCAGCGACGAAGCTTTCAGGCTTGACGCATCAACCGCCGTAAACATGATCATGCAAGCCCTGACGCTGTTGTCTAATCCTGATGACGTGCTTAGCAAAGCCTGCCTGGCCGTAAATTATCAGAAAAACGTACTCGGCTCACGCCGCGGACACGGTGAAATGCTTACAGCCGCATCAGAAAATCCCGAGTTCCTAAACACGCTGTTGCCTGCAAAGTTTCTCATGAACATGAAAAGCTTGAATAAAAAGCCTCTTTTTGAAACTATCGATTACATTTATTCCACTTTTGAAATAGAAAGGCTTGACAACCAAAGCGCATACATATGTGCCTTTTATGACAAAGTCGCCGACTTTTCTGCCAACAATCCCGGAAACATAAATAAATTCATCGAGGCGTGGAACGACGACCTGCACAGCACAACAATACAAAGCGACACTGCAACGGGCTTAAGACTCATCAGCATTCACAAGAGCAAGGGACTCGAATTCGCGCATGTGATAATCCCGTTCTGTGACTGGGCGCTTGAAAGCCGCGACACAACATTATGGTGCAACCCCACATGCCCACCGTTCAACGATTTGCCCATTGTACCAGTCGACTATTCCAAAAAGTTGCTCGAGACCATCTATGCAGAAGACTACAAGAACGAGCATGTACAAAACCGTGTGGACAATCTCAACCTGCTCTACGTAGCCTTTACACGTGCCGGACAAAGCCTTACGGTCATAGGACGCAATGGCAAAACAAAAAACGGACAGCCCAATCGCTCCGAATTGCTGAAGCAATGCCTGCCAATCGTTGCAAAAAAACTTGACGGCGTGTGCTTTGAAGAAAACACAGAGGAGTCCGACAAGCCGTCTGTATTTGAATATGGCAGCCTTTCTGAAATTCTTGGCAAAAGCACAAACGACGACCGCAAACACACAAAAAACGTCTTTCTCAAGCCTCTCAAGCAACATGAAATCCATATGTATCCACCACAGTATGACGCTCACTTCAGGCAAAGCAACAAAAGCCGCGACTTCATATCAGGAGGCAATGACCACCGCAAACAATACATCGAGGCCGGAAACATAATGCACAAGCTGTTCTCAACCATACACACCGTAAACGACATTCCCACAGCACTAAGACAAATGGAATTCGACGGAATCATATATGACGAGAACCTTACGGTAGACAAGATGCGCGCATTGTTGGCCGAGCGCCTGTCTGACAAGCGTGTGGCTGACTGGTTTGCACCTCGCTGGCGTGTATTCAACGAATGCTCCATACTTGAACACGACCATGCTACCGGCAAAACAACCGAACGCCGTCCCGACCGCGTCATCACTGACGGCAACGAGACTACAGTAATAGACTTCAAATTCGGCACAGAACGCAATTCCCACAAAACGCAGATCAAAGAATACATGCGTCTGCTCCAAGACATGGGACACGCAAACATTAGAGGTTTCTTATGGTATGTGATGGAGAATAAAATTGTGGAAGTAAAACAAACTGAAAATGACAATATATAAAAATGTGGGGAACGCACAACCATGAAATGTATGCATTCCCCACATTTTTCGAGAGCAACCTAACGGCTTACTTTTTCTTTTCAGTCTTGGCTGGCTTATAAGCTTTGTTCAACCCTGAGATAACCTCGTTTGTTATGTCGTAAGCCTTGTCTGCATAAAGAATGTTGTCGCCGGCCTTGCTCAATATTAAAGAATACTTCTTATCCTTATTATATATGGCAAGGTAATGCTGGATGCTGTCACGCAAGGCCTTGTTGAACTTGTCTGTCTCAGCCTGAAACTCAGCTCCAAGCCTCTGCTGCAATTCCCTCAGGTCGGCATCCTGCTTCTGCAAACCAGCCTGCACGGCCTCAGCCTGTTGCTGGGTGTACTTATTGTTCTGTATATCCTGCTGGAACTTTGCCACAGCGTTCTGCAGAGAACGTCCCTTCGAGCTGATGGTGTTCTGGATGTTCTGCCCTTTCTTCTCAAGTATTGCAGAATATTCCTTACAGAACTTATACTGCGACATTATCGAATCAACCTCTATGAAGGCTATCTTCATGTCTGTGCCCGCCGATGCGGCTGCAGCAGGTTTCTCGTCCACTTTAGGGGCTTGCTTGTTACACGAAGCCGCAACCAATGACATCAATGCCACAACGGCGGCCGAACAAATTACTTTTTTCATGTCTTCCTAATTATATTTATATGTTTTCATTCACGACCTTGTCTTTAGCATGCCGCCCGGCCAAGCGTGCTTCCCTGTCCTGTTCCATGACACAGTGTATCCGCCGCTTCCTCAAGCCGGGATTGTCCTTGACATGCTGCGAGGAGAACTTTCCATCCTTGAGCAATATCAGCTTTATGCAAAGCAAAGCCATCGATATAGCAATTATTAACATGCCGATGATGAAAGTTTCTGCCATTTTTCAGTATTTTTGCGGCAAAGATAGTGCAAATAGAGCGAAATGCAAAATAAATGAGAGAGAAACGAGTTTTTATTTTACATTTAAGCATGCGTCCCACACGTGGGACACGAATGCCGCAAATACCGAAAAGCCATCGGCAGATACGGAAAACATAAACAAAAAACAATATTGAACAATGGACAAGAAAAACCTGCAACCACAATGCGTCTTTGAACAATTTGCAAAGATAAACGCCATTCCGCGCCCTTCAAAGCATGAAGAGAAAATGATTGAGTTCCTCAAAGACTTCGGCAAAGGGCTGAACCTCGAGACCGAAGTGGACGAGACGGGCAACGTCATCATACGCAAGCCGGCATCAACGGGCTATGAGAACCGCGAGACCCTTATACTGCAAAGCCACATGGACATGGTATGCGACAAGCTGGTCGACGTTGACATTGACTTCACAAAAGACCCTATCCAGACTTACGTTGACGGCGAATGGCTCAGGGCCAAAGGCACAACTTTGGGAGCAGACGACGGCATCGGCTGCGCCATGCAAATGGCGGTGCTTGCCGACAACAGCCTGGAGCACGGACCGATAGAATGCGTTTTCACAAGAGACGAGGAAACGGGACTGACAGGAGCGCACGGCATGAAGCCCGGCTTCATGAAAGGCAACCTGCTGATCAATCTCGACAGCGAGGACGAAGGCCAGTTCTTCATCAGCTGCGCGGGCGGAATGACGACCAAGGCAACATTCAGCTTCACTCCCGAGACCGCGCCCGAAGACTACTTCTTCATGAAACTCTCGCTGAAAGGGCTGCATGGCGGACACAGCGGCGACGACATAGACAAGAAATACGCCAACGCCATAAAACTGCTGGCGCGTTTCATATATACAATGAATGACAAGTATGACGTGCGCCTGGCAAGCTTCGACTCGGGACGCATGCACAACGCCATACCGCGCGACGGAGTCGTCATATTCGCAGTTCCGTCAGAGGTAAAGGAAGATGTAAGAATTGCCGTCAACATGTTCGCCAGTGACGTAGAAGACGAGTTCCACGTCACAGAACACGACATCAGGTTCAATCTCGAAAGCACAGACGCCCGGCAGGTAATGCCCAAGACCACAGGCAGCAACATAATATCGGCATTGCAGGCCGTTGACAACGGCCCCTACTCCATGTGCCAGGACGAAGCCCTGGCGTGGATGGTGGAAACGTCAAGCAACGTGGCCAGCGTGATGACCGCCGATGGCAAGGTGGAAATCGTAGCGTCGCAACGCTCAAACGTATCAAGCAATCTCGTGAACATGGGCAACACGGTTAAGGCCGTATTCCAGTTGGCCGGAGCGGAAGTAACCCAAGGCGACAAATACCCGGCATGGAAGATGAACCCCCACAGCGCGCTCACAGGCATTGTCACCGACACATACAAGAAGCTGTTTGGCAAGGAGCCTAAGGTAATAGGCATACACGCCGGACTGGAATGCGGCCTGTTCTCAGAGAAGTACCCAGGCCTCGACATGGTGTCGATGGGGCCAACGCTGCGCGGAGTGCACTCGCCAGACGAGCGCCTGCTCATCCCCACTGTGCAAATGGTATGGGATCACTTGCTGGAAATAATGAAAAACATCCCCACGCGCAAATAAAAACACCTGACACCATGCACCATTACGCAAAGACACTGGCCATCGGCACCGCCGCAGCCGTCATTCTGTGTGCCTGCGGCAAGCAGCACAAGGCGGAAGAAACCGTAAAAGACTTCCTTGACACCAATCTCACCGCGACCGACTACAGCGTGGACTTCACGAAGATAGACTCCACCAGGTTTGTAGCCGACAGCGCCGTGCATGCCATGAGGACAAGCGCCACGGCCAACGCCGCGTTCAAGAAGGACATAAAATACGGCGCAAATCCGCCACAAAGGATTTACGTTTTCACCAAAGCCGTCATATCCATCGGCGAAGACACACTGCTACACACGTTCTACCTGACACCGGAACTGACGCAAGTGGTATCCTTCAAAAACGGCTGACATGGCGACACGCCCTGCCGACGACACGAATACGCACGGGCATGCTGACTATAAAAACGCAGTATTTCAAGACGAACTTTTTGGATTCATCCGTAGTGCCTGGCCATATGCCCGGACTGCGGATGAATTTCTTTTTGTCATGTTTCAAGCATAAAGACATGGCAAAACGTCAAACCAAGAATGTCAAGCAAAATCAGCGAAACAGGTTTGACCAACCAACAGCAACGGCTCATTCATTTGCCATTTGCCGCCTTTTGAGCATCAAAACATGGCCCAACGAAGGCTCAAAGACGGCCTTTAACAACAGCAAAGGCCGTCTTATCGACATGAAAGAGCCGTTCAAACGAGTGGAAATGACGGCTCTTTCACGCCATTAGAGCCACTTTTGCGCCTTTTTCGGTTGTCCGGCGTTGCACACACAGACCGTTAAGAAACGTAACATAATGAATTATAGGCATTTGCGTTTGCACACCTCTGTTTGCGTTATTTCGGTCAATGGGACAATTATTCCGGAACAACGCCGCTGTGACGCGCCATTGAAAATCAATGTGTAAGCCACTTGCCGTGTTTTCGTTTCAACATGAAACAATAGTCATCAGTCAGCACGCAACCCCCAGGCATTTACAGATAAAACTCTTCAGTAAGCCCGGCGTACCACTCCGAGCGCGTCATGTCGGCATTGTTCAAGTACTCTTCAGCCTCGTCGACGCGAGCCGGCGACCGCTTGCCATACTCCAAAAGGCAACGGCCAGGAGCCTTGCGCGGCACGCTCTTGACCATGCACACACGCCTGGGCCACAACCCGGCGAAAGCAGCCTCGGCGTCAAACTCACTGTGCAAGGCTGCCGGAACGACTACTGAGAACGCGCCGCCATCGGCCAGCAGCCGCGCGGCGTGTCGGAAGAGGTCGGCGAAAGGCAGTGTCTCAGCGCTGCGCGCCATCGTCCTCGCCGCCGTCTTGCTGCGCAATGTGCCTGCGTAAAACGGCGGATTGCACACGATTGCGTCATACAAGCCGCCCTGAAACGACTGCAACGCCATCTCAACCACCCTTATCCTGCCTGCAAACGGCGACGCCGCAACATTCTCACGAGCCTGGAGGCACGCCCCCGGCTCAATGTCGATGGCCGTCACCCCGGCCTCACTGAACCTCTGCGCCATCATCAGCGCAATAAGCCCCGAACCCGTGCCAACGTCCAATATGCGCCGTCCGCCACGCGCCCAAGCCCCTAAGAGCACGCCGTCAGTGCCCACCTTCATGGCGCACTTGCCGTGATTTACCGTGAAACGCTTGAATGTAAAACCGCTTGACATAAGCTAAATGAAAAATTAAAAGTGAAAAATGAAGAATCCGTTTGTGCTTGCAAAAATAATGAAATCCGTCCATTCGGCAAAATATTACGTTTCGCAAGGCTTGCGGAAGATTATTGCTTTGAACATTGAAAACAAAAAACTATCTTTGCGGAAATTATCACAAAATGATAAACGCACTATGGATAAAATTCTTTTAGGAGCGATAGCAGGTGATGTCATCGGTTCATACTATGAGTTCATTCCTGCAAGAACGACAGATTTTCCGCTGTTCAATGACAACTCTACCCGCTTCACCGATGATACGGTAATGACCGTGGCAAATGCCGACTGGCTGTTGACTGGCGACAGCCTGTTGGGCATAATGCAGGATTATGGCAACCGTTACATCAACGCAGGCTATGGAGGAATGTTTTTTGACTGGTTAAGGCAAGACGACCCTAAGCCATACAACAGTTTCGGAAACGGTTCGGCCATGAGGGTGAGTCCCGTAGGCTGGGCTTTCGACACGTTGGAAGAGACATTGGAAGCGGCTAAGAAAAGCGCGGAAATAACACACAACCACCCCGAAGGGATAAAAGGCGCGCAGGCTACAGCGGCAGCCGTTTACTTGGCACGTACTGGCAAGTCGAAACAAGAGATAAAGAATTACGTGGAAGACACTTTCGGTTATAACCTTGACAGGACTTGCGACCAAATAAAGGAATATTACCAATTTGATGAAACCTGCCAAGGCACTGTTCCAGAATCAATCATCGCTTTTTTGGAAAGTACGGATTATGAGAGTGCAATACGGCTGACAATATCCTTGAATGGCGATGCCGACACTATGGGAGCCATAACAGGCGCAATAGCCGAAGCATATTACAAGGAGATACCCGACTATATCAAAGAAGAAGTGATTAAAAGACTTCCAGACGAATTCATAACGGTAATGCAAAAATTCCACAATAAATTCATAGAAAACAAATAAAATGAAACGATAATGTCAAACAGAAAATCAGGGAGATATGCCAACACATAAAATACGAGATAAAAATCTGCTGTTGCCTGTTTCATATCCGGCAAAAAGCTGAACGCCCTGCAACTTTTCATGCAAAACCTTGCAGATATTGCCGAAAGTCAGTATATTTGCCGTGTCGCTATCCAAGCACAGGTTTGCAAAACCTAACGCACGGACGGCGGCTATATATGAAAAAGGCGTTTACTAAACGCTTTGTCTTGACGCTTCGAAACTTCGCAACTTTCAGGTATAGTCAAGAACAAGGCAACAGTAGATGTCCTACGTGGTATGTATTCACTCCATATCATATCTTCACGCCTTTCCGGCGTGAAATATATTGGTGTAAACATATCCGGCGTGGGGTCTCTGCGTTGCTCGTTCTACTATACCGGGCAATGCGAAGGGCTCGAAGCGTGGACGGGCGAATAGTAAGAACTCCCACGCTTTTATATGTATTATACAATTTAAACTTATAACCAAAAACAAACAACAATTAACCAATATTCAAAGAAAACTTTAATCGAAGCCAACACGAAAATGTGGGAAACACTTAATGTTGATTTATTAATACCCCTATTGGGCGATAAATTTACTTATTAATCTATATGTGATAGAAAATCTCGACCACAATGGATTCATTAACTATCTAAGATAGGAAGTACAAAAAAATACTAATAAACATAGCTTATCATGGAAAAAAATAAAGCAAGAACAAACAAGGAGTACTTAGAAGAACTTAAAAAGATACATGTGTTTTTCATGGAAAGAGTTGAAATCACACATTCAGGAAATGAAAAAGAAACAATATTGAGGTCTACGAACCCAGAGATTCAATATAACAATAATAAGGAAGGAAAAATTATAGATTATGGTTTATTCGTTATTGAAGAAATTATAAAGCAAGAGGAGTCAACTGATGACAACATTGAATTTTCTTTCCATGAAGCAGACGGGAATAATAAAGATGATTGGAAAAGAATTATAGATAGTTTTAGTTATAGAAAACATATTGCAGAAGATAAATTCAACTTTATTTACTTATTATGGTTTCTGAACCATACGTCTTGGGAAAAAAAGCATGACAAGTTTGGAAGAACACAATTACAAAATGCCATAATAAATTATTCTGATTCTCAAACTCAAAAAAACATATTGAATGACCTAAGTCAATGCTGTAGATGCTTATCATATAACAAACAACAACAGATTAAAGCATTCTTATCCGATTATACAATTTATTCATTCTCTTTGATATATGACGCCTTAAATCATATTAAGCCTTCTATTACAATTGAAAAAATAAAAGACAAAAATATATTTGAATTAGCTGATTATATCTTTTTAAATCAAGCCGATGATAGAAATACACCTAATCGTATCATCCATGTAAAAAAATGGTTACAATCATGCCATCCATTAAATGATTACAATAATCTACCAGAAGTATACTCCGTAGTTTCAGAAAAGACACAACTTGACATCATAAAAAGGTATTTTTATGATGTTAAACTGAACAATACTAAATTTGACATCAATTTAATTGAACAATTTAAAAACACCCCATACGAGAATTTTATTCGGTACAGACATTGTTGCATGGAACCTGGAAAAATTAAAATGGGTAATAAGTTATTATGCGACTGTATCTTAACCTTAATAAAAACAAAAGGGCAATCTTTTCAAGAATTTGATGGAATATTAGATTTAATTATAACGAATTGTGATGTCATAAATCCTAATTATATAGATTTAATGATGGATACATTTTTACCTTGCTGTAAAGGAGGAGTGGTTAATAATACTAACTTTAAAGGTTTTATTAGTTATAACATAATATATCAACTTGATAAAAAAATGTTTGAAAAAAAATTCAGCAATATTTCCTCTTCTTATGAAAAACGAAAAGAATATATCGGAGATATTAAAAGTATACAGGAAAAATTGGGTATCGATGATAAAAAAACAGACCTATTAAGAAATTGTTGCATACCTATCAAAATAAAAGTTTCACCAAATGAGAATGCATACAAATATGTTGAATATAAAAAAGGCATCGATTATAAAGAATGGGAAAAGCTTAAAGACGAAGAAAAGAGACAAACTAAAGAAATATTACAAAGTACAATCAACTCTTTAAATATATTTTTTAAAGATAAAAATTGTCGTTTCACAAAAAATGGTTCTTCTTTTGAATTTGAATACGACAAAAAATTACTTAATGAGTTAAAAGGGTTTTACTATTACAACAAAGAAGGTGAAGACAATAACTTCCTTACACATCGAGACATAAGAAAAAGAATATTATTTTGTTCTCCCAAGATTGCGTCAGAATATAATAAAGTTCTTGATAAACCATTTTATTTCTGCATGAATAGGCATTGTTTTGAACCAGTTTTTTATACACAAACTTTACAGGAAGTATATTCATGGAATAATTATACACTCTTTCATTTATGTGAGATTATCGGTTATCCCCAAACGAACAAGGCAAAATATGGATATGAGTCCAATGAAACAATCATAAAATTTATAGTTATTGCAAATAAAGTTGTAAGAAAATTCAAACAATTAAAATGCAGAAAATGTGGACATCTTTTATATAAAGTAACAAAAAGACATCTCAACAGCTATAATTATTTTTCTTGTATAAATCCAAATTGCTCAGAATACAACAAAGAAATTTATCTTAATTACTGTTATCATTGTAAAAAAGGATTGATAGATTCAAGAGATGACAAACAGTGTGAAAATGGATTTTATATATGTCCAGAGTGTGCTTCTTGCTGTGATGATGAAATCTTTGAACTTAAAGCTAATCAATATATAAACCACAATAGGCCAATACCTGATTATATAGAACAAAAGAGAGGACACGGACATAATAATAAAGGCATTTATTTCTGCCCAAAATGCGGAACACAATTAAAATTAAACGGAGAACAAAACATTTTTATTTGCCCCAACTGTGAAAATACAGTTGCCCCTACTAATAAAAATATACAATAAAACAATTAATTTAACGTGAGCCGGCATAAGAAAACCTTTGAAAAGTTGAAAAAGGTTTTCTTATACCGAATTCACGTAATTATTAAAGCAGCAATAAGATGAGAAACATATTTAAACGGAAAAGATACATACCGCTACCTGAAGAACAAGAAAGCGGACACACTACTTACGATGATTCTAACGACCAGAACCCTCCTAAATACTCGGTAGAGCATTTAGGAGTTGACTTAGTTGGCATTCCTTTTGAAGGCGTAAACAACGAAGTAATCTATATGGAGGATAGATACAATGAGGATGTAAACAAATGTATCCGTGAAAATTACGACCTAATAAAAGACTGCTTTGCGAAAAGGAATTTAAGATTTGTATATTTACCTTGGATTGGCAAAGAAATGTCTAATAATAAAGATTTATGGAAATATAGGCAACCGTATGGAGATATTGAATGTGACAAAAAAATACGGTCGTTGCCCAGCAACTATCTATTAGACTTTATGAAAAAGCCTGAAAATCGTGAAATGATAGGCCGGCCATGCTTCGCGAGATATAATAAGTGGCACAAAAAGGGCGGATTAAAGGCGCGAGGGTGTCAAGAAACTTGTTCGGAATAAGGAGTTACGACAAAAACATAGTAAACGCCACCGACCCACTGAACAACTCTATCAACGAGAAATGCGCAAGGATAAGGGCGGCTTTCTTGCTGAAATTCCAAGAAAGTCTTGCCGAAAACTACTTCATAACAGGCAAACGCGGCGAACCTAAAATGATAAAACTACCGAGAAACATGGTTAAATGGGAGGAATAAAATATGACGGCACAAGCAAGGGAAATACTTATATAAATGCGGTATTACTATTAAGCCATTAGAAAAATATATCAAGATAAAGTGTAAGGTCAAGTAAGCACTGCCGACTCCACAACGCCATCTATGGAAAATCATTGAAAACATAGCAAAATAAAAAACTAAAAAAAATGAAATGCTTTCTATCTATTGCTTTTGTTATCTGCTTAAGCACAATATCATATTCCTTATACCCAAAGATAAGAAAGATAAGAGCTAAATATATTGAAAATAAAATATTCATAATAGATTCCATATATTTCAAACAAAGGTTCATTCTCGACTCCATAGCAAAGGCAACATGGTATTCGTTTTATAAGGAAGAACTAAAAAAAGACACATTCAACATTATTAAGAATATGGGAAGGGAGTACCCGATACAGTCGGAGGCTTTTTCATGGGCATGGGAGCCCTACGAAGAAGAAATACAAAAAAACTATGAAAAAGAACTCAACAACATCCGTGAACGAGTAAAAAGAGGGCCAAAGAAAGGCATCAAAAATGCTTACATAAACACCATTTTCAAAACAAAACTCACGGTAAAAGAAGGACTTCATCTTGATGCTGAATACTTTCTTTATGACATCACCAAAGACGGGAAGCCCGAGCTTTTCATCAAAGAAGGTACTTGTTGTGCTGACACAGAGTTATTAATATATACTTACAAAAACGGAAAAATGAAATTGATTTATAAAGATAACAATGCCGCTTATTATGATTTTTATAAAAGAAAAAATTATATTTTGATAACCGATCAACATCAAGGAACTGCATATTGGTATAAATTAAGCTATAATAACCGAAGAATAAAAAAGAAAAAAATATTTGAAGAAAACACATGGATCCTAGATGAAAATGGAGACGGTTACGACAGAGATTACACACAACCTCCCGGAACTCTAATAGAAAGATTTTCTTGCATGGATACGATTCCAATCTGTGAGTTAAAATAAATATTTCCAAAATAAGAATAACCACTGCCAGCAAAAACAAAACCTCAGAAATATCACACAAAATATCACACAATATCGCCCAACGTTATTAAAACTAAAATATGGAGGTCGAAAAGCGTTATGTCGATTAAAATGAGTAACTTTGCACCCCAATATGTACTTTTGGGAAAGTAACGACGACTTATGAACAGAGAAGTAAACAGCGCATTTTCAATGATAGCCGACTACGAGGGTGACATAACGAAACTGTTTGAGGGAGACAAGGACGGCGAACTGCCCGTATTGGCCACGCGCAACCTGGTGTTGTTCCCGGGCGTGGTTTCGCCGGTGCTGATAGGCCGCGCATCGAGCCTCAACCTGATAAACCAAATAAAAGACAAGCCGGAGCAGGCGTTTGCCGTGTTCTGCCAGAAGAACGCCGAGGAGGACAATCCCGTAAAGAAAGAACAACTGCATGAATACGGCGTACACGCAAAGGTGATACGCGTGCTCGAGATGCCCGGACAAGGAAATAATGTGACAGTGATATTGCAAGGCATGGGCAGGTGCAAGCTGACAAGCGTCAACAGCACCATGCCGTTCCTCAAAGGTGTGGTGGAAGTGGCTCCAGAAAAGTTCCCCGACGAGAAGGACAAAGAGTTCATGGCTGCCATCGAGGACCTGCGCAACGTGACCATTGACTACGTGAAGAAAAACGACGACATACCTGACGAGGCACAGTTTGCCCTGCAAAACATAAACAACGCGGTGATTCTGCTCAATTTCGTCTGCACGAGCATGCCGCTCGACGTGGCCGAAAAAGTGAAGCTGCTAAAAACAAACTCCCTGAAGGACAGGCTGTTCAAGTTGCTGAAAATCTTACACCGCGAAATGCAGCTGCTCGAACTGAAGCATGACATACGCACAAAGACACGCGAGGACATAGACGAACAGCAGCGCGAATACTTCCTGCAACAGCAGATAAAGAACATCAAGGAAGAACTGACGGGCGGCGACAGCTACCCAGAGCGCAAGGAACTGATGGAAGCGGCCAAGAAAAAGAAGTGGCCGGAGGACATCGAGACCACATTCAACAAGGAACTTGACAAGCTCGACATACTCAACCCTCAAAGCCCGGAGTTCAGCGTACAACTGACTTACCTGCAAACGCTGGTAAACCTGCCATGGGAAAGCTATACTACGGACGACCTCAACCTGAAACGTGCCGAAAAAGTGCTAGACAAAGACCACTACGGCATGAAGAAGGTGAAGGAGCGCATACTGGAATACATGGCCGTATTGAGCCTTAGAAAGGACTTGAAGTCGCCCATAGTGTGCCTGTACGGTCCTCCGGGAGTGGGCAAGACAAGCCTCGGCAAGAGCATTGCCGCAGCCATGAAGCGCAAATACGCACGCATATCGCTCGGCGGAGTACACGACGAGGCGGAAATCCGCGGACACCGCCGCACATACATCGGCGCCATGCCAGGACGAATAATCAAAAGCATACAGAAAGCAGGCTCGTCAAACCCCGTGTTCATCCTCGATGAGATAGACAAGGTTACGCAGAACACCATCAACGGCGACCCGGCATCGGCTCTGCTCGAGGTGCTCGACCCGGAGCAGAACTTCGCATTCCACGACAACTATCTGGACGTGGACTACGACCTGTCGAAAGTTCTCTTCATAGCCACCGCCAACGACCTTAACACCATTCCGCGTCCCCTACTCGACCGCATGGAACTGATAGAGGTAAGCGGCTACATAACCGAGGAAAAGGTGGAAATAGCCAAACGCCATCTCATACCGAAAGAAAAAGAGAACACCGGATTGGCTGACGAGAAAAAGCTGATGTTCACCAAGCAGGCCATCGAAAAGATAATAGAACAATACACGCGTGAAAGCGGTGTGCGCCAGTTGGAGAAACAGATTAACAAGGCATTGCGAAAGCTGGCTTTCATGAAAGCGAAAGACGGCGTATTGCCTTACTATAAGATAACTCCCGAGGAGATAAAAGAACTGCTTGGCAATCCGCCTTTCTACCGCGACATATACCAAGGCAACGAGTACGCCGGCGTGGTTACCGGCCTTGCGTGGACAAGCGTAGGCGGAGAGATACTGTTCATAGAGACAAGCCTTAGCAAGGGCAAGGGCTCAAAGCTCACGCTTACGGGCAATCTCGGCGACGTGATGAAAGAGTCGGCCGTGCTTGCGCTTGAATATGTCAAGGCTCATGCCGACACCCTTGGCATTGACTATCGCATCTTCGACCATTGGAACATACACATCCACGTGCCTGAAGGCGCCACGCCGAAAGACGGCCCGTCAGCCGGCATAACCATTGCCACATCGATTGCGTCGGCTCTGACACAACGCAAAGTCCGCGCCAAGACGGCAATGACCGGCGAGATAACCCTGCGAGGCAAAGTGCTGCCCGTAGGCGGCATCAAGGAAAAGATACTTGCAGCCAAGCGTGCGGGCATTACCGAAATAGTAATGTGCAAGGACAACAGGAAAGATATAGAGGAAATATCCGAGGAATACATAAGCGGCGTAAACTTCCACTATGTAGAAAACATACAGGAGGTGTGGGATTTCGCCCTTACGGACGAGAAAGTAAAAAATCCCGTCACGTTCAGCATTGAGGATTAATGACATGTTTTTCGAACTACAACATACAGACAATGCCAGCGACGCACGTACCGGTCTTATAACCACCGCACACGGACAGATACAGACACCGATATTCATGCCCGTGGGTACATGCGGCAGCGTCAAAGGCGTTCATTTCAGCGAACTACGCCAACAGGTGAAAGCCCAAATTATACTGGGCAACACATACCATCTGTACCTACGGCCGGGACTTGATGTTCTGAAAGCCGCCGGAGGACTGCACAAGTTCAATACATGGGACCGGCCGATACTTACCGACAGCGGCGGCTTCCAAGTGTTCTCGCTCACCGGAATCAGGAAACTGAAAGAAGAGGGATGCGAGTTCAGATCACACATTGACGGCAGCAAGCATTTCTTCACCCCGGAGAACGTCATCGACACAGAAAGAGCCATCGGTGCTGACATAATCATGGCTTTCGACGAATGTCCTCCAGGACAAAGTGATTACCAATACGCCAAGAAAAGCCTGATGCTTACACAACGCTGGCTTGACCGTTGTATCAAGCGGTTCAACGAAACCGAACCTCTTTACGGATATGACCAGGTACTGTTCCCTATCGTGCAGGGCTGCACTTTCAAGGACTTGCGGCGCGACGCGGCAAAATTCATTGCCGACAAGGGCGCGGAAGGCAACGCCATCGGCGGTCTGGCCGTGGGAGAACCAACGGAGGTGATGTATGAAATGATTGAAGTTGTCAACGAAATACTGCCAAAAGACAAACCACGTTACCTGATGGGGGTAGGCACACCACAGAACATTCTCGAAGCAATCGAGCGCGGAGTTGACATGTTCGACTGTGTAATGCCTACACGCAACGGACGCAACGCAATGCTTTTCACATACAACGGCACGATGAACATGCGCAACAAGAAATGGGAAACCGATTTCTCACCAATAGACCCCGACGGCTGCGACGTTGACAGAACATACTCGAAGGCCTATCTGCACCATCTGTTCAAAGCCCAAGAACTGCTAGCCATGCAGATAGCAAGCATACACAACCTGGCATTCTACCTGCGTCTTGTACAAGACGCACACAAACACATAGAAGCCGGTGACTTTGTAAGATGGAAGACATCAGTGATAGACCAGCTTGGCAAACGGATTTAACATGAAGACAAAAAACATAAGGAAATACAGAAAAGCTTTAAGATTTGCGAGATGGCAGAAGAGACATCTCAAATGGCTTATTGCCGCGTTCACATGGCTTGGCAAGAATTTGGCTTTTCTCAATCCGGCAAAATATCTTAAGAAACTTGACTGGTATATAATAAAGAAATTCATCGGCACCTATTTTTACTCGATTGCGCTGATCATTTCAATTTCCATAGTCTTCGACATCAATGAGAACCTTGCCAAGTTCACACAATACCATGCTCCGCTAAGAGCGATAGTCGTTGACTACTACATGAACTTTGTGCCATACTTCGCCAACTTGTTCAGTCCGTTGTTCGTTTTCATTGCCGTTATATTCTTCACATCTAAACTTGCAGGCAACTCTGAAATAATATCCATGCTGGCTGCAGGCGTAAGCTTTAAAAGGCTGATGCGTCCCTACATGATTTCAGCCGCACTTATCTCTATCATGACATTCTTCCTCGGCGCATATGTAATACCCAAAGGCACCATCATAAGGCAAAACTTTGAAACAATATACAAAAACAAAAAGAAAAACACGTCGGCCGAGAACGTGCAACTGCAGGTAGGCAAAGGTGTCATAGCGTATATACAGCATTATGACAACAACCTGAAAAAAGGCTACGGCTTCTGCCTTGACAAGTTCGAGGACAAGAAACTGGTAAGCCACATGACGGCATCCGAAATACAATATGACACCATTTCCGACTCAAAATACCATTGGAAGGCACGCAACTGGCGCATAAGGCAGCTTAAAGGAATGCGAGAAACCATCACAAGCGGGTCTGTAAAAGACACAACCATAATGATGGAACCTACTGATCTTGTTTTTTCAAAAGGCCAGCAGGAAACATTCACAAGTCCGCAACTTCGCGATTATATAAGCAAACAGATTGACCGCGGTTCAGGCAACGTAGTGCAATATGAAGTCGAATTCCATAAGCGAATAGCTACTTCGTTCGCCTCGTTCATCCTGACAACTATAGGTTTGTCCCTTTCTTCAAGAAAGCGCAAAGGTGGGATGGGACTATATCTCGGCATAGGCCTTGCACTAAGCTTTACATACATCATGCTGCAGACGGTATCGTCGACATTCGCAATAAATGCGGACACGCCACCGATGCTTGCTGCATGGATACCAAATATCATATTCACAGTAGTGGCATACTTCTGCTACCGCAAGGCACCCAATTAATAATGACTATGGATTTTTACGATTTAGACTTAAGCGACAACACACTTGACGCAATAGACGACATGGGGTGGACCGCATGCACTCCAATACAAGAGAGATGCATACCTGAAATTCTGGCCGGGAAAGACGTTCTCGGCATAGCACAGACCGGTACCGGCAAGACTGCCGCATACCTGTTGCCAATACTAAGCATGCTCGACGAGGAGGATTTCCCAGAGGAGTCGATAAACTGCGTCATCATGAGCCCCACACGGGAACTGGCCCAACAAATAGACCAAGCCATGCAGGGATTCTCGTATTACATGCCGTCTGTCAGCAGCGTAGCCGTTTACGGTGGCAACGACGGCAACCGGTATGACCAGGAATACAAAAGCATGAAGATGGGCGCAGATGTAATAATCGCAACCCCCGGAAGACTGATAAGCCATATCACCATGGGCAATGTCGACTTGGGCAAAGTCTCATTCTTTGTTCTTGACGAAGCCGACCGCATGCTCGACATGGGGTTCCATGAAGACATACTTTCCATTGCGAAGCTGTTGCCGGCCAACTGTCAGACAATCATGTTCTCAGCCACGATGCCCAACAAGATTGAAGAATTGGCAAGAACGATTCTTAAGAATCCGGCAACAATAAAACTGGCAGTCAGCAAACCGGCGGAAAAGATAAAGCAGTTAGCCTGCGTATGCCATGAAAATCAGAAGAACGGCGTATTGAGAAGCATATTCAAGACATACGGACAAAAGCGCGTGATCATATTCTCCAGTTCAAAGCTGAAAGTGAAGGAGATCAACAAGTATCTCAAGTCCGTGAAAATCAACAGCGGAGAAATGCACTCTGACCTTATGCAAAGCCAAAGGGATGAAGTGATGTACCTTTTCAAAAGCGGACAGATTGACGTCTTGGTGGCTACCGACATAGTGGCACGCGGCATAGACATTGATGACATCTCCATGGTAATCAACTACGACGTGCCTCACGATTCGGAAGATTATGTACACCGCATTGGCAGAACGGCACGTGCGGACCATGACGGAATAGCCGTAACGCTTGTACGCGGAAAGGAAATCTCAATGTTCATGCAGATAGAGAAGTTCCTGGGATATGAAGTCGAGAAAATGCCATTGCCCAAAGGTTTGGGTAAAGCTCCTGAATACAAAGTTACCGAACACGGCAACAACAACCGTAGAGGAAACAAACGTAATGGCAAGTATAAAGGCAAAGGGAAATTCAAGAAAAAAGGCGACAAGCCTAAAGAACCGCGTAAGTAAGCACAAATTTGCCAAATACACGATAGCTGACGTCCAATGCCTCACAGCGTTGGACGTTTCTTGTTTTCATTACTCCGCCATGATCATCGCCGTCAACTGACACCACACGTATGTCCTGAAGTGCCAGATGGTCGTCTGAATACAATTTGTACAAAGTTTCCTTCGCACACCAATGCAACAATTTCATAAGCAGTGTGTCCGCGTTCTCGTCATGGCGCAGCATCCTGTCAGCCACTGCCCCCACTCTTTCACTGACATATTCAACATCGACTGCCACCAACCTGCAGGGTGACACTATCACAGAGGCGCATCCCTTTGTATGGCTTACGCTCACATTCATTCCATTTGACAGATACGGCTTGCCTGTCTTCTCATGATGCAATGTGACATTTCCACCTACAAGCGCATCCAACAGCAAGCGCACGGCAATCACTTCACGCCGGCGAGAGTCTGAGGCATAACGGCCTATAAGGCATTCCATTGCTGACGTGTCACGGCACAAGCCAAGCAACCCGTCAACGTTTTCGCTGAGTTGCCAAAGCCCTATCCTTACATCTGGAGCGACATTTTCAATCGAAACCAATGGCATAGAAAACTATATATCAACAAAAAGCACCGCTTAGAACGGTGCTTCAATATCATCTACAGGCTTGTCTGCCTGCCTCGCGTCCTGCCCACGGTCTGTACTGGCGGCAGGCTTTGGAGAAAGCATCTCCATGTTGTCCGCATAAACTTCTGTAACAAAATGACGGATGCCCTTCTGGTCGTCATACGTGCGATAATGTATACGTCCTTCCACATACAATTTGTCGCCCTTGTGCACGTATCTCTCAACAACTTTTGCCAAACCGCGGTACAACACGATGTTGTGCCAGTCGGTCCTGTCAGGCACCTGCGTGCCGTTGGGCAGCGTATAGCCACGCTCGGTCGTGGCCAATGAAAAAGTGGCCACAGCCTGGTCATGGTCATAATAACGCACAACAGGCTCCTTGCCAACATTCCCTATGAGCATTACCTTATTCATATTCCGACAGCGTCAACCGGTAAAACAAGACGAATTCCCCACAAATGGTTATTTCCACATTCCCAGATACTTGAAATGGAAATTCTTTCCTTTTGCCGAAGGGAACTGGCTGCGGCTGTCAACCCGCCCGCGCAGATGCTCCACCATGCGGTTATAGCAGTCGAGTCCAGACATGGCCTTGCAGTTAACAACGAAATGTGTGTCCCGGTATTCATGCTTGCCAGTCACCGGAACAAGGACAACCCTCTTAAAATCGAGCGTGCCCTCATACCATCCCGGCCGTTCCTCCGTGAGCCTGGCCAAAGCAGGAGCCACATCGTCGCGCTGCTCGCCGGGATGCAGATTTGAGCGCAATGCCTTTTTCTGCTTGAAGTCAAGCATAGTAGCCGCCTCGGTCTTTATTATTATGAAATAAACCCTCGGACGTATCTTGTAGCGCTTCGGATAATAGACACTGCTGGCAACATATTCACGCACGTCGCGCTCCAAGTCGGGATTCATTCCTATCTCATTTATGGAATATAGAAAATCAATGGCATCATCAACATTGGTAACCAATGTCTCCTTGTCAAAATATCGTAAATATAAATTCATGATTGTATTTTTCGTTCTTAAGAAGAGCGGCAAACGGGACTCGGACCCGCGACCTCGACCTTGGCAAGGTCGCGCTCTACCAACTGAGCTATTGCCGCCTGATAACAAAACAAACGATGTGAAGAGGAGGAGACTCGAACTCCCACGAAACAATTTTCACTACCCCCTCAAAGTAGCGCGTCTACCAATTCCGCCACCTCTCCAACATAAAAATATATTCTGAATAAATCGTGCCCAAAACAGGACTCGAACCTGCACGCCGTGAGGCACACGCACCTGAAACGTGCGCGTCTACCAATTCCGCCACTTGGGCTTTTACGAGGAAGACCCCGTCACTTGGTTTATTCAGAATATTGAGCGGCAAACGGGACTCGGACCCGCGACCTCGACCTTGGCAAGGTCGCGCTCTACCAACTGAGCTATTGCCGCCTGTATCCTTTTCCAAAGGAGCATTTCTCTAAATGCGGTGCAAAGATACGGCTTTTTCTTAAACCTGCAAAACTTTCGGGCTGTTTTTTTCATTTTCTTTCAAAATTTCTTGTTTTTCGTTTAAAACTTGCCCTTTTCACGGCATGAACACATATATTATATATAAGAGCCATTGATGATTCATCGGCAAGCACGTCAGTCCATGCGGCTGCGATAGTCTTCATAGCCAAACACGCGCAGCATTTCCAGCCGGCCGTCCTCACGGGCCAGCGCTATGGACGGGTGATCCACGCCGTTGAACATGTTGGTTTTCACCGTCGTGTAATGAATCATGTCCTCGAATATCACGTTGTCGCCGACGTTCAGTCCGTCAGCGAAACGCCAGTAGCCCATGAAGTCGCCTGAAAGGCAGCTGTTGCCGCCAAGACGGTAGACGTTCTCCGACAAGATTTCGGCATCCGACGCATCATCCAGCGTCTCAGCGCCGCGCACCGCCGGCATGTAAGGCATTTCCAGGCAGTCAGGCATGTGGCACGTAAAGCTGACATTTAGTATGGCCGTGCGTATGCCGCGGTCTTCCACAATGTCTACCACCTGGCTCACCAGCGGCCCCGTCTGCCAGGCGAACGCGCTGCCCGGTTCAAGTATTACGGACAAGTGGGGATATCTTGCCTTGAAATCCCTTAACGTCTTCACCAGCAACGGCACGTCGTAATCACGGCGCGTCATGAGGTGTCCGCCGCCGAAGTTTATCCATTTAATCTGGCCGAACCATCGCGAGAACTTGCCTTCTATATGCTCAAGCGTCCTTACGAACACGTCCGCCCCACTCTCGCAATGGCAGTGGCAATGAAAGCCGTCAATGCCTTCTGGCAGACGTTCGGGCAGCTTGTCGGCCGTAACGCCGAAGCGCGTGCCGGGCGCACAGGGGTTATACAGGGCCGTTCCCACTTCTGAATATTCAGGGTTTACGCGCAGCCCCATGCTCAACGCGCCGTTGGCACGCCTGGCCCGTTCGTGCAAACGGGCGTGTTGCGACAGCGAATTGAACGTAAGATGGCTTGAACACCTTGCAATCTCGTCTATCTCATAATCAGTGTAAGCTGGCGAGAACGTGTGCGCCTTGCTTCCGAACTCCTCGCAAGCCAGCCTCGCCTCATACAAGGAACTGGCCGTAGTGGCATTGATGTACTCACGAAACACAGGAAAAGTCTTCCACAGGGCAAACGCCTTGAAAGCCAAAATTATTTCAACCTGCGCCTCGTCGGCCACACGTCTTATCAATTCAAGGTTACGCCGCAACAGCTTCTCTTCAAGCACATAACACGGCGTTTTCAGTTCGTCGAATGTCTCCAAATTAACCTTCATCGTCTGCATAATGTGTTGTTCAAGGTGCAAACTTACACATTTTTTGCCAGTATAAGCCACATACACCCGAAGATTTTTACGCCATACCAGAATTTGCGCAAAGCGTGGCATCCTCAGCGTTTATGCAAAAGGCCGCATTTCACCATGCAAAAGGGCGCAAAACGAAAGACAAAAGGCGGCAAACCGCATCGCGGTTTACCGCCTTTTGCAAAACGCCTCATGCCAAGACGCAAGACAAGCCCGAAACATGTCACTCCTCTACAAGCTTTCCTTCCTTTTCAAGCGCCGTCCAGACGGAATAGCGCGCCTCGTCATTCATGGCCTCTATCTTGCCAAACAGGCCTTTCATGTCAGCCCTATGAGAATCAGACTCATAGGGACACAGCTTTATCTGCTTGCGGTATCCGTTATATTCAGCATACTTACGCAAATCGCTTTCGGCCTCGAGGCACAAAGGCCTTACAATAGTGAGCGGCATCTTCCTCATCTTAAGCCTTACCGGCATTGTGGAGAAAGAACCTTGGAAAAACATATTCATCATAGCCGTGTGTATGATGTCGTCCATGTGATGCCCCAGGGCTATCTTGTTGCAGCCAAGCTCCTGTGCCTTGAGGAACATCTGCTTCCGCCTGTTCCACGAACAAAGGAAACACGGCGATTTACGGCTGTCAGTGGAAGAGTCAAATCCCGTTGTCACCAGATGGAACCTTACGCCGCGGCTTTCGCAGAAATCTCTCAGATAAGACGCGTCTGACTCATACTTGATATTCTCCATCCTGATGTGCAAGGCCTCCACCATAAAAGCGGGCTTGCTTATCCTCATCCGCCTGGACAACAAATCAAGCAGGCATAAAGAATCCTTCCCTCCTGACAGACCCGCCAGCAGACAGTCACCGTCTTCAATCAGATTGAAATCATAAACCGCTTTCTGAAAGCGACTTATGACTTTTTTCTCAAGCTTATGTTCCAGGCTAAGTAACGGCATTCTTACTCAACGTCCAAGTGAACAGACTTTACTATTTCATAAAAACCAAGTAAACCGCACAAATAATCAACAGGAACGCAAGGATATGATTCCAATGAAGATTCTGCCCCTGGAACAATATGTTTGCTATTACGGCAAACACTCCAAGACTGATACATTCTTGGATTACTTTCAACTGAATTAAAGAGAACGGGCCACCATTGTCCTGAAAGCCTATGCGGTTGGCCGGAACCTGGCAACAATACTCGAAAAAAGCAATTCCCCAAGAAAAAGCTATGACACCTATCAATGGCCACTTGGCCGACACGCCGGATGTCTGCAATTTTAAATGCCCATACCAGGCAAGCGTCATAAAGACGTTGCTTAGTATGAGCAATATTATGGTATACAATCCGTTCATATTCCGACTCAGCCTTTCAATTGTTTGTCCATGCTTGCGGCCGCGTGCCGTCCGTCACCCATGGCTAGGATGACCGTGGCGCCACCGCGAACAATGTCACCGCCGGCGAATATCTCCGGACGCGAACTTTGCATGTCGTCATTCACTACAATGGTGTTCTTCCGTCCAAGAACAAGGTCTTTGATGGATTTCGGAACAAGCGGATTGGGCGACACGCCGATGGCCACTATGACCTGATCTGTGTCTATCGTGACCGTCTTTCCTTCAACAGGCACCGGGCTCCTACGGCCTGAAGTGTCTGGCTCGCCAAGCGTCATTACCTGCAAAACAGCTTGTTTTACCGCCCCGTTCTCATCGGCGACATACTCGATTGGATTGTGAAGGCACATGAAATTGATACCCTCCTCCTTGGCATGCTTCACCTCCTCGGCACGTGCTGGCATCTCCGTCTCCGAACGGCGATAGACTATAGTGACATCCGCCCCGAGGCGCTTGGCCGTGCGGCACGAGTCCATCGCCGTGTTTCCGCCGCCAACAACAAGCACCTTCTTGCCGATGTTCATCGGCGTATCAGTAGTAGGATTGGCCGCGTCCATAAGATTCACTCGGGTAAGATACTCGTTTGAAGACATCACGTTTATCAGATTCTCTCCCGGTATGTTCATGAAGTTTGGCAGACCCGCACCCGAACCGACAAATATTCCCTTGAATCCGCTCTGCTCAAGTTGGTCTATGCTTATCGTCTTTCCTATGATGCAGTCGGTCTGGAAATGCACGCCCATCTTCCGCAGGTTGTCAATCTCCACATCGACAATCTTGTTTGGCAGACGGAATTCTGGTATTCCGTACTTCAGCACGCCGCCAATCTCATGCAAAGCCTCAAAAACATAGACATCATAACCGCGCTTGGCCATGTCGCCAGCGAAGCTCAATCCGGCAGGGCCAGAACCAACCACAGCCACTTTTATACCGTTAGAAGGAGCTAGCTCAGGCACAGACATGTTGCCGCTTTCGCGTTCATAGTCGGCCGCAAAACGCTCTAGATAACCTATTGCAACGGCAGGTTCGTTCATCTTCAAGTGTATGCAACGGCTCTCGCACTGCTTTTCCTGCGGACATACACGGCCACAAACGGCAGGCAGAGCCGATGTGTTCTTTAAAACTTTGGCTGCAGCCAGGAACTGTCCACGCTCAATGTTCTTAATGAAAGAAGGTATGTCGATACTTACCGGACAACCTTCCACACATGTAGGCTTGGCACAATCAAGGCATCTCTTCGCCTCCGTGAGAGCCATCTCCTTTGTAAGCCCCTTGTTGACTTCCTCGTAACGCGTCGTTATTCGATAAGACGGCTCAAGCTCGGGCATTGAGACACGCTTAATGGCTGTACGCTCTTTTGGCTTCATTGACGCACGCAAAGCCTTGCGCCAATCGGCATTGCGGTCTGTAAGCACGGCCAACGGCTCATCCGTAGGCACGGCATCCATGGCCTCGCCGTCGGCAAGCCCACCACTTGCGGTGTCGGCTGATTCAACATCGACATTGTTAAGATGTTCCTCAAAATGTTCCATCTCTTCCTGCTCAGCACGCTTGAACGTGCCCATCCGCTTGAACATCTCGTCCCAGTCAACCAACGCACCGTCAAACTCAGGGCCGTCTATGCACACAAACTTAGTCTTTCCGCCTATAGTCAAGCGGCAAGCTCCGCACATTCCGGTTCCGTCAACCATTATGGTGTTAAGCGAAACATCCGTCGGAATGTTGTATTTCTGAGTAAGCAGGCAACAGAATTTCATCATTATGGGAGGTCCGATGGCAAACACCTTATCGATATGCTCCTGCTTTATAAGCTTCTCGACACCGACCGTGACAACTCCCTTCTCTCCGTAAGAGCCGTCATCGGTCATTATTATAAGCTCGTCACTGCTGCCACGCACTTCGTCTTCAAGTATGACAAGATCCTTATTCCGCCCGGCAATGACCGAAAGCACACGGTTGCCGGCAGCCTTCAAGGCCCTCACTATCGGCAACATGGGAGCTACTCCCACTCCGCCTCCGGCACATATCACCGTTCCATATTTCTCTATCTTCGTAGGATTGCCCAAAGGGCCGACAACATCCGTGATGTAATCACCTTCGTTAAGGAGGCAAAGCTTGGTCGAAGAAAGCCCCACTTCCTGTACAACAATAGTTATCGTACCTTTCTCAGGATCTGCGTCAGCTATGGTTAGCGGCATGCGTTCACCCTTGTCGCCGATCCTGACAATGACAAAATTGCCGGCCTTGCGGCTCTTTGCTATGAGCGGAGCCTCAATTTCAAACAGGTAGACCTTTTCTGAAAACTGTTTCTTGCGGATAATCTTATTCATAACATAACGGGATTATAAGGTCTTACGGTTGTAAGGTTATAAGGTCTGTCCATATCCAAATAAAATCCGTATAACCTGACAACCCTACAACCGCATGACCTAAATTAGAAATTCTTGTCGTCAAGCATCTCGAAGCCGCAGTAAGGCACAAGCACCTTCGGCACGCGGATGCCATCGGGAGTCTGGTTGTTCTCTATAATGGCAGCCACGATTCGCGGCAAAGCCAACGCCGAACCGTTTAACGTATGACACAATTCCGGTTTCTTCGTCTCCGGATTGCGGTAGCGGCATTTCAGGCGGTTTGCCTGATAGCTTTCAAAATTACTTACCGATGAAACCTCAAGCCACTTCTTCTGAGCTGCGCTGTAAACCTCAAAGTCATAACATATCGCAGACGTAAAACTCATGTCGCCGCCGCAAAGGCGCAGTATGTGGTAAGGCAGTTCCAGCTTCTGGCACAAGCCTTCAACATGGGCCAACATCTCGTCAAGCGACTTGTAAGAATGCTCAGGCTTGTCGATACGTACAATCTCGACCTTGTCAAACTGGTGCAGGCGGTTAAGTCCGCGGACATCCTTCCCGTACGAACCTGCCTCGCGACGGAAGCAAGCTGAATATGCGCAATACTTTATGGGGAGCTCCTTCTCGTCAAGTATCACGTCGCGGAAGATATTAGTGACAGGCACCTCGGCCGTAGGTATAAGATAAAGGTTGTCAAGATTGCAATGATACATCTGTCCCTCCTTGTCAGGCAGCTGGCCCGTACCATATCCTGAAGCCTCGTTAACCACATAAGGAGGCTGTATTTCCAGGTATCCGCTCTTGCGAGCCTCGTCAAGGAAGAACGCCTCGAGCGCCCTTTGCAGACGGGCCATCTTGCCTATATACACTGGGAAGCCTGCTCCTGTAATCTTCACTCCAAGGTCAAAGTTGATAAGATTGAACTTCTTGCACAAGTCCCAGTGGCAAAGTGCGTCCTCAGGCAGCTCGGGTATAACTCCACCTTCCTTCACAACCACGTTGCCTGATGCGTCCTTGCCCTCCGGCACCAGATCGTTCGGGATATTAGGTATGGTGCAAAGCAGCTCGGTAAGCTTCCGTTGAGTTTCATTCAATTCATGCTCAAGCGTCTTTGACGTTTCTTTCAGTTCAGCCACCTTTTCCTTTATGGCGTTGGCCTCGTCGGCTTTCTTCTCCTTCATCAGGCGGCCTATCTCCGCGGCCATCTTTTTGCCTTCCTGAAGATTCTTGTCAAGCTGCTGCTGAGTCTGGCGTCTTGCCTTGTCAAGCGCCAGCACGTTGTCTATGGCTTCCTTCGCACCGTCGAAGTGTTTTTTCTCCAATCCTTTGATTACCCGTTCGGTCTCTTCACTGATAAGTTTAAGTGTAAGCATAATGTTATTTGTTTAATGTCGCATTAGGGGCTTGAAGGCATGAAGGCAAGGCTGCAACCGCCAAAGAGCTTACAAGCCCTTGCCACACGTTAACGAACGCCCGTTTTTACAACATGCAAAGTTACAAAATATTCTCTTAACCCGGTTACAAAAACGGCAAAAATCCCAAATCTCGTAAGAGAAATGGGATTTCTGTTGTTTGTTTGGAATAAATATTTACTATGTTGTTTTTAGGCCTCAGTCTCAGGGATTACTGACACTACGCTCTTGTTCCTACGGCCCTTGTGGAAGTTAACCACGCCGTCAACCAATGCATAGAGAGTATCGTCCTTGCCGATGCCCACGTTGTTGCCGGGGTTGTGCTTCGTGCCACGCTGGCGAACGATGATGTTGCCGGCGATAACCTTCTGGCCGCCCCAAATCTTAACGCCTAATCTCTGGGAAGCAGACTCGCGTCCGTTCTTCGAACTACCTACACCTTTTTTATGTGCCATTTCTTGTTCCTCCTAAAATTTAAGCGATTACTTCTTTGATTTTAACCTCGGTGAACTGTGCGCGGTGGCCGTTCTTCTTGCGGTAGTCCTTTCTGCGCTTCATCTTGAACACGATGACCTTGTCACCCTTTACAAGAGGATTCACAACCTCACACACAACCTTTGCGCCGTCTACTGTCGGGGCGCCTACCTGTACTGAACCATCCTTGTCGACAAGCAGTACCTTGTCGAACTCAACAGCCTGGCCTTCCTCCACATTCTTCATGTGGTGTACGAACAGCTTTTTGCCTGCCTCGGCCTTGAACTGCTGACCGTTAATTTCTACAATTGCGTACATTTATAATATATTAAACGGGTTTTTCCGTAAGGCGCACGGCTTCATGCCATGACTTGTTTGAGCCTTTGCGGACTAAATCGGCTGCAAAATTACATCAAATTATCCGAACCACCAAATTTTTCACATCAAAAGAACTTAACAATTCGAGAATGGGCAAGAATGGGCAATATTCTTAAAAACTGCTAAAGTGTACACGAACTGAATATAAAATGGAAAACTTTTATTATATTTGGCAAATTAATAATAATGGATTCAGACTATCCAAGTTATTTGCAGCCCGATAAACAAAAAGGATTTATGCAACCCGGAGTCCTTCCTTTTGCAATATATTTATATGTAACATGCGTGTACTTATAACTGTTGTTTTTCTATCAATTGGAATTAATGTCTTCGCCCAAGACGTTGAGATAAATCTTTGTGATTTCAACCAACCAATAGTAGGAACCAGATATATAGCAAGGCCAGTCTGTTATGACTCGACTGGCAAATATGCAACATTTACTATTAACGAAAGACTATTTGACATTAAAGCCGAATCAGGAAACAATCATATCACATACTACATATCAAATCAAAACAGAGCAATCAAAGAACTATCATTTTGCAAAGATTCCATTTCAAAGTGGTCTGCCAATCAGTCTTATGACTTACATGCCGTTAAATTCAGCTTCAACAGGCAATCATTTTTCTTCATACCTGGCACTAAAATAAAATACAACGATACTATTTACAATAAATTTCCATGCATGGTCTCGGAAGGAGACATTAAGCGTGGCTCATTTCATGAAAATGAAATATACTTGCTGCGCAAAGACTCGGCTACCACGCTGCATGTAAAAGAAAACGGCTTATTCCATATTCCGGCATCACTTAACGGCTTAAATTACAAAAGCGAATACGCGGTTGGAGATACCATACCATTAAACAACAAACCGTTTATATTTGCAGAAACAGATTGGAATAATTCAAAATTGTGCCTTACACCTATTGATAATACATTGAATTCGATAGCAAATGGCTGAATCGGCTTTCCAAACATTTCAACAATAAAGAATACCTGTTTATTGATTTTTGGGGAACTTGGTGTACACCTTGCATTCAGGCCATACCAAAACTAAAGGAATTGTACGCAACAAGCAAAAAGAACATTTCATTTCTTTCCATCTGTCACGATGCGCCTAAGAATCATATCAGGTTTAAGGAAATAATAGATGAATATGAAATAGAATGGGATAATTGTTTCATTCCGTTTGATGCAACAAAAGGCTCAATTGTCGATTATTTGCATATAGAGTCTTACCCGTCATTTGTGCTTATCCATAAAAACGGAGACACGATATTTCTATTGCCTGGAGAAAATAGCATTGCCAAAATAGGACGTTTATTTAGAACATTATAAATAGTTGCACCCTAACTTGACGGTAGCTATTTTACAAGCCACATAACATGGCCGGCTAAAAACCATGCATAGGCCAACACAAAACCAAACAAAATCAACAACCGGCAACTCGGGCGCAAGCTGTCCACATATGACAAATTGCATACTTACACCACAAATATGCTTTCTTATTGAAAAACGTTGAGCTTTGAGAATGGCCTTGAACGTAAAATCCCAGTGTTTGGCCGCAAATAATGCGAGGAGAAGTGTGCACGCGTAATATGCTGACTGGCAACAGGATATAAGGCAAGGAAGGCCAGGTGTGCAACAAAGAATGGCGTTTTAACATATTTTTCACGGCGTTTACAGGCGGTAAATGCCGCATTCACGCGCCGAGACAACGGCATTTACGCATGAAGAAGACGGCCAAACGCAGTGCTTTTTGCCGTCTTTCATAAGCCCAAAGGCCATGTTTTGCATCGCGAACGGGCGTTGACGGACATGGGAGCAGCGGCAAACAGGCTTGTCGGGATTCTATTCCAACCAAGAAGGATGACATTTTCAGTATGACAAAATGCAATGCATTTCCATACAACGGGCATCAAAATGCAAGCTAGAAGATGCCGCGACAACCCCTGGCTACAAGCGGAACACACGCCGTAAATGCACGGGACGGCAAGGCGGCATCGTTGCCAATTAACCAAACAGCTGCGTTCATAAACATAATTTATAGCAGAAGACAAGCACTTTATCACGTATTTTTATTATTTTTGCCACAAAATGATTTCATGATTAAAAACCAAAAACACAACATCCAAGAAACACTTATGCTGAGAACCAAAATCATATCGTTGGCGTTGCTGCTGCTTTCTGCCAACATCGCGGCGCAGGCGCAGACAAAGAAAAACGCGAAAAAGGCTGACGCCGAAGTTGAAATGACCGAAGAGGAAGAGATGGCCGAAGAGCTGTATGAGACCATGCTGCTGTCAACGGCGCAGGTGATGTTCATTGACAGCGTGGTGGTAGACTCGGCCGACTTCATAAGCAAGATACCGCTAAACAAGGAGTCGGGACGCATCGGCACGACAAGCGCGCTGGCAAAGACGGCAAGCACGCCCGACGGCGGAGCCTACCTGAACGAGTTTGGCAACAAGATGTTCTACTCGAAAGCCGGCGGCGACGGCCTCTTCAGGCTATACTCGGCCGACAAGCTGGGCGGCGAATGGACGGCGGAAAGGCTAATCGACGAGTTCGGCGACGAGTTTGAGGACATAAACTACCCATACATGATGGCCGACGGCACCACGCTCTACTTCGCGGCCAAGAGCGCCGAAGGCCTTGGCGGATATGACATCTACGTGACACGTTTCAACACTGACTCGGCGAAATTCTACCGTCCCGAGAACATCGGACTGCCTTACAACTCGAAGGCAAACGACTATTACTGCGTCATAGACGAGTTTGACAACATAGGCTGGCTGGTGACCGACCGCCGGCAACCGGCCGGCAAGGTTTGCATATACACCTTCGTGCCGGCGGAGACGCGCACAACCTATGACGGCGACATGATAGGAGAAGACATGCTGAGAAGCCTGGCCGACATTGCGAGCATAAGCGACACATGGAGCGACAAGGCCAAGCTGCAGGCCGCACGCAACAGGGTGGCCGGTCTCAAGGCGAGAGGCGAAGACGTGGAGACAGGCTCAATCACGTTCATCGTCAACGACAACACCGTCTACACAAGCGTGGACGACTTCAAGTATCCCGCAAACCGCGAACGCTTCAAGAAGTTGCAACAGATGAAGGAAGCGGCCGGCGGCATGGCTGAAGAGCTTGACGGCATGCGCCGCGGATACTCCTCGGCCGACACTTCGGGCAAAAGGCGCGTGGCAGGCGGCATCAGGACAATGGAAAAACAGCTTGAACAGCTGCGCACAAACATCCGCCAGACGGAGAAAGAGATACGCAACGCGGAAAACATGGCCGGGGAATGACCCCACGGAGTCGTCTACGCATGGCGCACACTAAGGGAAACACATACATCAACATAAAAGACAGGACTATGGAAAAACGATATTTCGCCGAATCGGAACTGATAATCAATCCTGACGGCAGCGTGTTCCACCTGCACGTGAAGCCCGAACAGCTGGCCGGCAAGGTGATACTGGTGGGCGACCCCGGGCGCGTCAGCCTCGTGGCCTCTCACTTCGACACGAAAGAATGCGAAGTGGAGAGCCGCGAATTCCGCACCGTCACCGGCACATACCGCGGCAAGCGCATAACAGTAACGTCAACAGGCATTGGCTGCGACAACATCGACATCGTGATGAACGAGATGGACGCGTTGGCAAACATCGACTTCAGCACGCGTACCGAGAAGGACTCGCTGCGACAGCTTGAAATAGTACGCATAGGCACATGCGGCGGACTGCAGCCGTACACACCCGAAGGCACGTTCATCTGCTCGGTAAAATCTGTAGGCTTCGACGGTCTGCTGAACTTCTACGAGGGGCGCAACGCCGTATGCGATCTGACCATGGAGCGCGCCCTGCTCAACCACTTGGGATGGAGCGGCAACATGTGTGCCCCTGCCCCATACGTAATCGGCGCCGACGAGGAACTGGTCGCCCGCATTGCCGGCGACGACATGGTGCGCGGAGTGACCGTGGCGTGTGGAGGATTCTTCGGTCCGCAAGGCAGGCAACTGCGCGTGCCGCTGGCCGACCCGCATCAAAACGAGAAAATAGAGAGCTTTGAATACAGCGGTTTGAAAATCACCAACTATGAAATGGAAAGCTCGGCGCTGGCCGGACTGGCACGCCTCATGGGGCACAAGGCCGCAACATGCTGCATGGTCATTGCCAACCGCGTAACCCGAAAAAGCGACACAGGTTATAAAAGCCACATAGACGACCTGATAAAGCTTGTGCTTGACAGGCTTTGAACACGAACGGAAAATCATGAAAAGACATATCATATCGGCACTGTTCATGCTGGCCTCAATACAGACCGCCTTCGCCCAATACGATTTCTTGCGTCCTGTGAAAGACTCCATACCCGGCGGTTACAACTTCTGGGTGTACACACCGCAAGACTATTACTACTCACTTGAAAGCACACCCGTGATAATATTCCTCCACGGACAAAGTCTGTGCGGACGCAACCTGGACAGGGTAAGGCGTTACGGACCGCTGGACGCAATCGTGAAAGGCAGGCAGATAGAGGCCCTGGTGCTGGTGCCGCAAAATCCGGGCGGAGCATGGAAGCCAGAGAAAATCAATGAAGTGCTTGAATGGACGAAGAAACATTACGCAATGGACTCGACACGCGTATATGTAATCGGCATGAGCCTCGGCGGATACGGCACGCTTGACTTCGCCGGAACTTATCCAGACAAAGTGGCGGCGGCCATGGCTCTATGCGGCGGAACTACGCTGAAAGACCTCAGCGGACTGGGCAAACTTCCGCTATGGATAATGCACGGAACGGCAGACCGCGCCGTGCCGATAAAGCATTCAAAAACCGTAGTGGAACAACTGCAAAAAAGCGACAATGACAAACGCCTGCGCTTCGACTGGCTGAAAGGCGCGTCACACGGAGCTTTGGCTAGGATTCTCTATATGACAAAGACTTACGAATGGCTGCTGTCACATTCAACCATGGACAAAGACAGACCCGTAAACACCGAGATTGACATCGAAAAGTCAGACCTGTCAAAAGCTTACAACGACATGATTACAGGTGCCCCCGACCCGGAAGTGGTTTACGACAAGACTATTTATTGACAAAACATTTTCCAATGGTCATGCCTGAACACACGACAGACAAACCTGTGTTCGTGAGTTCGGTATAAGGAATCATCTTTCCAATTATAGAGTTTCTTACCACATTGCTTTTCTGCCGCTCAGTGTCAAGTCGTCATTCCGCTGAAAAGCGGAATCCAGAAAGCTGCTATAGTGGCAAGCCGCTTTTGTCCTTTCAGCTGGATTCCGCTTTTCAGCGGAATGACGACTTGACACCGACTTGCAAAAAACTGATAATTGTGACATTCCTGTTATGCCGAACTCACGTTGTATTAAACTAAAAAACGTTTAATTGCGAACAAAATAAAACCGGTTGTGCGGAACACTCCGCCCAACCGGTTTTAATTTTAAAGTCTCTTATTGTTAGAAGAACATGTAACGATTGTCTTTAACACCAGCCTTGAAGTAAAGCTCCTGCATGAAGTTGCCTGCATACTGCATTACCTTCTGGCGCTGACGCTGCTCATACTCTTTCTCGTTAAACTTAACCTGACGCATCTTCTTTTCCGTTACCTGGAACATGTAGACGCCACCCATACCCTTGATCGGCTTAGAACAGAACTTGCCTTTTGCCGTAGCTGCAACAGCACCGCTCAATGCCGGCTCACTCATACCTGTAGACTGGACGAACACAGGAGCGGCGAATGTAACCTGATTGACAGTTGACACCTTTGCGCCTTTGCCCTTTGCAGCCGACACGCTGTTCACGCCCTTGGCCTGAGCCATAAGCATTTCAGCCTTCTTGTCGCGAACAACTTCGCTTCTCACATAGCTCTTGACACTCTCGTCTTCAAGTGAGCGATAACCTTCTTTGTTTATCTTTGTAAGTATAAGAACTAGCAGATGGTCATTCTCGCCACACTCATAAAGCGGAGACACTTCGTTCTCCTTGGCACCAAACAGCCACTTCATGGCCTCACGGGTATCGCTTACACCAGCAACATAATGCTCTGAATTGCGCACGTCGGCACGTTCACGAACTGTATAACCATATTTAGCAGCGTTCTTCTGCATTGCCTCAAGTGTCTGATTCTCGCTTACAAAGCGGCTGAACTTGTTGTATGCTGCCGAATAAGTGTCTTTTGAGAACTCGATAGGCTTCTTGATTACAGCGGCAACATATTTATTTGTCATTGCCTTACGGTCTGTAACCTGAAGAACAATATTGCCCTGAGTGAGTTTTATATTCTTTGTTTCATTGACACCAAGCGTATTAAGCGTGTTGATGTAATTCTTCGTATCGTTGTCCATTGAAGGCGCATTCTGATACTGCGCAGAAGTGATCCATGTCTTTTCACCCGTCTGGCCATACTTCTTGGCTACAGCCTCAAAGTCTGCGCCAGCCTGCAATGCGGTATAAATACTGTCCGCACGCTTCACAGCCTCGTCGGCAGTAGTGCCTCCTACCTGTATTGCACGGAATTGCACAGAGTCTGGCATTGTAACTTTTGAAATAAGCTTTATAACATTAAGCGTATTGTCCGTTTTGTTTTCAACAGGCGAAGTCGTTGTTCCAACGGCGATAGAATCAAGACGCGCTGCTATGTCTGAGGGGAAAGCTGCTTTTGTCTGAGGTATTCCAAGATAGGCTACAACGGAACCGCTCTTCCTTATAATTCCAGAAGGATCAGCCGTGTCACGCAACACCTTCATGTATTCATTCACAGTCTTGTCAAGCGCCTTGCGGTCTGCCTGTGAAGGAACAACCTGGAAATCGACGTATTTGATTGAACGTGTCTCGTCATACTGTCTGAAACGAGGCTTCAATTCCTCATACTTGGCCTTCAAGTCGCTTTCTGTAATCTTTACCTTGTTGTCATTAACGGAGGTATAAGCAAAGGCTGCAAGCTGAATGTTGTTCTCCTGATTCTCGTCATTATAAGCCATCTTTGCAGATACGGGATTAGAGAACAAGCATCCTGCGAACAGGGTCTGATACTTTTGTACCAACAATTGCTGACGCAAAGACTTTTCAACAAATGTCCAAAAATCGTAAAGGTTACGGTATTGGTCTGCAAGCTGCGCACTTGTTCCCTGGGCCTGCTTATATTCAGCAAGGAACTGCTTGAGCATGTTGGCATCGAAACGTCCCGTCTGCCTGTTCACAAAAGGAGTCTGCAAAAGCATCGGATTGGTACCGGCGTTCAGTACGTTCTGCAACTCTTGGTCTGTAACTTTCAATCCTAATTCCTCTGCTTCGTGATTGATGATCTCGTTCTGGACAAAAGTGTTCCACACGACATCTTTCACTTGATTCATTTCTTCGTCTGTAAGATTGTCGCGACCTTGCGTCATCCTTATGACGTTAGTGTACTCGTCAACCAGTTTCTGGAAGTCCTGCACGTTGACTTTGTCACCTAAAACCTCGCCTACTTGCGCCCTTCGCTCATTGCTTACGCTATCACATGAACGAAAGAACTCTTCGGCAATAAACGCAAAGAGGGCTATACCTATCACACAGATAAGGATTACGCCTTTGCTTCTAATTTTTCCTAATACTGCCATTATTACAAATATTTATTTTTTAATTATTCTATAATGAAACATTCATATTGCAATTTAGCGCACAAAATTACAAAAAAGAAAACAAAAACAATTATTTTTCCGATAAAAAGTTGTCGTCATGGTTTGTTTAGACTGTTTATGAATTGTTTTTATTGCGTTTTCTTTGCAGACGGCGTTGTAGGCAATCTTTTTCTTGCCTTGACCGTGTCTGGCGCAGCCAAGATGCTGTCGCCTTCGTTTTCACCCATTCCGCCTTTTACGAAGGAGCCTTTGGAATTGGTTATGGTATAATTCGTCATACGCTCGTTGCTGCGGAAGTATGTTCCCTCCATTTCCCTCTCCGGCGTAACCAAGTGTGAATATTTATAGCTGTAAAGCTCATGCCTGTTTTGATCCCAGAAAAGTTCTTCGCTTGAGAAACGCAGTCCTTCTACGTTCCTTACACGTACACGTCCACGCAATTCCCACAACTTCTCCTGGTCAAAATAATATGCCGTGTCACACTGGATATAGGCCTCAACATGGAATGTAGGGTCAAACTGCTCCAGAAACAATCCTTTTTCGAATATCCAACGCGACGGTTTCTTTGCCTGGTTTACCTCCCAGCATTCCGCCACGATGCGGTATTTCATCATGCCCGAGTCTGACACAAGGGTGTTTACTCCGTATGACACCATCATCGAAACCGAGTCTTTCGGATTGACGGCGGGCGCAATATGCTCCTGCCTCTCCTGACAAGCAAGAAAGGCGAACATGAGAACGAGTATGCAGGGTGTCAGTTTCAAGTTCCAAACAATTTATATTCCGTCGTCAATCAAATTTCCACTTCATGAACCAGCTTTCGTTAAAGGTTATGCCGATATTGATGCGGAAGGTGTTTTCAGTCAACAATCCCTTTGCGGCGGAACGCACCCACTGCCCTGAGATGTTGAGCATGGAACGGTTGTTGTAAGCGTTTATTATCGGTATGCCCAAACCTATGCTTGCGCTTATTTCGCCAGGCCCGTCCTTGCCGTTAACTTTATAATAAGGTGTAGCATAAGAGACTCCGGCCCTGAAACGTATCCTATCGAAGAAGTTGCGGCTCATGGCACCGTTGCAATACTCTCCGCCGAATGTCACCTTATAGCGGTCTGAATAATATCCGTCGGTCAACTCATACGACTGGACGTCATTAACGACCTTGTACACGGGATATTTCAGACTGCCCCACTGCTGGTATGTGAAGTCGGCTCCAAGCTTAAGCTTGTCATTGTGGTTCCAAGCAAGGCCGCCACCGAACGATGTCGGTATCTCAAGACCGTTGTTCACTGTAAACGAGGTTGTGTCGGCAACGGCTGTCATTGTGTTCGTCGATATCACCCTGCATGTCGGGTCGGCATTGAGCTTGTGCCCTATTCCGTATGCAAGTCCCACGGTAAGAGTGTTTTTCTTGTTTATCCTGGCTGAATACTGCAAGCCGAAATCAAGCTTGTAGCTGCTTACCGTCGCTGAATAATACTTCGACAACGTGTTGATGTAATTGTCACTGTAACTGTTTACTACCGAGCGGTCAATGTCTCCCCAGAGATATGAGACATTGGCTCCTACTGACAAACCTTTCAGGAACTCCCATCCGGCGCCTACATAAACCTGGTGTATGCCACCGCTGCCGGCGTAAGTGTTAACGTATGCGACGTTGCGGTTGTCATTAAGGTAGCCGGTAATGGAATAATTGTAGCCGACATTCGTCAGCGGCACTATGCCGAAGCTGACACCTACATGCTTGAAGGCGCGGAACGCGGCTACGGCATACTCGAAGTCTGCGTTCTTCGCATTCTTTTTCTGTCCGTTCTCTTCAAAATTGGTTATCTGTCCCGACATGCCGACATCGAAAATAAACGTCAACGAATCCAAGGCGGAATAAGACGCGGGATTTATGTAGTTCACCTGGTTGTGCTCCCTGAATCCAAGCCCCAAACCGTTCATGCCGCGGTTGAAACCGCTCGACTGCTCGTTCAACAAGCCCAATCCGTATTGGCTGTAAGGCGAATTCGTACCGCTCTGGGCCGCAGCCGGAACAATGCCAACCGACGCCAACGCGACAGCGCCTAAAACTCTCTTATAAAAATTCATTTTCTATTCCAAATATTCTGTTAAGCCCGAACGGACGACAAAATCGCCTGCAAAGATGGGCATTTTTTATGAAAAATCCAAATAACGGCAAAACCTTGCAGTTAAATAAACCAAAAGTTAAGGATATTTTTCAATATACGTCCTACAACTTACAGCCATAACTATGAAAGTCCGCCTGTGCGCAGTCAGAAGAGCCGCATTCCGCCACCGGCTTGCCTGCATGGCACGCTTGCCAATGAAGCCCGAATCAGGCAGTTTCCCAACTCATGGCATATCGCATCGCAAAAGACGGCCTTTTATCGCCCGAAAGGCGGCCTTTTGCATGGCATGACGCAACATCCTGACAGCCAACATGTTACGCATTGCGGAGCAAGCTGTAGCTTCAGATAGATTGCCTTGACCGGGCTTTACCGGCCGGCGACTACTCCACTACACTCAATTTGCAGGCTGCAAAATTACTAAAAATCTCTGGAATATCCGCCGAATTGCAGCAGATTAACGCAACAGGATTTGATAATTAGGGAGTTAGAAGAAAAACGCAGAAGTTGGGCAGACAGTTGAAAACCGTCTTAAAGCAGATTAAAGCAAAAGAACGGTTTCCTAATCATTACCCGATGAAAGTGCAGATTTAACAGTCCCTGTTTCATTTTGCGGCGTTCTGCGCAGCTTTGCTTATCAATAGGTAACTCGTTGATTTATAGTTTTGCAACCAAAAAGAAACGAGTATGGCAAGAAGCACATTCAAGGTGCTGTTCTACGTGAACGGCAGTAAGGTAAAGAACGGAATTGTCCCCATCATGGGACGAGTTACAATCAACGGAACGGTAGCACAGTTCAGCTGCAAACGGACTATCCCGAAAGAGCTTTGGGATGCCAAAGGGAACAAGGCAAAGGGCAAGAGTATGGAAGCGAGGGAAACCAATCTTGTGCTTGACAACATCAAGGCTCAAATCATCAAGCATTACCAGCGTATATCCGACCGTGAAGCGTATGTAACGGCAGAAATGGTACGCAATGCCTATCAGGGATTGGGCGGTGAGTATGAAACATTGCTCGGTGCCTTCGACAAGGAAAATGAAGTGTTCAAGAAGCGTGTCGGAAAAGACAGGGTCAGGGCTACCTATATGGCAAGGGTACGGGCAAGAAACCATGTGGCGGCATTCATCAGGTCACATTACAAGCGGAACGACATCTCCATGCCTGAACTTACGCCCGACTTCATCAAGGAGTTCGCCGTGTTCCTTTCCAACGAAGCCGGACTGCACAACGGTTCGATATGGGAAAACTGCATGTGGCTGAAAGGTGTGGTGATGCGAGCGCATTTCAACGGACATATACCGAGAAATCCGTTTGCCCAGTTCCATATAAGCCCGAACACGAAAGAGCGTGAATATCTGACGGAGAATGAGCTGAAAACATTAATGGAATTTCAGTTCAAAGACCCCAAGAACTCCTATCTCCGTGATATTTTTGTTTTCGCCAGTTTTACCGCCCTCTCATTCGTGGATATAAAGGAATTAAACAACGACCAAATTGTGGAAGTGAACGGTGAGAAATGGATTATTTCCAAACGACACAAGACGGGTGTACCGTTTCAGGTAAAGCTGCTGGATATTCCCTTGCAGATAATCGAGCGTTACAAGGCTTTTCAGGAAAACAATCTTGTATTTCCCAATCTCAACTATTGGTCAATATGCAAGCGTATGGGAAAGATGATAAAGGAATGCGGCATCACCAAGAAAATCAGCTTTCATTGCGCAAGGCACGGGTTTGCGACCCTGGCTCTCAGCAAAGGGATGCCAATCGAGAGCGTCAGCCGTATTTTGGGGCATACGAACATTGAGACCACGCAAATCTATGCGAAGATAACCGTGCAGAAATTGGATAATGACCTCACGATGCTGAGCGACAAACTGAGCAAATCATTCGGAAACGTGAAAATGGCAGGGATATGAAACGGGAAATAATCACAACGGACAGCTATGGTAGAATTACCATACCATCCGATACAGGTAATATATGGATGAATGAAATGGAGCTGGTGGAACTGTTCGGGGTAATCGCCCCGACGCTCCGTGCCGCCATCCGTGCCGTGTACAAGTGTGGAGTTTTGAATCCACTTGAAGCAGAAAAACGTATCAGGCTGCCCAACGGCTATTATGCGGACATGTATGCCCTGCCGATGGTGGTGGCACTCGCTTTCCGCATTGACACGTCAGGTGCCGCAATGATTCGCAATGTCCTGCTGGAAAGATTGTGCCGGCGAAAAAAGGAACAAGTCCTGCTGGTGTCAGTGAATAACAGGATGCCGTATGAATGTTAGCATGAACTTTTAATGTCCAGCCATTTGATGATTAACGGTTTAATCTGACGTAGTGACGACATGAAGTCATTAAATCCGTAAATCAGTGCGTCAGTCAATCTGTAATTATCTGCAACAACCAGTCCCCGAAGAAGTGCATATTCCACGACTTCGGGCTTTTTTATCTCCTTTTACCTGAAAGAGCCACCCGTTTATACTGCATTTTCTTTTGGCATGACCTATTTTGCGCCGTTCCGCATAGATTTGCGTATCAAGATTTTACCGACACTTCCGTAGCTTTGCAACCATGTTTAACCCGTTGCCGACAGAATGTAGGCAGCACTAAAACCTGTATCAAGAACAAGAAGAAAAAAATCATTTGCGTAGGTACAACTCTCTACAGGATTGTAAATCGGGATTGTCATTATTCACCTATAAGGGGAATAGGACGTTACTACACGGTAAACAAAACACAGCTGGAAAAATTCTGATATTTTGATGAGATGATGAAAGTATATATAAACATAAAGAGAAACAGCAACTTACGTCTTCATCAACCTTTCAACAAGAGAATCGGGCTGATGAAAAGAGAAAGGACACACCGCACTCTACATCACTTTTTTGGGGCGAGTAGTTTGATGAAACGATGATGAACATATATCATTTTGGTTATCAGTTTATTATCCTGTCAACTCATCAATTCATCGGATTTTCATCCGCCAACAAGTCTGCGGGACAAACGGATGGAAGGAAATGCCACTATCTGCAGACAGGTCGGTCGGACATCCGACCTGCCTGCTGTCCGACCAGCCGACAAGGAAAGGTGTATCATATCAATGAAAAGAAAAGGTCTGCCTATCCGCTGGTACTCTCACAGGCTTTTGAGAACAGAAAAGCCATAGCTCATTAGGGCGTTTTCTTCACGCACCGCTGACGCTAATGCTAAAAATGCCCCAATGAACCAGCGGGGTTGCACCCCTCTGGACACCCCGTTTGTTCCAAAAGCAGCAGCAAGCTGTCCTTTGAGTTGCCAAAAGACTTATGAGTTACTCCAAAGTCGGGGCATTGTTTTTCTATGGTAGCAAGTTTGTGTTTCAGGCGTACCAAAACTGATTAGCCCCATGCTCAAAGAAATTCGATGTTTATATCGTTGCTTAACTTACAACTTGTAGTTACAATTCTCTCTTGCAGTTGGGAAGGAATGCCAATAGAAGATAAATCTGTTCCTTTATCTCTGTGGATGGGAAGAATGGCAAGCCGAGGGTTGGTCAACTCGCAGACACGACGCAACGTGTCTGCCGTGGCATGTCCGCTGGTATGAAGTTGCACCACTTCTGCAAATCGTTTTTGCAAGTATACATAATCTTCATTTCTTGTGTCATCCCTGTTAATGTACCCATCCCACATGGAATAAATAAGGAGAGGCTTTCCTTCTACAGGCAGCATTGGCAAAATCAAGTCCAATAGTCTGTTGAATGAAGCACTCGCCCGTATAAACATAGTAAATCCTTTTTCCTGCATCCATGCTTTCAGCTTAGGATTCTTTTCCGAATAAGTATATATCTTGCCAAAATCAAAACAAGGCGATTTCTTTCCCGCTGTTTCAGAAAATAAAGCAAGGATGTCCTTCTGGTATTCATCGGCCAGTAAAGGACGTTTGGGAAACATGCTTCGAGTAGCATTCTTGAAACTTGCCAGCCGCTCCATATCCGTTGACGAACAATGAACAAATACATACTTATGCTCTTTTATCAGTTCGGAGGCTTTTTGTGACAATACACTTTCGGTCAGGATGGTTTCATCCTTTCGGGCAAGCATGGTTCCTTCTATAATTAACACATCCACTTGACCAATATACTTTTGAATCGTGAGTATTAAGCCCTTGCTAAGATAACCATGTCCACGGAAATCGCCCGTGTGCAGAATGCGTTTCCCCTCCGCTTCTATCAGGAACATATAGGCATCGTAGGCAGAATGGCTGACAAAATAGGGGGTAACCACAATGTCTCCGAAACGTAATTTTTGGTTCTCGTGAAACGTATGCATCCCGGAAGCCACAGTTAAGGCATGACGATATTTTTGTTGCTGGGACAACTCACGTAGAAAACTTAATTGCTTGTATTTCCTGTAAACCACTTGTTTGGCGACCTCACCAATGTATTGCGGTAGGTTATCTGGCACGTGGTGGAACAATCCGATATGGTCGCCATGGTAATGCGTATAGAGTATGGCAGAACAACCTTCCGTAATTCCAGCTATCGCACAGTCATCGTCATAAGCATCTTCATCTTCCGCGTGATTGGGTAGATTATGTCCCAAATCAATGATGATGCTTGCTTGGGGTGTCGATATGCGGGTAATCTGTCCACCTATCTGTGTGGCACGGTGAATGGTTATTTGCATAAGTCCGGATAATCTACGATAACGGTTTCAAACAATGTATTTTCATTCAGCCCCTCTATGGCATTTTTGCGTTCTTTCCTTCCTTTGGAAAGCTCGCCTTTGTAAGTATTTACTATCAACAATATAGGCTTTAAAGCGATATATTCTATTTCGCTTTCACCATCCCATAGGCCTATCCGTTTTTTTATCCGCAATAACTTGGTATAATAATTCTTCAGCGTTTCTGCATGTCCACGGATAAAATCACTGTATTTTGTCATCTGTTCAATGATTTCAGGCTCCTTGTTCTTGCTTCTCAAACGGGGATCGGTTATCAGTTTCAACTCAATAAACACCAATTCTTTCCTTCTTAATTCAACCAAGTCAAAACGGATGAGTTCTGTATCGCTTATCCGATAGGCGAATTCAGAATCGACATAGCGTTTGGGGAAACGCAATTTTAGTTCTCCTTGAATCCATTTCTCGTTGGATATATATACTTTGTTATGTTCGTCTGCCTCTTTTCTTTGAGGAAGCTTGTGATATACTTCACGGATTCTTTCCTTTATGAACTCTAAGCCCTCTTTGCTTTGAAGCATATCTGTGCAATCTTGATACATATCAGTTTCATCGGATTCCCCCAAATACTTCCGATGCGTCTCTGCTGTAATTTTCCCGCCAGTCCATCGCACCAAAGCAACATTACCTCCGTAATAATATACGTTGGCATAATTGTCCTTACGGATTTCCACATAAAGTTCTTCATCTGCCAAGATGTTCTTCCACCATTGGGGAGAGTTATTCTCTAATTCTCGCCATAGGCGGAATTCTTCGTTCAGGGTATCAAAACTGCCGCTTGTGTTAGGTTTGAACATGTTCATGACTATATCATTTATTTCATTTTCGCTGAATTCCCGCTTTATCGGAGTTATTTTCAATTTCCGCAGCTTTGTCTCTTGCTGATCAGCCTCCATTGCGACTGTTACGGCTTCAACTTCATGTTTGTAGTACCATTTTTCACCTGCATAATCGGTCTGAGGCGACAGAGACAAGCCATATTTTTAGCCCGTAAGGCATATATCATTGCAGAGAAATCATCAAGATACACAACCTGTTCGCTACAAATCCATTCTCCATTATTATTACGCACCAAATGCCACTTCCGTTCCTTTTGCTGTTCCATTATGCATATTCAAATTTGGGTGAGTCAATCACTACATGTTCTTCTTCGCCTTCATCGTCCGATGTCGGCATGGCAAGTCGTATTATTCCATTGCGCATCGAATTATCTATTAATAAAGTCAATGGGTAAATGCCTTTTTCTTCGTCAATGGCAATGTGTCCATCCGATGTTTCCATATAAGCAGAATCGATGCCATAGACAAAGATATGCCGGCTATGACCCTCGATGGCATGGTTGATGTAAGGGTCTTGTTCTGCATCGAAAGCATTCCCTTGTGTCAAGTCCATGCCATAGCTCAAAAACGATGCCGCATTGCACGACTTTTCAAGCAAGTGCATAGTGGCTGAATTGGCATACAGGTTCAAAGCGTATTCGCGACTATGCCGCTGATGGAAATCTCGTTCAAATTCTTTCACTACATCGCGGAATGTCATGCTATCGGACTTTCTACGCCCGTCATGATAATCTTCAGGATTGAAAGTATAAGTTTCTATAATCTCTTGTTCCATAGACAAATGGATTTTACTGTACAAAGAAACAGATATTTATCGACAAAAACGAATTTTGTGCCAAGAATTCATTCTGATGTGTTTTATTTTTGTATTTTTGCATCTGTAAGAGTTACCCGAACAAGCAAAGCGATGCAGACCACCGCATTTAGGACGGTTGCCAACTCATTACCCGAAAACGGGGTAATTTTTCTAACTCTCTTGATTTCAAAGAGGTATATTCCTTATACAGATTTATTGAAAAATTTTGGAATAATCGTGCGCAAAATGAGAAATATGAAGTATTTTTGCACCGTGAAACGTGTAATAAATACCCTTACGGCGGCAATCCTCGCCCTTATCTCGCTGACTTGCAGCGAGATACACGCATCAACCCGTCCCTCAATGCCCACCGGCGCAGGCGATTCCATAAAGATAAGCCTGCTTACGTGTGCTCCGGGCGACGAGGTCTACAGCCTGTACGGGCACACGGCCATAAGGTACACCGATTATAATAAAGGCATAGACGTAGCCGTAAATTACGGCGTATTCTCGTTCAACAAGCCATTCTTCATCATCAGGTTCATATTCGGGAAGACCGATTATGAGATGGGCATAGTGCCGTTCGACTTTTTCTGCATGGAATACGCCGAAGAAGGCCGCTCCGTATACGAGCAGGAACTGAACCTCAATCCGGGCGAAAAAGCAGCCATCAAGGAGGCCATTGAGACGAACTACCTGCCCCAGAACAGGACATACCGTTACAACTATTTCTATGACAACTGCACAACACGCGCAAGGGACATCCTGATTGGCAACATAGACGGCCGCACCACCTTCCCGGGCGACAGGCAGACTTACCCGTCATACCGCGAGCTTATTCATTCTTTCAATGAAGACTCGCCGTGGGCGCGCTTCGGCAAAGACATGCTTCTAGGCGTAAAAGCCGACATGCATACAACCTTGAGCCAGCGCCAGTTCCTGCCGTTCTTCCTAAAGGACGACTTTGACAAAGCCACGATAATAAGCGAAGACGGCTCGAAGAGGCCGCTTGTGAAACACACCTCATGCATAGTCGACCTCCCGGCAAACGCGCCAGACGCAGGCTTTCCCCTGCGTCCAAGCACATGCGCATGGATTATATTCGCCGCCGTGGCCGCCTTCACCCTGTTCGAGATGGCTGCAAAGAGAAAATATTGGGGTTTGGACACATTCCTCATGGTATTCGACGGCTGCGTGGGGTTGGTCATCTTCATGATGTTTTTCTCGGAGCTGCCGGCCACCAACACCAACCTGCAGATACTGCTGTTCAACCCCCTGCCGCTGTTTTTCGCCTGCAAAGTGTCAAGGCGCGCCATGAAAAAACAGCCGTCGCGCTTCTGGCCATGGGCCGCGGGAGTGCTTGTGCTGTTCTTCTTATGCGGATTTTTCCAGCAATATGCCGAGGGCATGTACATCTTGGCATCATCTTTGCTGGCAAGGTGTGTGTGGAACAGCGTTTACCAAAATAAATACTTACGCAAGAAGCAATGATCAACAAATACATAACAGCCACATTGCTGGCAGTCGTAACCGTCGGCGTGGCCGGAGCGCAAGTGTCAAGGCCCGTCCCGAGGCTCGTGGTCAGCATCACGATAGACCAGTTGCACTCAGACTACCTCGAAGCGTTCATGCCCTCATACGGCACTGGCGGCTTCAGGAAGCTGCTGAAGGAAGGCGCGGTGTACGACAACGCGCAATACACCTTCGCGCCGGTCGACCGGGCATCCTCGATAGCGTCGATTGCCACTGGCACATCACCGTCATACAACGGCATAACGGGCTTCAAATGGCTCGACAAGAACTCATTGGTACAGGTGAAATGCGTTGACGACAACGACTATGAAGGCATATTCACAAAAGAGCGCACATCGCCGAAAAACATCGCCACGACAACCGTCAACGACGAGCTGAAAATAGCGACAGACGGCGATGCCATAGTATACAGTATTGCCATTGACCGCGACGCCGCCGTGATAGGCGGCGGCCACGCCGCAGACGGCGCGGTATGGTTCAACGAGGACAGCAAATGCTGGTGCTCTTCAAAGTATTACTTCAAGAAAGCGCCGCAATGGCTTGAGGGATACAACCTGGCCTACACCAACACCCTGACGGCGGACAACGTCAACACAAATATAACGAACATAGCCCTGCAATGCGTCGCGTCCACCGGCATGGGAGCAGACAATGTGCCCGACATGTTGTCGGTGGTCTATGACGCCGAGGTGCCGATTGACAACGACAAGCTTGACAAACAGCTCCTGCAATACAAATACATCCAACTGGACAGGGAACTGGAAAAACTCATAAGCCAAATCGAGAACAAAGTAGGCAAGAACAATGTCCTGTTTGTAGTGACCAGCACCGGCTACTGCAATGAAATTGACATAGACTATTCCAAATACCGGATACCAAGCGGAACATTCTACGTAAACCGCACCGCCAACCTGCTCAACATGTACCTCGGAGCAATATACGGACAAGACAAATACGTGGAAAGCTGCTTCTACAACCAGATATACCTTAACATTAAGCAGATTGAGCAAAAAAAGATAAACACAAGCGAACTGCTGAGCCGCTCACAGACCTTCCTCATGCAATTGTCCGGCGTAAGCAACGTGTTCACAAGCAAGAACCTGCTCCTGTCCGGCGACAGCAACAGCTCACGCCTGCGCAACTGGTTTTACCCCAACAACTGCGGCGACCTCGTCGTGGAAGTATCACCCGGATGGAAGCTGCTGAACGAGGAAAAATTCCAACAATACACTTCAAAAGAAAGCACAATGCCATTCCCTCTCATATTTTATGGCACCGGGATTACGGCAAAAGAGATTACCACACCAATCACCATAGACAGGATTGCGCCGACAATCGCGAAATCAATACGCATAAGGGCACCCAACGCTTGCTCTGCAACACCGCTATATTAAAGACAAAAAAGACGCAAGAGACCGTAAAAACAGCGTGCAAGACACTATGCGACCGCAAGAAACATTGCACGTGACATTCATTAATAAATAAAGAAACATTATCATAAAATGGGTTTAAATACTTTTTTAAAGTCGCTGTTCGGTGACAAATCCACAAGAGACATGAAGCTCATACAGCCTGTGGTTGAGAAGATAAAGGCTGCATACCCCGAAATCAAGGCGCTTGACAACGATGCACTGCGCGCCAAAACAAAGGAGATACAACGATACGTGCAGGACTCTGCCGCCGAGCAAAAGAAACAGATAGAAGAGCTGAGGGCGAAAATTGAAGACACCCCGATAGACGAACGAGAGGTTATCTTCAACCAGATAGACAAACTCGAGAAAGAGGTCTTGGACATATATGAGAAATCGCTCAACGAAGTGCTGCCGGTGGCTTTCAGCATAATGAAAGACACGGCGCGCCGCTTCGCCGAGAACGACGAGATTGTAGTTACGGTCAACGACTTCGACCGCGAGCTCGCTACGACAAAGGACTTTGTGCGCATCGACGGCGACAAAGCCATATACAGCAACCACTGGATGGCCGGCGGCAACGACATGAAATGGGACATGGTGCACTATGACGTGCAGCTGTTTGGCGGAGTCGTGCTCCATCAAGGCAAGATAGCCGAGATGGCCACCGGCGAGGGTAAGACGCTCGTGGCCACCCTACCCGTCTTCCTCAACGCCCTTACCGGCAACGGCGTGCACGTTGTAACGGTGAACGACTATCTGGCAAAACGCGACTCAGAGTGGATGGGACCGCTGTACGAGTTCAACGGCCTCTCCGTTGACTGCATAGACAAGCACCGCCCCAACACCCCTGAAAGGCGCAAGGCTTACCAGGCAGACATCACGTTCGGAACGAACAACGAGTTCGGCTTCGACTATCTGCGCGACAACATGGCAGTATCGCCGGCCGACCTGGTGCAGCGCAAGCACAACTACGCAATCGTCGACGAGGTCGACTCTGTGCTCATCGACGACGCGCGCACGCCTCTCATCATATCAGGCCCGGTGCCCAACGGCGACGACCAGATGTTCGAGGAGTACCAGCCGCTTGTGGAACGCCTCGTTGACGTCCAGCGCAAGCTGGCCACGCAATACCTTGCCGACGCCAAGCAGAAAATATCCGAAGGCCGCGAGAAGAACGACCAGAAACTGCAGGAAGAAGGATTCCTGAGCCTGTACCGCTCCCACAAGGCGCTTCCCAAGAACAAGCCGCTCATCAAATACCTTTCCGAGGAAGGCATCAAGGCAGGCATGCTCAAAACGGAAGAGTACTACATGGAGAACAACAACCGCAAGATGCCCGAGGCCGTGGAGCCGCTGTATTTCGTGGTTGACGAAAAACTGAACTCGGTCGACCTCACAGACAAAGGCACAGACTGGCTCGCCGGGCAGGTGAACGACAAGGATCTGTTCGTCCTCCCCGACATAACGACGCAGCTGTCGGCCCTCGAGAACGAAAAGGATCTTGACGACCAGCAGCGCCTTGACAAGAAGGACAGCCTGCTCAACCACTACGCCGTGCAGAGTGAACGAGTGCACACACTGCAGCAGTTGCTCAAAGCCTACACCATGTTCAACAAGGACGACGAGTACGTCGTGATGGACGGCGAGGTGAAGATTGTCGACGAACAGACCGGCCGCATCATGGAGGGCCGCCAGTGGAGCGACGGCCTGCACCAGGCAATCGAGGCCAAGGAGCACGTCAAGGTGAAGGAGGCCACGCAGACATTCGCCACCATCACCCTGCAAAACTACTTCCGCATGTACCACAAGCTGGCCGGCATGACCGGTACGGCCATCACCGAGGCCGGCGAGTTCTGGGACATCTACAAGCTCGACGTGGTGGAAATCCCGACGAACAAGCCCGTCATACGCAACGACATGGACGACCGCGTGTACAAGACGGCGCGAGAGAAATACAACGCGGTGATTGACGAAATCGTGGAAATGCGCAATTCGGGACGCCCGTGCCTCGTCGGCACAACGTCTGTCGAGATATCAGAACTGCTCAGCAAGATGCTCCAGATGCGCCACATACCCCACAACGTGCTCAACGCCAAGCTGCACCAGAAGGAGGCCAACATCGTGGCCGAGGCCGGCCAGAGCACGCTGGGCACGGTCACCATCACCGATCCTGACGGCACCACGCACACCGAGGAGCGCATGCTCGGAGCCGTCACCATAGCCACCAACATGGCCGGCCGCGGTACCGACATCAAGCTCTCGCCCGAGGTGAAGGCCGCCGGCGGACTTGCCATCATAGGCACTGAGCGCCACGAGAGCCGCCGCGTTGACCGCCAGCTGCGCGGACGCGCCGGCCGACAGGGCGACCCCGGAAGCTCCGTCTTCTACGTAAGCCTTGAAGACAAGCTGATGCGCCTCTTCGCCAGCGAGCGCATAGCACGTGTGATGGACCGCCTTGGCTTCAAGGACGGCGAGCGCATAGAGAGTTCGCTCATCACAAAGAACATAGAGCGCGCCCAGAAGAAGGTCGAGGAAAACAACTTCGGCATACGAAAGCGCCTGCTCGAATATGACGACGTGATGAACAAGCAGCGCACCGTGGTCTACGAGAAGCGCCGCCACGCGCTCATGGGCGAACGCATCGGCATGGACATAACCAACATCATCTGGGACCGCGTGGTAGAGATAATCGACAAGAACGACTACGAAGGCTGCAAGGACGAGTTCCTCAAGGTGCTCGCCATGGAATGCCCATTCACCCTCGAGGAGTTCACAAACGAGAACCACGACAATCTCGCTGAAAAAGCTTTCCAGACAGCCATGGCCGACTTCAAGCGCAAGACCGACCGCATACAGGCCGTAGGCTGGCCCGTCATCAAGGAAGTGTTCGAGAACCAGGGCGACCGCTACGAGCGCATCATGGTGCCGCTGACCGACGGCAAGCGCATCTACAACATACCGTGCAACCTGAAGGAAGCCTACGACACAGAGTGCAAGAGCGTGGTGAAGCAGTTCGAGAAGACCATCCTGCTCCACGTCATCGACGACTGCTGGAAGGAGAACCTGCGCGCCCTCGACGAGTTGAAGCACAGCGTGCAGAACGCGTCATACGAGCAGAAAGACCCATTGGTGATCTTCAAGCTCGAGAGCGTAAAGCTCTTCGACGACATGGTGAACCAGATGAACAACCGCATCGTGGGCACGCTCATGAGGGCGCAGATACCCGAGATACAGCGCGAGGAAGTGCGCGAGGCCGCGCCTGAGCAGCGCAGCCAGCGATACACCGAGCAGAAAGACGACCTCACAGACCCGGCACAGCGCGCCGCCGCAAGCCAAGACACGCGCCAGAACACCGAGGCGCGCCGCCAGCCCATACGCAAGGAGAAGCTGCCCGGCCGCAACGACCCCTGTCCCTGCGGCAGCGGCAAGAAGTTCAAGAACTGCCACGGCCGGGGACTCGTGTAACCTGATTAAGAGTTAAGAATTAAGAGTTAAGAGTTAAGAAAACATGCTTTGATTATTATTTCGACAAAAGTATATTTCTTAACTCTTAATTCTTAATTCTTAACTCTTAATTCTTTATTTTATATCCACACTTTAACATATTGACAACCATGCACATACAGATATCCGATTTAGTCAAGACGTTCGGCGACAAGATGGCCGTAGACATCCCCGGCTTCACCATAAACAGCGGCGACATACTCGGCCTCGTTGGTAACAACGGCGCCGGCAAGACTACCCTGTTCCGCCTGATGCTCGACCTCATCAAGGCCGATGGCGGACACATCGCCATGCAATGGACAGCCGCCGACGGCACACAGGCCGAAGCCGACCCATCGCAGAGCGAAGACTGGAAGGCCGCCACCGGAGCATACATCGACGACGGCTTCCTCATAGACTTCCTCACACCCGAGGAATACTTCCACTTCACGGGCAAGGTGAACGGTCTCACGGAGCAAGAAACCGACGAGCGCCTGGCCGGCTTCGCAAACTTCATGAACGGCGAGATACTGGGCCAGCGCAAGCTCATACGCAACCTCTCCGCCGGCAACCGGCAGAAGACCGGCATCATAGCCGCCATGCTCAACCGCCCCAGCCTGCTTGTCCTCGACGAGCCCTTCAACTTCATCGACCCCTCCAGCCAGCACCACCTGAAGCAGCTGCTCGCCGACTACCACCGGCAGACCGGAGCCACCATCCTGATAAGCAGCCACAACCTCGCCCACACCGTCGGCATGTCCACGCGCATAGCCCTGCTCGAGGGCGGCCGCATCATCAAGGACCTGCCAGGCGCCGGCGACAACGCCGCCAAGGAACTTGAAGACTACTTCAACCTGCAGTAAGACCGAAGAGCCGAAGACGTCCGCGCCTCGCTGCGAATCATACAAACACCATCGGCTGCGGCCGGTTCATCCGCAAACCTTTTGGATGGACATATGGCCCTATTAAATGTGACACATTATTTCATTTACAAATACATCCTGCTATAATCCAGGCTGTCGGTAACTGTCATTCCGCGCTCCGACGCGGAATCCAGAGAACATCCTATACATCAAACAGCATATGCGGTATTTACTGGATTCCGCGTCGGAGCGCGGAATGACAGTTACCGACCACTTGGATTAAGGTTGGATGGTGTTATTAATAGAACTTATATGGTTCATCCGCAGTTTTGGTGTATAACGTATAGGTGTCAATCCCGTCCCCGAAGGGGGCGAACTATGCTTAACAGCATGTGGAGTGACCGAAGGGAACGGAACTTGCGGCAAGTCAAAACGAACAAAACCGTCCCCGAAGGGGGCGAACAGCAGGATGACATTCGCCCTCTTCGAGGACGATATTATTGGCTGCATACCTACCGCAAGTTCCGCTTCGCTACACATGCGGTTAAGCATAATTGGACCTCTTCGAGGCCCTATTACCACAAATGCCAATATACCTAAACTGCGGATGAACCACTTATATTTAATCCAAAAGGTTTGCGGATGAACCCTGCGTCAGTCATTGCCACGCGTAATGACGGACGCAGCCGTCTCCATATGCGGTCTGTCCGGCACATGCCGACAAGCAGCCCCGAAACGCCCTGACTGCCAACAAGTTGCAAAAGGCCGTCTTTCGTCCTCCGTTTTGCCGCATATCGCAAGGCAAAAGGCCGTCTTTCACACCGCAAAACACCGTCTCTCAGGTTCATCCGCAGTTCTGGTGTATAGTATTACTGTACCTTCTTTTGTCTTTGTGATAGCATTTTATGTACGCCTCCTACTTTAATCCAGGCAGTCGGTAACCGTCATGCCGCACTCCGATGCGGCATCCAGAAAACACCCGATACGCCAAACGAAACAGGCTGCATACACTGGATGCCGCATCGGAGTGCGGCATGACAGTTACCGACCGCCTGGCTTGTGGCAGGATGTACACATGAAATGATATGGCAAAAGCAAAAGGCTATGCTGTTATCGCATACACCAGAACTGCGGATGAATCGTCTCTCACCATGCGCCACCGCTGACACAACGAAACAAACTTCAGTCATCACTATTTTAACTCCCATGTGAGTTCGGAATAAGGAATCATCTTTCCGATTATAGAATTTCTCACCGCATTGCTTTTCTGCCGCTCAGTGGCAAGCCGTCATTGCATTAACGGCGACTTGACACTGACTTGCATAAAACAAACAAGTGTGACATTACAGTTTTGCCGAACTCACGACGTATTCATTACAATCTCATACAACGCAGGACTGATTTTAGCGGAATCACGTTAAATAATGACGTAAAAATTGCATTTTTACCAAAAGAACCCGTTTTTTTATCAAAAAAATTCCACGCGGTTTAAATAATTTTTTGTAATTTTTCCACGAACAAGGATGAAAAACTACGGCCTACAGAAACACACAAACGTTTCCCCACCGCAATAATCTATAAATGATAAAAACGTCAAATAAGTTATACATTAATTTATTAACAACAAAAAATTATCAATCATGGGAAAGACAACCTTAAAGAAAATCCGGATCATTGAAGAACCGAAGAGTGAAGAACTACTCCAACAAGAACTTGAAGAAGCATTGGCTGGTTTCAGCTGTGGGTCTTATTCATCAACGGGTTGCACAGCCTTTTTTTCAACATCAAATTGCAAGGCTGACACATCATCGGAAGATTATTGTGGTAAATGGGATTAATCTATGCTAAATCTTTCAAAATATCTTTATACGTTTGAACGCGACGGAAGATATTTCCTTTACGCGCCGCTGTCCAACAGCTTTGCCGAGTTGGACGGCGACGTGTACAAGGTTATAATATCCGCAAAAGAAGATTCAAGCAATTTAAACAGCTTGGACGAGGAGACAGTTGGTTTGTTGCGCAAGATGAAAGTAGTTGACGTTGATGAAAAGCTCGAAATCAACCGATACAAAACAAATATGCTTTTAAGGCGCTTCAACAACAGCCACATGTCACTTACCATAAACCCGACTTTGGCCTGCAACTTCGCCTGTCCATACTGCTTCGAATCATCCCATAAACCTATTTTCATGACGGACAAGGTTGAGGACGAAATCATCGCGTTCGTCAAGAAGCGCACAAGCCTTACAAATTTAAACGTTATGTGGTTCGGTGGTGAGCCTTTACTGGCCTTCGACCGTATAGTCTCGTTGTCGAAGCGCATGCTCGGCTTGGGACTCGGATACAAAGCCGGGATGATTACCAATGGTTATCTGTTGACACCGGACAAAGCGTCACAGTTTGAAGACCTCAAAATATCATTTGTGCAGATAACCATTGACGGATCTGAAAAGACACACGACTCACGCAGATACAGAAAAGACGGAAGCGGCACTTACCAGACAATATTAAGTAACATTGACGAAGCCCAGAAATGCTCGCCCAATACCACTATCAGTGTCAGGGTAAACGTAGACAAGACCAACAGCAACGAATTCTTCGAGGTGTTCGACTATTTCCAAGACAAGAATTATCCTAACGTGTCTGTTTATCCTGCCTTTGTAAGTGAGATATCTGAAGACAAACACAACAGTTGCGTTTACGACGACAATGCCATAGCTGCATTTCTCGTGGAAGTATACAAGAAGCGCAACTATTGCAGCAAATGCCTGTATCCGTCGAATACAGTACATGTATGCGGCATAAGAAATCCCAACGTAGTTGTCATTGGACCTATGGGCGAACTATACAAATGCTGGAACGATGTGGGCGATTTCAGCCGCAGCTACGGCAATATTGATGGCCGCATGACCAACGAGGCTGTGCTCTATGAGTATATGGTCGAGGCAGACTATCTTAACGATCCCCAATGCAATGATTGCATCTTCTTCACAACCTGCGACGGGGGTTGCCCATATAGGCGGATTCAAAACGAAAAAGCCGGACGGGCACAAGGCACGTGCTCGCTGTTCAAGGAACATACAGAAGACTTCCTTATGCTGAGATACGATTATAGGAAACGTCAAGACAATCATAAAAACTAAATTTTCAAATAATTTACCATGAGAAGACTGTATTTCACACTCTGTTTATTGTTATTTGCATTGTCCGGTTTTGCCGAGGGCGAATTGACTGTTAGAGGAGCAGTTTATGACGCTCTTACCAATCGACCGATTAACGATGCCACGATAAAAATTTACAACGCCACAGACAGTTCATTGGTGAAAATGGCATTATCAAATCTCGGCAGTGGAGAGATGATGGATGGTAAGCCTACGGAAAATTTCACTTATACAGGTGAATTCTGGATAGACCTTGACCGTAAAAAATACATATTATCCGTCAGCTGTGTCGGCTACGAGACGACTGATGTCAACATCGACCTTACGACATTAAGCAAGCGTGAATTCGGCACGACAATCCCCACGGTTTACCTGACGCACGAGTCGAAAAAGCTTGACGAAGTGGTAGTAACTGCCTCTAAGGTGAAATTCTACTACAAGGGCGACACCCTTGTCTACAACGCCGACGCCTTCAAGCTGGCCGAAGGCTCCATGCTGGACGCCCTGATACAGCAGCTACCTGGAGTTGAGCTGAGAGACGACGGCCAGATATTCGTAAACGGCCGCAAGGTGGACGAGCTGATGCTCAACGGCAAGCACTTCTTTAACGACAACCGCCAGCTGATGCTGCAGAACCTCGGCGCATACACCGTGAAAGACGTACAGATATACAACAAGCGCAGCCGCCTTAGCGAGCTGGCAGGCGCCGACCTGGACAGAGGTGCCTACGTGATGGACGTGAAGATGAAAAAACAGTTCTTGGGAGGAGTCAACATTAATGCGGAAGCCGGCTATGGCAACGAGGACAGATACCTGGGCCGACTATTCGGCATGATATTCTCCGGTGCCGGACAATATTCATTCTATTTCAACACAAACAACCTTAACGATAGCCGCCGCCCCGGCCAGCAGACATCATGGACTCCTGACAAGATGCCCACGGGCGTGAGGAAGACCATTGCCGGAGGCTTCGACTACGACATAAAGACCCTGGACAAGCACTGGGAACTGAACGGAAACGTGAACGCCGAGACCACGCGCGAAACCGACGGCACCGACATCGTGAGGACAAACTATCTGGTAAACGGCAACACATACGACTACCAGTTCAACCGCACGCTCAACAAGTCGTGGGCAATAGGCACCAACCACAAGCTGTACTATAAGACCAAAGGCGGATATGGCATAGCCATGGAGCCATACTTCAACTACAACAACTGGAACTATTGGGGACAGGACGTAAACGCGACGTTTAACGAAACGTTCAACAACGTGTCAACCGACTTCATACAAAACATCTACGGCGGCGACAGCCAGGGCGCGCTGGCCAGCCTCTTGAACCGTAACATTGAGATGAACCGGCAGAAGGGACACTCCATATCCACGGGCACCGACCTGTGGCAGGGATACAACATACCGGGAACCAACGACATGCTCGTGCTCAACCTCGTTGGCAAATATGACAACAAGCGCGACGAACGCTTCAACCACTACGACATCAACTTCGGCCAAGACGCGACACCGGCGCAGTCGGCCAACCGATACTTCAAGAACTTTCCCGACTTCGGCTCTGACCTGACAGCCGAACTGAACTATACGCGGAAGCTGGCAAAGATGGTGACATTAAGCCTCACTTACGGCTACAACCACGTTTACCACAAGTCTACGTCAAACCTCTACAACCTTGACAACATCGACGATGTCGACGAATTCATGTTCGGCAAGCTGCCGTCGGCCATCGATTACGAGCTGTCGCTCGACCGCGGCAACAGTTACCTGAGCCGCAACACGGAGAACAATCACAAATTTGACATCTCATTCAATTAGGGCGACCCGATAATGAGCAAATTATGGATTCAAATAAGATTTCCATTTGTATTGTCAAACCGCAGGCTCGACTACCAGCGCGCGGCAGTCGACACTACCGTGACACGCAGGTCGGTACTGTTCAACATTACGGACACATACTTCCAATATAAATTCAACAAAAACAGCAGTATATACTTAGGCCTGCAACTGCAGAGCCGCACGCCAGACCTTGTATCAATGGTGGATATAACGGACACCACCAACCCACTCTACACCATGAAGGGTAACGGCAACCTGAAGAACGCACTGAGATATTATGCAAACCTTACATATAACTACAAAACTTTTTGGATTGTTGGCGAATACACCAAGACAGACAACGCCCTGTCACAAGGCTACACATACGACTCATCCACCGGCGTGCGCGAGGGACGTTACTACAACGTGGACGGCAACTGGAGTGTTAATGGCAAACTGCAATACAACAAGCAGATAAAGAACCTCACCGTGTCAAACAACTTTGTGACAACCTACACTACAAGCGTAGACCTGATAGGCCAGGACACGCCAGAGCTGATACGCAGCAAGGTGTACAACCTGCAGTTCATGGACCAGCTCTGGATGAAATACAAGCTCGGAAAGAGCAGCATAGGCCTTAACGTGAATGCGCAGCACGACCGCTTCACATCCAACCTGGCCGACTTCACCAGGCAGAACACATGGACGGTAAGCTCAGGAGTGAACGCCACGCTCGAACTGCCGGCAAACTTCCAGCTGTCAACCGACTTCACCATGTACAACCGCCGCGGATACACCGACCAGGCGCTCAACACAGACAACTTCGTGTGGAACGCACGCCTCACATACCGCGCACTCAAGGGCAATCTGCTGCTGATGCTCGACGGCTACGACATGCTGCACGACCTGAGCAACGTGTCATACACAATCAACGCGCAAGCGCGCACCGAGGTTTACCGCACCGTGCTGCCCAGGTACTTCATGTTCCACGTGCAATGGCGGTTCAACAGTAAGAAGAAATAACTTTTATCATAACAAAAAAACAAAACATCATGGAAAGAACAAAGCTTAAGAAAATCAGAATTATCGAAGAACCGAAAAGTGAGGAATTACTCCGCAGAGAGCTTGAAGAAGCCTTGGGAGGTGGCAATTGTGGTTCTTATTCAAATGGTACATGCGTAAATTATGACAACGGTCCTTGTAAAGGTGAGTCAAATACATCAATGTATACCGGGGCTTAAATACTCAATAACAAGGCAACAATCATAAACTACCGTGTCAATGAAATTCCGTGTGATACGCCAGCACGACTCTATGCAATGCGGAGTGGCATGCCTTGCCATGATATGCAGATATTACGGCAAGGCTGTGTCACTCGACGAACTTGAGATGTACTGCCCGGCAGGCAAGCGCGGCGTATCATTGCTCGGAATTTCAGAGGCGGCGCAAGACCTAGGCTTCCACACAAGGGCCGCCAGGTTCACGGTAAGGCAGCTGCGCGAGATCGACTCGCCATGCATACTGTATTGGAACCAGAACCACTTTGTGGTGTTGTACAAGGCAAAGCGCAACAGATATCACATTGCCGACCCTGGATGCGGCCTGGTGACGTATGACGAGGAGACGTTCAAGGAAAAATGGGTAAGCTCTGAAAAGAACGGCTATGAACGGGGCATAGCCCTGACCCTTGAGCCTACACAGAACTTCGTGAAGAGCCGGCATGCCCCAAGCGACATCGGCAAAAGCCCGTTCAGGGTGATAACCAACTATCTGTCAAGATACAACAAACACCTGGCGCTGATAGTCGTTGGCCTGTTTCTTGGCTGTGTGCTACAGCTTATAATGCCATTCCTGACGCAAAGCATAGTGGACGTCGGCATAAAAAGACACGACATCCACTTTGTATGGCTCATCCTCTTGGGCGAACTGGCAATAGTGACAGGAAGAACCGCCACCGACTTCATCCGCCGCTGGCTGCTGACGCATATATCGGTAAGAGTGAACATCTCGCTTATAAGCGACTTCTTCATAAAACTGCTACGCCTGCCAATGTCGTTTTTCGAGGTGAAGCACATGGGCGATCTGATGCAGCGCATGTCTGACCACTCGCGGATACAATCGTTCCTGACGGATAAAGTGCTCGGCATCATATTTACAGTGCTCAGCTTCGTTGTCTTCGGCCTGGTGCTGTTGGCCTACGACAAGACGATATTCCTGATATTCATGGCTGGGACGGCGGCCTATGCGGGATGGATTGTGCTGTTCTTGAAGCGGCGCAGATCGCTCGACAAGGCTTACTTTGAAAAGCAGAGCGAAAACCAGAACAACACCTTCGAGTTTGTCACCACAATGCAAGAGACCAAGCTGCAAGACTGTTGCCAACGTCGACGCTGGCTGTGGGAGGACATCCAGGCAGACCTGTTCGACATACAGCTTAAATCGCTCAAACTGCAACAGACGCAAGAGGCAGGCAGCATATTCATAAACGAAATAAAAAATATCGTTATAACAGCCCTGTCGGCCGGAGCCGTGATAAACGGCACGCTGTCGCTGGGAGCCATGCTGGCCATACAGTATATCATAGGGCAGCTCAACTCGCCTGTATCGCAATTCATAAGTTTCATATTCTCGCTCCAAGACGTCAAACTGTCATTGGAAAGAATCAATGAAATACAGGAAAAGCCCGACGAGGACAACTCTGCCAAACTGGTGCCCGACACTGACGGGAACAAAGGAATAACAATATCCGGCCTTAGCTTCAAGTATGACAAATTCGCCGAAAACAACACCATCGACCGCATAAATGTCGCATTCCCGGCAAAGCGCGTAACGGCTGTGGTCGGCGAATCAGGCAGCGGCAAGACCACTCTCGTCAAACTGATGTTGGGGTATTACTTGAATTACGAAGGACAGATACTGATTGGGGACAACGAACTGAAGAACGTCAGCCTGAAACATTGGCGAAGGCAATGCGGAGTGGTGATGCAGGACGGCGTGATATTCTCAGAATCAATAGCGCGCAACATAGCTGTGGACGATTCGGAAATAGATGTCAAGCGCATGGCTGAAGCGGCTAAGAAGGCCTGCATATACGATTTCATAATGTTGTTGCCGCTGAAATTCGACACAGTGATAGGACGCAACGGAATCGGCATAAGCCAAGGACAAAAGCAACGCATACTGATAGCCCGGGCCATATACCGCGACCCGAAATACATTTTCCTTGACGAGGCAACAAACTCGCTCGACACCGTGAACGAACGGACAATCGTAGAAAACCTGCAAACCTTCTTCAAGGACAGGACAGTGGTAATCATAGCTCACCGACTGAGCACAGTGAAGAATGCTGACAACATCATAGTGATGGGCAATGGCAGAATTACCGAATCAGGCACACATGCAGGCTTGCTCAAGGCGAAAGGCGCGTATTACACTTTGGTAAAAAACCAACTGCAACTGGATGAGTAATAATGGACGACATAGAACTGAGAAGCAAGAAAATACGCCGGATAATAGGGCCGATACCTAAACGGGCATTTGCATTCTGCATCGCAGCAACTGCAGTCATAACCGTTGCGTTGGCCGTTGCCCTGTTCTGTATACCCAATCCGGCGGACAGCGACGAGAAATTGTTTTGGCTGATTATAAAGTCATTGAATATGTAAACTAACGGCAATGGGTGAAAACAAGACAAGTCTTTACATGCTTGAAGCATACACTCCGTATACAACCGGCTGTGACACCTTCATGAAAGAATTTATGAAAGGAATGTTGCGCCATGGCGGTTTCAACCTGCATGTCATAGTAGAAGACTCACCTGTCAAAAACATTACGAAAAAGCATGAAGCCGGCATCACGTACATATATTTTCCAGAGACAAGGCAAAACAAGTTTGCCGCACTGGAAACCTGTATGGAAAAGGCCGTCAGCCATTCCAGTGAAATGATTTTCGTATCCAACTTCTGTCCCGTAATATTCAACATAAAAGCTATTAGGAAACTTTTCCCTCATGCCAAGTTTGTGCATGTGATACACGACCTGCCATGGCTTACAGTCTTTGGAGGGGACGAAAACGCCTACATGGACTACATCATGGGACATGAAACCAGCAGTGTGAACAGCCGTGACGGAAAGTTTGTCAAATACTGCACATACGACATTGTGGAATCTTTCAAACAGGCAGACATGATAGTATGTCTCTGCGAATCCACTTACCAGATGCTGACAGACTTTTACGGCATTGCCCATGAAAAGATACGGCTTATACGGAACGGAATGGAAGACCATGTGGTTTCTGGAATGACAAAGGCCGCCCGTGATTTTGTTAAGGGGAAATACAACATACCAAGTGACGGGTTGACCGTATTGCTTGCAGGACGGCTGACATATTCAAAAGGTGCCGACAGAATAAGCGGAATGCTCGGAATGTTAAGTAAAAGCATCAGTTGCAATCTTGTCTACGCCGGTCTTGACGATGTGGACAAATGGTTGCCCGACCACATGCAAGGCTCTGTAACCAATATCGGTTTCATAAGCCATGCAGAAATGATGGAACTGTATACCGTTGTCGACATGGGGCTCTTTCCGTCACGCCACGAGCAATGCAGCTATGTCGGGATAGAATTCCTAATGAACGGAATTCCCGTAATATACGTTCCCGATTACGGTATAAGAGATATGTTCAGAAAGGAATTCTCGTTTGAATATTCGGCCTCAACCTACAGCATGATAACCATTGGGCAAATAGAGGCCAAAAAGCTTGCCGCGAGAAATGAATACTTGAAAAATTACACTGCCGAAAAAATGAACAGCAGATATGTTTCTTTGTTTAGGGAACTTATTTCCGCATAAATAAATCTCATTTGCATTCCACATGGAACTAAAACTATTGTCGTCTATATACCGCAGACTCATACAAGAAGAATGGCAAGGACTGCCTTTCGGGTTAAGAAATGGAAGAATCGGGCTGATGACGTTCATGGCTCTTTACTACGAATTCACACACAATGGCAAAGCGCATGACCTGACTGGAAAAATACTGCAAAATGTGCAAAAGGAAAGAATGGCCCACAATGCAACACTCATGAACGGAAACTTAGGCCTGGCATGGACACTGGACCTGTTCAAGAAAAAAGGCTTAATCGAACATGACACTTCATTAAAAAATCTGCAAGGTACGATATTCCTTGACTTTATGCGCAACCATTACCATTCACCGATATCGCTTACCGTTGAGGACGGTTTGTTTTCTGCAGGTATTTACACCCTGATGCAGCTACCTGACAATGACTCTTATGAACGCTATAGCGTGGAAGAACGCATTATAAGCATGATAGACGAATGTGAGAGGCAGCTCAATCAAAGCATTAAAGGCTTTTTTTGTCCTGAAAAATTGGGGTTGGCGGCACTCAACTCATACATGTATTTTTTAAAAACATGCGCAGACAAAAGAATTTTCCCATATAAGGCAGACCTGTTGCTTTCACGTGTGCATGATCTTTACTGCATGCTTGAAGAAAAACCTGCTTGTGACAATTTTGTCTATAATTATCTCAAATCCCCGGGAAGGGCCCTCATTCATCCAACAAATACAAATTCACAGTTGCTGGAAGTGCTAGGCGACATTGGTTTTTACAGCCTTCTATATGGGCTTCCCAAAATGTTTCTTCAGGCATTACGACAAATAAGCATGCCCCAAAAAGACTTCCTGCTTTTGACAATAAGGACGATGGTCCAAAACAGCTTAACCAACAAAACGTTTTATGGGTTGGGTTACGGGTTGATGCTTAACACAGAAACTGAATGTCAATTAAGACATGACCAGGCATAAGAAGTAAAAAAAAGAAATTAACAATCTGTTGTACGTCAAAAGAATCATGGCAAAGAAAAAGGATCTGTCACAGCTTACGTTTTGTATTCCTATACGCGTAGATTCAGATTACAGGTTAAATAACCTGCACAGTGTGCTAACATTCTATTCTCACAGAATACAGGCAAACTACATTGTGTTAGAGGCTGACAACATGCAACACATCAAGTCATTGCCAAAAATCGACGGACTACGCTATGAATTCGTCAGAGACAACAATTCCATATTTCACCGTACACATTATATCAACATGATGCTGCGTAAAACGGAAACCCCACTCGCCGCAATCTGGGATGCAGATGCAATCGCACCGGTAAGACAATTACAACAAGCATATTCATTGGTGCTTGACAAAGGATTGACAATGGCATATCCTTATGACGGAAGATTCTGGAATGTCAACTTGTTCCATTCAACCATGTTTAATCATGCCCCAAGGATAAGAATTCTTGAGAACAACAACATGCCGCGCATACTTATGTCGGGATACAATTCTGTGGGTGGAGCTTTTATAGTCAACGTTGAAGCCTACCGAAGATGTGGATGGGAAAACGAGCATTTTGCCGGTTGGGGACCAGAAGACGTGGAAAGATACCATCGCCTCGAGATCTTAGGCGAAAGGCCGTCAAGGGTGGATGGAGGACTTTTTCATCTGTATCATACGCGCGGAGTTAACAGCGGAGACTATGACAAGGACCTGGCCAAAAGCACAAAGCGAGAATATTCACATGTATGCAGCATGAAGCCAGATGAACTGCGTACATATATAAACACATGGGAATGGACTAAATAACGACTTGGCAACAATGAAACATGCCCTACTGATACTTTGGCACAAAAATGTGCCTCAACTGGAACGGCTGCTGAAATTTTTTGACGAAGATTTTGACTGTTATGTCCATATAGACCGCAAAAGTCATATTAGCAGGCAAGACATCGAGACTCTTGAAAAAGCGAAAAGCGGACTGCATTTGTTCTGCAAATACGACATACACTGGGGTGGCATCAGCATTGTCAAGGCAGAACTGTTTCTGTTGGAGAAAATCACCCAAAGCAACAAAAAATACGATTACATACATTTTATGAGCGGCCAGGACTACCCGATCAAGAAACTTTGTCACATAAAGACTTATTTTGAAGAGCACAACGGGTATGAATTCATTGAATACATGCAACTGCCGTCAAACCGCTGGGAAAACGGGACTTTCAGGCGGTTCCGTTATTACTTGCCCTATGACTTTACGGACTGCCAAAGCCTTTCGGGCAACAAACTGTCAGGCAGACTTGTGGAATGGCAACGCCGGCTGGGAATCAAAAGACGCGTTCCTGACCAATTCGAGCACCTGTATGGAGGCTCCAACTGGATATCTATTACAGGCAAGTGCGCTGCTTATATAGTAAATAATAGAAGAAAACACAAACCGTTTTACAACAGACTGAAATACACGTTTGCGCCTGACGAGGTGTATTTCCACACAGTGATACTAAATTCAGACTTTGCCGACAAAACATTGAACAACAACCAGCGTTGCATAATATGGCAAGGCAACGGAGCTTCGCCACTTACCCTCACAGAAAAATACTGGTGGCACATTGCCACCTCTGACAGGCTGTTCGCCAGAAAGGTTGACGAAAAACAATCGGCCACGCTGATATCGCTGATCAACGAATACATCATGGCTGACGAGGACATTCAAATATCACCTAACGGACAATGGACGAGCACGACGTTCACAGGTCACTGTTATGACAACGGCCTTGCCCAAGGCTTGCTCCGCCTGCTGCCGTATATGGGAGTCAAAACCATTGCCGACCTTGGCTGCGGCCCAGGGTGGTATGTGGCACTGTTCCGAAAATACGGATACGAGGCCGACGGGTATGACGGCAATCCAAATGTGGAAAAGATGTCGGCCCCTCTGTTTGCAAACGGTTTTTACTGCCAATGCGCAAACCTTACTGACGAACTTGAAGCGGACGAGCCTTTCGACATGGTTTTCAGTCTTGAAGTCGGCGAGCACATCCCAAACAAATGGGAAGACACTTACCTTGACAACCTGGCGCGCAACTCGGCAAAATACATAATCATGAGCTGGGCCATAGACGGACAAAAGGGCGACGGACATGTAAACTGTCATCCCAACCATTACATAATAGGAAAAATGTTTGAACGCGGATTCTTCTTCAGTACTCCCGTCAGCAGGTATCTGAGAAGCTGCGCCTCGCTTTTTTGGCTAAAACATACCATAATGGTATTCGAGAAAGCCTGACAACACTTGCTCCCGGCCAAGGCCGGGAATCATGCTTCTTACTTTCTTGACGACACCGGCAATGCCACCCGTACCACGGGAAAGTATCGCAATTAGCGGGTATTTTGCGGCGGCAGATGCAGACAAGTCGCCGAAATTTGCTAATTTTGCAACGGCTTATCCTAAAACTAAAAGAATGAGACTGTCAGAACTGAACACGGGCGAAAGGGCCGTTGTGGTAAAAGTGCTGGGGCACGGAGGCTTCCGCAAGCGCATTGTGGAGATGGGCTTCATCCGCGGCAAGATGGTGACCGTGATGCTCAACGCCCCACTGCAAGACCCCGTGAAATACAAGATAATGGGCTACGAGATTTCCCTGCGCCGCTCTGAGGCTGCGATGATAGAGGTGGTCTCAGCCGGCGAGGCGCGCCGCCTCGAGGAGGAGGAAGCGCGCAAGCTGGGCATGACGCATGTGTCTGAAAGCGCCGCCGGCGGCGACGGCATGACAGACGAGCGACTGATGGGCGCCGCCATGAAGAGGAGCCGCACGATAAACGTGGCCCTTGTCGGCAACCCCAACTGCGGCAAGACATCACTGTTCAACTTCGCCTCGGGCGCCCACGAGCGCGTGGGCAACTACTCGGGCGTGACGGTGGACGCGAAGGAGGGGCGCGCCGAATTTGACGGCTACCGCATAAACCTTGTCGACCTGCCCGGCACTTACTCCCTCTCGGCCTACAGCCCCGAGGAACTCTACGTGCGCCGCCAGATCATCGACAGCACGCCAGACGTGATAATAAACGTCATCGACGCGAGCAACCTGGAGCGCAACCTTTACCTTACGACGCAGCTCGTCGACATGAACCTCAACATCGTGGGCGCGCTCAACATGTATGACGAGTTCGAGCGGCGCGGCGACAGGCTCGACTACGACAAGCTGGGAGAGCTTCTGGGTTTCCCGATGGTGCCCACGGTGTTCAAGACGGGACGCGGAGTGGACGAGCTGTTCAGAACCGTTATCGACGTGTACGAGGGACGGCCCGTGCCCGGCAAGGGCGGCGTGCGCCACGTGCACCTGAACCACGGCCGCTACATAGAGCGTGGCATAGACGAGGTGAAGGCCGAGCTGCAGAAGAACGAGCAAATCAGATACAAGTACTCCACGCGCTTCCTCTCCATCAAGCTGCTCGAGAAGGACGCCAAGGCGGAGGAGCTGGCAAGATCGCTGCCCAACGGCGACGCTGTCATCCAGGCACGTGACAAGGCGGCCGACTTCATCATGAAAGAGACCAAGGAAGACAGCGAGACGGCCATAATGAACGCCAAGTATGGCATAATACACGGCGCGCTGCACGAGGCCGGATGCGAGGAGGGCACCAAGACAGACACTTACCAGACAACGCACGTGATAGACTCCGTGATAACCAACAAGTACGTGGGCTTCCCATTGTTCTTCCTTTTCCTGTACGTGATGTTCGAGGTGACGTTCACCCTCGGGCAATACCCTATGGACTGGATTGACGCCGGCGTGGCCGCGCTCGGCGACTTGGCAAGGCAGACACTGCCCGACGGGCCTTTGAAGGCGATGCTGGCCGACGGCGTGATAGCCGGAGTAGGCTCGGTCATAGTGTTCCTGCCGCAAATTCTAATCCTGTACGCCTTCATCTCGTTCATGGAAGACTCCGGCTACATGGCGCGCGCGGCGTTCATAATGGACAAGCTGATGCACAAGATGGGGCTGCACGGCAAGTCGTTCATCCCACTCATCATGGGTTTCGGGTGCAACGTCCCTGCCGTAATGGCTACCAGGACAATAGAGAGCCGCCGCAGCAGGCTCATTACCATATTGGTGTTGCCGCTGATGAGTTGCAGTGCCAGGCTGCCCATTTACATAATGATAATAGGCACGTTCTTCGCCGCCAAGTACCAGTCGCTCATCATGATTTCACTTTACATCGTAGGCATAGTGCTCGCCGTGCTTGTGAGCCGCCTGTTCAGCCGGTGGATGATAAAGGGCGACGACACGCCCTTCGTGATGGAGCTGCCCCCCTACCGCTTCCCCACGGCCAAGGCCATGGCACGCCACACATGGGAAAAGGGCAAGCAATACCTGAAAAAGATGGGCGGCATAATCCTCGTTGCCAGCATTATCGTATGGGCTTTGGGCTATTTCCCACACAACGACAGCCTTGGGACACAGGCACAGCAGGAACAAAGCTACATAGGCCGGATAGGCAAGGCCATAGAGCCGGCGTTCCGCGCACAGGGCTTCGACTGGAAGCTTGACGTAAGCCTCATTGCCGGCGTCGGCGCAAAGGAGATAGTGGCCTCGACTATGGGAGTGCTCTACGCTGACGACGAGGCCGTGGCCGACAACACGGCGGACAACTCGAAAAAGTACGAAACGCTACGGCTGAAGATGCAGGCTGACGGAATAACGCCGCTCATAGCATTCTCCTACTTGCTGTTCGTGCTGATCTACTTCCCTTGCATAGCCACCATCGCCGCCATAAAGGGCGAAACGGGCAGCTGGCGGTGGGCGGCCTTCGCCGCAGTGTACACCACTGCGCTGGCATGGCTCGTGTCGGCCGCAGTGTACCAGGCAGGCAGTTTGTTTATATAAACAACATCCAACCGCAACTCATAAGCATACAAATGAACACAGAAGACACCATTTGCGCCATTGCCACGGCACAAGGCGGAGCCATAGGCGTGATACGCGTCTCGGGCAAGGATGCCATAGCCGTGACCGACTGCATATTCTCCCCCACGGGCCGCGACCGCTGGCCGCTGGCCGAGCGAGAAGCATACACCCTGACGCTTGGCAGCATCAGCGACAGCCGCGGCGAAACCGTTGACGAAGTGCTGGTAAGCCTCTTCCGCGCGCCGCACTCTTACACGGGGGAAGACTCAACCGAAATATCATGCCACGGCTCGGCCTACATCCTGCAACAAGTGATGCAGCTGCTCATCGACAACGGATGCCGCGCGGCCGGACCGGGCGAATTCACCCGCCGCGCGTTCCTCAACGGCAAGATGGACCTCAGCCAGGCCGAAGCCGTGGCCGACCTGATTGCGTCATCGTCAACAGCCACCCACCGCATCGCAATGAACCAAATGCGCGGAACATTCAGCAGCAAGCTAACCGAACTGCGCGACCAGTTGCTTCGTCTTACGTCGCTTATGGAGCTTGAACTTGACTTCAGCGACCACGAAGAACTTGAATTTGCAAACCGCACGGAACTTTCAGCCATAGCCCGGCAGATAGACGACGTAATATCAAAGCTGGCCTCATCGTTCTCGGTAGGCAACGCCATAAAAAACGGCGTGCCCGTAGCAATAGTCGGCGAAACCAACGCTGGCAAGTCCACCCTGCTCAACGCGCTCGTTGGTGAAGACCGCGCCATCGTAAGCGACATACACGGCACTACGCGCGACGTAATCGAAGACACGGTGAACATAGGCGGCGTGACATTCCGCTTCATCGACACCGCCGGAATACGCGATACCGACGACAAAATAGAACGCCTCGGCATTGACCGCACATTCAAGAAAATCAGCCAAGCCGAAATAGTGCTGTGGATTATCGATGCAACTGAAAACCAATCAAGAACTAAAGAGCTAGCCGAAAAAATAATACCCCTCTGCACCGAGAAACAGCTCATAATGGCATACAATAAATCGGATGTAGCAACCACAATGCCACAACCTGCTATTGCCGACATTCCTGAAAAAACACGCAGCATATCAATATCTGCAAAACAAGGCACCAACATCGACGCCTTGAAACAGATGCTCACGGAAGCCGCCAACATACCCGAAATATCTTCAGCCGACGTAGTTGTAACCAACGTCCGCCACTACGAGGCACTCACCCATGCCTTGGATGCCATCCGCCGCGTGCGCCAAGGCCTCGCCGACGGCCTGCCCGCAGACCTCGTGGCGCAAGACCTCCGCGACTGCCTGCAATATCTCGCAGAAATAACCGGCGGCGAAATCACAAGCGAGGAGACACTTCAAAACATCTTCAAGCACTTTTGCATCGGCAAGTAAATACCTGATTATCAAATAGTTAAATTGATTATAATCGATTAATATGGCGCTCTTTACGGGCGCCTTTTTTGTTGCACAAGTATCGTTGATAATCGTTGCTAAGCCTTTTTACGCCATTTTTTGTACCTCCTGTGTACCTCACCACGAAAATCCGAGGATTATCGTTGGCAAGGTCGTGGAGAATGTTGACTATGGTTGACAATAGTTTACGATGGTTGACAAAAAACAGGAGAAATGAAGGAGAATTAACCCCTAAATATTAAGTAAAAATGGCAACTAGTAACTTTAGAATTAAAAAGATTTGTGAGTGGTGCGGTAAAGAATTCGAGGCTCAGAAAGTTTCTACGGGGTTCTGTTCACACAGGTGTGCAAATTTTGCCTATAAACGGGCCATACGCACAAAACGAGTGCAGACAACAGAGTCACAAACTCAAGTTCAGAAAACTGAACGCATCATTGAAGACATTAAGGAGAAGGAATATCTTTCCTTTTCAGAAACAGGACGTCTGTTAGGCCTATCTCGCCAGGCTATCTATACCATGGTAAAGGCAGGTCACCTTAAAGCGTCTAAAATTAGCAGTAGGCTTTCATTTATCAGGAGGACTGATATTGATGCTATGCTTCAAAATAAGCCTTATCAATATCGAATGCCCAAAGATACAATCCCTATCACAGACTTCTATACCACCAATGAGATTAAAGAGAAATTCGGTGTCAAAGATTCCTGGATATTTCATATAGCTAAAGAGCATAATATCCCCAGGACATTTAACCGTGGTAAAACCTATTGGAGCAAAAAGCATATTGATGACTACTTTGCAAAGAAAGCTCCCGATCCTGAAATCAAGGAATGGTACAGCACGCAAGATATGCAGGAGAAGTTCGGCATGACACTAACGGCCATCTATTCTTTTGTATCAAAGAATGCCATTCCCAAAAAGAAAGTCGGCATCATGGTGTACTACTCCAAGAAGCATGTGGACATTGCCAAAGGTCTCATAGCTCCCGAAGAGCCCAAATACTACACCATTGCCGAAGCGATGGAGCGATTCAATCTGACACGGGACCAACTCTACCATTATGTGAAATACCATAATATTCCCCGTATCAAGGTCGGTAAATAT